>DHWM01000183.1 GCA_002413185.1 Actinobacteria bacterium UBA5182
CGCGGCTTCCTGCCGGCGTCGCTGGTGGAGCTCCGCCGCGTCCGCGACCTCCATCCGTACGTGGGCCAGGAGCTCGAATGCAAGATCATCGAGCTGGACCGGAACCGCAACAACGTGGTCCTGTCGCGGCGGGCCTTCCTGGAAGAGTCGCAGAGCGAAGGTCGCAAGAAGTTCCTGGAAAGCTTGAAGAAGGGCGAGCGCCGTCGCGGCGTGGTGTCCTCGATCGTCAACTTCGGCGCGTTCGTCGACGTCGGCGGAGGGGTGGACGGTCTGGTCCACGTGTCGGAGCTCTCCTGGAAGCACGTCGACCATCCCGGCGAGGTCGTCGCCGTGGGCGAGGAGGTCGAGGTCGAGGTTCTCGACGTGGACCTGGACAGGGAGCGGGTGTCGCTGTCGCTGAAGGCCACCCAGGAGGATCCGTGGCGCGAGTTCGAGCGCATGCATCAGACCGGTGAGGTCATCGCCGGCGCGGTGACGAAGCTCGTTCCCTTCGGTGCGTTCGTCCGGGTCGGCGAGGGGATCGAGGGCCTGGTCCACATCTCGGAGCTCTCCGACCAGCACGTCGAATCCCCCGAGCAGGTCATCTCGGTGGGTGAGCAGGTTCGGGTGAAGGTGGTCGACGTCGACGTCTCCCGCCGCCGTATCAGCCTGTCCATCAGACGGGTGGCCGACGAGCCTGAAGTCCTCCCCGAGCCGGAGATCCAGGCCGAGACCACCGAGGAGCTCTCCGAGGAGATCGCTCCAGAGCCGTCTGCGGACACAGCGGCGGTGCTGGCCGATGCCGAGATCCGGGCCGACGAATCCAGCGACGAGGCCTTCGCCGCCACCATCGAGCCCGAGGCGAAGGCTCCGGAGGAGGCCGCCATGCACGAGGCGCCGGAGCCGGAGCCCCAGCCCGAGCCGGAACCGGAGCCCCAGCCCGAGCCGGAGCCGGAGCCCGCCGCAGCCGAGCCGGCAGCCGTGGCCGAGCCAGCCCCTGCCGACACCGAGGAGCCCGTGGCCGACGAGGATGTCACCCTCGAGGCGATCCTCGAAGACCTGAAGCGGCGCGAGGGCCGCGGCTAGGCTCCGGTCACCCCCCGTACCGTGCTCCTGGTAGGGCTCACCGGGGGGATCGGGTCGGGGAAGTCGACCGTTGCCGAGATGCTCCAACGCAGGGGTGCCGTGGTGCTGGACGCTGACCAGTTCGCTCGCCGGGCCATCGACCCCGGCAGGCCGGGGCATGGCCGGGTGGTCGAGGCGTTCGGGGAGGGGATCCTGAGCGGCGATGGGGCGATCGACCGGGACCGGCTGGCCGCGCGGGTGTTCGCGGATGCGGAAGCCCGCCAGGCGCTCGAGGCGATCATCCATCCGGAAGTGGCCAGCCTGTTGGCCGACGCGCTGGAGCCGTACCGGGACTCCCACCGCGTCGTCGTGTACGTGGTGCCCCTCCTCGTGGAGAACCATCTCGAAGGGATGTTCGACCTGGTGGTGACGGTCTCGGCCGAGGAGAACGCCCGGGTGGCGCGGTTGACCGGCCAGCGCGGGATGGGGGCGGCCGACGTGCGGGCCCGTCTGGCCGCCCAGGCATCCGACGCCGAACGGGAACGAGTGGCGGACCGAGTGATCCGGAACGACGGCTCGAAGGAAGGGCTGGAGAGATCGGTCGCTGCGTTGTGGGCCGACCTGGCCGACACGGCCGCCAGGGGCGGCCCCGAAACGTAGCTGCGTATCATCGGGCCGGTGCGGTACAAGGCCGTCTTCTTCGACGCGGGTGAGACGTTGCTGTCACCCCACCCTTCCTTCCCCGAGCTCTTCAGGAAGGTCCTGCGGGACGAAGGGTTCGACGTCGACCCGGCCGCGCTCCGGGAGCGCCTGCCAGCGCTGGCCGACCGGTTCCGCCAGGCAGCCGGGGAGGGCGTCCTGTGGTCGACCTCGATGGACCTCTCCAAACGATGGTGGTCCTCGATCTATCAGGAGCTGATCGAAGGGCTCGGCCTGCCGTTCACTCCGGACCTGGCCGGCACGCTGTACCGGACATTCACCGACGAAGCGAACTACCGCCTGTTCCCCGACGTCGAGCCGACGCTGGAACGTCTCCGCCGGGCCGGGCTGATGCTCGGCGTCATCTCGAACTTCGAGGAATGGCTGGAGCGGCTGCTCGAGTCGTTGCAGGTGACCCGGTTCTTCGACGTTCGAGTGATCTCCGGCGTGGAGGGCATGGAGAAGCCGGACCCCCACCTCTTCCTGCTCGCCATGGAGCGGGGCGGAGTGGGGCCGGAACACAGCGCCTACGTCGGGGACAGCCCCTATTTCGACGTCGAGCCGGCCGTTGCCGTCGGGATGTTCGGGATCCTCCTGGACCGGCGCGGGAGGCACCAGGATCACCAGGGTCCCCGGATCGCGTCGCTGGAGGAGCTGCCGGCGCTGCTCGGAGCGGACGGCTCGTGACGGAACGGGAGTTCACGCCCGAGGAGGCCGACCGGCTCCTGCCCGAGCTGAGCGAATCGCTTCGGCGCGTCCGGGAGGCGCGCCAGGTCATCCTCGGCGCGGGCGAGCGGGTCCGGAGGACTGCGCCCATGAACGGCGGCGGCGGACAGGGCAAAGAGTACTGGGAGGCCCTGGCGATCCTTCGGCGGGAGGTCGAATCGATCACCGCTCAGGGGATCATCCTGCGGGACGCCGAAAGCGGCCTGCTCGACTTCCCGACCCGCCGGGAGGGGCGCGAGGGGTTCCTGTGCTGGCGGCTCGGGGAGGGCCGGGTTGGATACTGGCACGGTCCCGAGACGGGCTTCTCCGGTCGCAAGCCGCTGTAGCCCCGCGTCGGACGCGCCCATTGCCGGGCCGGTCCCTGCCTGGAAGACTTCGGGCCCATGAACGGAGGAACGGCCATCCAGGTCCGCGGGCTACGGATGACGTACCACGTCCGGGGAGGACCCGGCGATGAGCGCACCGTGGAAGCCGTCAGGGGGATCGACCTCGAGGTGCCGGCAGGAGAGGTGTTCGCGCTCCTCGGGCCGAACGGCGCCGGCAAAACCACCACCGTCGAGATCCTGGAGGGTTTCCGCCGCCGAACGGGCGGCGAGGTGTCGGTGCTGGGGTTCGACCCGGCCTCCGGCGAACGCCGGATGAAGGAGCAGATCGGCATCGTGCTCCAGTCGACCGGGATCGACCCGTACCTGACGGTGGCGGAGACCATCGAGTTGTACCGGGGCTACTATCCGAGCCCCAGGCCGCTCGACGAGGTCATCGAGGTGGTCGGGCTCCAGGAGAAGCGGGGGGCGAGGGTCATCCGGCTCTCGGGCGGGCAGCAGCGGCGGCTCGACGTGGCCATCGCGCTGGCCGGCGACCCCGAGCTGCTGTTCCTGGATGAACCGACCACCGGGTTCGATCCCTCGGCCCGCCGCAACGCGTGGGAGGTGGTCAAGAACCTCGAATCGCTGGGCAAAACGGTCTTCCTCACCACCCATTACATGGATGAGGCGCAGTATCTTGCCCGGCAGGTGGCGATCATCTCGGCCGGCGAGATTGTGGCCGAGGGTCCCCCCGGAACGCTGGCCGGCCGCGACACCGCGGCCACCAAGATTCGGTTCCGTCTCCCCGAGGGAAGCGAGCTGCCGTCGCTCGCCGGAGCGGCGGTCCAGGCCGGCGACGGCCAGGTCGAGCTCACCACGGAGGATCCGACCCGGACGCTCTATGAGGCGACGCGGTGGGCCGTGGAGCAGGGGATCACCCTGGAGGGCCTCGAAGTGACCCGGCCCTCGCTGGAGGACGTCTACCTCGAGCTGACCAAGGGTTCGGAGCCGCAGGCATGACCGACCTGGCCCTGACCCTCCGGCAGTTCCGCTACACGAACAAGACGTTCTGGCGAAACCCGTTCTCGGCCGGGTTCACGTTCGCCTTCCCCCTGATGTTCCTGGTCCTGTTCACTGCCATCTTCGGCGGCGGGACGACCTGCCTGCTCACCCTGGCCAACGGGAACTGCGCCCCGGGCCGTACGGTCGCCACCTCGACGTTCTACGTCCCGGCGATCATCGCGTTCTCCGTCATCACGGCCTGCTACACGAATATCGCGCTCAGCGTGACGGCCGCCCGCGACAACGGCGTGCTCAAGCGGGTCAGGGGAAGCCCGCTCCCCGGATGGTCCTACCTCCTGGCCCGGATCCTCCACGCGGTGTTCGTGGCGCTGGTGCTGGTGGCCATCTGCATGGCGTTCGGTCGGATCTTCTACGACGCTCGCCTTCCGCTCCACACGGTTGCGCCGTTCGTGGTGACCCTGGTGGTCGGCGCGGCCTCGTTCTGCGCCCTTGGTCTCGCCATCACGGCCTTCATTCCCAACGTGGAAGCGGCGCCGGCGCTGGTGAACTTCTCGATCCTTCCGATCCTGTTCATCTCGGACATCTTCATCCCGATCCCGTCGACCGCCACGACACTCAACACGATCGGTGGGATCTTCGCCCCGAAGCACTTCGAGACAGCGCTGCTGACCTCCTACTTCCCCAAGCCGGGCCAGTCGCCGTGGCTGTGGCACGACCTCCTGATCGTGGGGATCTGGGGGGTCGCCGGACTTGTCATCGCTCTCCGCCGGTTCTCGTGGGAACCGCGCCGGTAGGAGGCCCTCGGGCGTGTCGTGGGCGCCACCTACAATCGAGGCGACATGCCGGAGTTCCAGGTCGTCTCGGAGTTCGAACCGTCGGGGGATCAGCCTCAGGCCATCGATCTGCTGGCCCAAGGGGTTCTGCGCGGTGACGACTACCAGACGCTGCTGGGGGTGACGGGGACCGGCAAGACCTTCACCATCGCCCACACCATCGCCAGGGTCCAGAAGCCGACCCTGGTCATCGCCCCCAACAAGTCTCTCGCCGCGCAACTCGCCAACGAATTCCGCGAGGTGTTCCCGGAGAACGCCGTCGAGTACTTCGTCTCCTACTACGACTACTACCAGCC
>DHWM01000091.1:0-16433 GCA_002413185.1 Actinobacteria bacterium UBA5182
GACGAGCTCCGCAAGGTCCTGGGGATCCCCGACCTCCAGGCGGTGGCCACGGCCGTTCGGGTGCCCGTGGCGGTGGGGCACGGCGTCTCGATCTATGCGAGGTTCGAACGCGAAGTCACGCCGGCCCGAGCTCGGGAGGTGCTGGACTCGGCGCCCGGGGTCCGAGTGGTCGATGATCCGGCGAGCGACCGGTTCCCCACACCCCTGGACGCTGCCGGCATCGACGACGTGCTGGTCGGAAGGATTCGCCAGGGCGAGCACGCGAACTCCCTGGCCCTGTTCGCGGCCGGCGACAACCTCCGCAAGGGCGCCGCCCTCAACGCCGTGCAGATCGCCGAACTGGTGATGGGACGGAGGTTGTAATGTCTCCGGGCTGCTAATTCACCGTTGAGGCGACACCTTCGATGTCGTCAGCACTCAGCGTTCCTGGCCCGTAGATCGCAAGCCTCCAGCCGTCCTCGCTGAAGAGGATGCTCGTCGGGTTGTGCTGAGCAGGCGCGCAGGGATAGCCATTCGCCCCGGCTCCTCAATCGCTCTCTGTCGGACCGGCGGTTGGGCAGTCCCCAGGGTAGTTTCCTGTCATCACCACGGCCGGGGTGCCGTTGACGGTCGCACCCGTAGCAGGACCACCCGTCGACACGATCGCCTCCTGAGCTGCCGCGGGGTCTGCCGGGGCAGCGTCCTGGGTGGCGTAGAGCTCGAGGCCGGAGGAGTAATCGATCGCCACCTGGCCGCTGTTTTCATTGATCCACACTGCGCTCACCGTCGCATCGGACGCGAGCTTCGAGTTCGGTCTGGGGATGTGGGCACCGAGCGCCGTCTCGGCGTCCTCGATCGTCGTCGGCTTTGCGCCGAAGAATGGAAGTCCATCGGGGACAGCCAGTTGCTCGTGGGCGACGGAGCGACCCAGCTCCTCGAGGGCGGCGCCTGGAGGTCGGCGCTGATCAGCAGAGATGGCGTTCGGACCGGAAAGACCTTTGGTCTGCGTGCCACCCATCAGAAAGGCGAGCCCGACGGCCAGCGCAGCTATGGGCACGTACCACCGTTTAAGCACGGCGTCCATCCCTTGTTGGAGCTAGCCCTCTCGTCGCCAAACGCATCGTCGCCTTTTCTAGGATCGTGAACCCGGAGCCCGCTTTCGCGCGACCCAGATCTCCTCGGACGGCCACCGGCGGGCCCACTCGGGGTCGATGTCCGCCAGCGGGTGGTTCTGCGCGTCCGAAGGCGCCTGAAGCTCCACAAGGTTCTCCACCTCGAACTCGTTCGAGCGGAGCAGCCGGATCCAGTCGCCGTACCCGAGGTGGAACTCCACCGAGCCGTCGTCGGGCCATTCGAACCGGTGCATGCCGAAGTAGTCCCGCCGGAGCTCCATGGTGGCATCGCCCAGCTCCTCCACGGTGATCATGCGGATGGCGCTGTTGCACAGGAACACCAGGCGGCCACCGGCGCGAAGCAGCCGCGCCGCCTCCGGGATCCACCGGTACGGGTCGCACCAGATGCTGGCGCCGTACTCGGAGAGAACGAGGTCGAACGACGCGTCGCGCAGGGGCGTGCGTTCGGCGTTCGCCTCGATCAGGGGAAACCGCACGCCGAACTGCTCCTGCATGGCCCGGGCAGTGGCGAGCTGAGCGGGCGTGATGTCGACCCCGACGGGCCTGGCCCCGCGCCGGGCCAGCCACGAGGAGAAGTAGGCCGTCCCGCAGCCGAGCTCCACCACGTCGAGGCCGCGGACGTCACCGAGCGCCCCAACTTCGGACTCGGGGATGTTCCAGATGCCCCACTCGATCTCCTGGCAGGCCCAAGCGTGCGGCGCTCGCTTCGCGTAGTCGACGGCGAATCCCGTCCACACGGCGCGATTGCGCTCGACGTAGCCTCCGGGCCAGGCCGTCACGGGCCCGGGTAGCGCGGCGCCTCGGAGGCACCCACGTGCGTCCACGTCAACAGGCACCGGTACAGCGTCCGGAAGTCGTCGGTGTCGAATCGAACCGTGCGCGACCCGATCCGTTCGACTCCAGGGACCAGCGCGCACAGCTCGGTGGCGCTGGTGTTGGCCACGTCGGCCTCCAGCGTGAAGGGCGCCTCGGGCCGGAACAGCTCGAGCTTCCCCGAGGTCGCCGCCCGCACGGCGTCGGCAGCGCCCTCCGCGATCATCCGGCGGGCCTCCGAGGGATGCATGCTCGAGGCCGAACCCCGCCCGTGGGCCTGCTTCACCTCGACCGTGCGAATCCATTTCAGCCGTTCCAGCGCCTGGGCGCAGCACTTGTCGTCGCCGGTGACCAGTCCGACCGGCACACCGTACGTCGTGGCAAGCGCCGCGTTGAGGTCGGCTTCGGCCCACGGCTCGCCGTTCACCCGTACCTCGTAGAGCAGCCGTCCCGAGTACGTGTGGTCGAGCACCGCGGCCTCCGTTCCCGCCCGGGCGTGATAGGCGATGAACAGCGCCACGTCGAAGTCCGCCCCGAACCCCTGCATCATCGACCAGGCCTTGGGGGTGCCGATCAGCAGCTCGGCCCGGGGATCCATCTCCTCTGGAAGGAGGTTCGCCATGTCGCCGTGCGAGTCGTTCACCACGACCCGGGTGGCGCCGCCGTCGAACGCCCCGGCCACCGCCGCGTTGGCCTCCTTCGTCATGAGCAGGCGGGATGCCGGGTAGTCGTCGCTCCCTCGCCACACCTGGTTGAGCGTGGCGATGCCCGCCACGCCTTCCATGTCGATCGAGATGTAGACGTTCGTCATGCAGCGGTCACTTGGCGGCGGACGCCCGTTGCGTGATGGCGGTCCCCGCCGGCACGCCAACCGGGACCGTGGAGTGGGCCGAGCCGCGGGCGTGTCGTTCGGGCTTCCAACGAAGGAAGACGGCCACCGGCGGCACGTAGCGGATGGCGGTCTGCGCGACCCAATCCACGAGCCGGCCCGGGACCCACAGGACCGTGAAGACCGAGGCGGAGAACGTCAGCATCGGGAAGGTCAGACGGTTCCGGGGCATGGCCGCGATCAGCGCCAGCGGACCGACCATGTACCAGTACGAGAACCACGGGGTCAGGTAGAGGTACGCCGCCATCCCCAGCACGGTGAGCTCCCACAGGGTCCGTTCGTCCCGCACCTTCGTGACCACGTAGACCAGCGCCGCCAGCAGGGCCGCCGTCGAGATCACCCGCACGACGTGGTTCGTCAGGTGCGGGGACGCGAAGCCCAGGCCGTGGACGACGGGGATGAGGAGACGCTGGAGGGTCCCGGTCAGCGACTCGTTGGTGAGGCCGGTGGCCTGCATGATGCCGCCGAATGTTCGAACCCCCGCCCAGTACGGCAGGTAGAGCAGCCCCGCCATCCCGGTCGCCAGGGCCGAGTGCCTGGCCGCCTCCTTCCAGCCGCGTTGCCTGGCCAGCAGAACCAGGTGCAGGAGCAACCCAACGGCCGCGTAGATCTTGACGAGCGGCGCCAGCGTCAGGAGAACCGTGGCCAGGCCCATCCGGCCGCGCTTGCGGGCCAGCAAGCCGCCGAGGAGCGCCGCGGCCACCGCCACGTCGGCCGCGCCGGCCAGGGGCACGGTGATCAGCACCAGCGGGTTCCACGCGTACGCCAGGAGACCCCAGCCGGCGCTTCCCTCGGGATCGGGGCGATGCCGGGCGATGCGAACCAGCATGGCGATGATGGCCATGTCCAGGCTGAACACCACCAGCTTGAACGTGAAGAAGGCTACGGGAAGGCTGTTGCCGGCGGCCCGAACGGCCCCCGCCGACAGCAGCGACCACACCGGCCCGTAGACGCTGGTCTGCCCGTGCCACTGGGCCCAGGGGAACCAGGGGTCCGACCAGAAGACCCGTGGCTGCACCAGGTAGGGATTGGCGTGGTGGACGACCTGCATCCGGCCGTAGAACAGGTACTGGTAGAAGTCCTGCGACTGGGGGAGGGGCGCGAATAGCACCAGGAGATGCAGCGCCACGGCTCCGGCCAGCAGCACCCACAGTGGGATGCGGCTTCCCCGCCGCCAGGCGATCAGCGCGAGAGCGTACGGCACGAACAGCAGAAGGATCTGGAAGCTGTACTCGGTGGTCGAGGAGTTGTAGCCGACCCGGTAGTAAGGGTCCGGGCCGAGCGTCGGCTTGATCAGGAACCAGATCCCCAGGGACGCCGCGCCGGCGAACAGCAGGCCGAGCCAGGGCAGCACGTGCCGCCCGGCGATTCCGTCGCTCCTCTTCCTCGAGGCGAGATCGATCTTCACGAAGTTTGTTCGAGGGTCGGCGAACGCCGACCGACCACCCGGTCGCGGGCAATGGTACCCAGCGCATCTCTCAGAAATGTCCCACGTTTGCTGAGAAACGGTGTCGTTCCGGTCGTTCGTGAGCGTTGCGCCCGGCCGGGCCGGTGAGCCAGACTGGATCCCTTGAGATCCACGGACCGGTGGAGCGCCCGGATGCGTTCGGACTGGGAAGCCAGAGCGGCCAGCATGCCGTACTGGTTCGTGGACGCCAGGACCGACTTCGATCGGCCCGACGTCGAGGGCTTCCGGCTCCGGGGGGAGCAGGACCTCGAACGAGCCCTGGCCCTCACCGGCTACGTCCTCCGCGGGGACGAACGGGTGCTGGAGCTGGGCTGCGGGGCCGGAAGGATGACGAACGCCATCGCGGACCGTTCGGGTTCTGTCGTCGGGGTGGACATCTCCGAGGGCATGCTGGACCTGGCCAGGGATGCGTTGGCGGGGCGCCGGGCCGTTCATCTGGTCCAGACCGACGGCCTGTCACTGGCTGCCCTTGCGGACGATCGCTTCGACGTCGTGATCTGCAACGCGGTGTACCAGCATCTCCCCAGCGTGGAGGTGGTGGCCGGGTACACGAGAGAGATCGCCCGGATCCTCCGTCCGGGCGGCACCGCCCTGGTCAGCCTGCAGAACTGGACGTTCTCCCCGTACCGGTGGACCCGGGCCGCGGCGGCCTGGGTCCTCGACTACCGTGGCTTCCGGCGCCTCGGCGTGTACAGCCGCACGTTCCTGGGGGTTCGATTGGACGAACGAAAGACCCGCCGGCTCTTCGCCGACGCCGGCCTCTCGGTGGAGGTCTACCGCCCCTTCGCGGACCAGCGGGCCTGGGTCAAGGCCCGGGCCTAGCGGGAACGAGCGGCCGGAGGTAGCCCACGCGCACGGCCGCCACGCAGACAGGATTGCCCCCACCCTCCACCGTCACCGACCGCGCCGTGCCGTTCTGGACGACAAGCAGCGCGTGGGCGCCGCGCAGGAACACGACAGGGTGGCGCCGCCCGTCGACGGACACCTCACCCGAGGCCTCCTGCCCGGTGTAGTAGGCGACCTTGACGCCCCAGGTCCAGCCGATCAGAGGGTGCAGCAGGTCGATGGTGACGGGTGATCGGAACACGAGGTAGCCGCAGCCCGGGACGGGTCCCGGGTTGCCGGAGCTGATGGGGGAGATCGCCGCCGGCCATAGGCGCCCGTCGCGATCGAACATCAGGAGGCGCTCGTCGGCACCGTTCCACCGGACCCCGGGCGCGATCGGGGCCAGCGCTTGGGACGCTTTAGCGGCCTCACGGAACAGTGCAGCCTGGATGGCATCCGGCGGAAGGTAGGTGTCGACGACGGCGGCCACCGGATGGGACTGGAGCTGGGATGCAGCGGTCGCCACCCATGTCTTCGCCGAGAAGTCCTTCGACTGACCAGCCATCCGAACCCCGGTCAGCATGGCGGAGGCCGCATAGGCAACCACCACGAGGAGAGCCAGATTACGGGCCGACAACAGCCTGACCGGGCGAGCCTCTTTCGGCGGGCCGAACTCGATGACCAGCTCCTGCCTGGCCCACCGAGGGTCCTCCCGACGCTCCAGCGGCACCATGAACGCCAGCGCCAGCGCGAGCGCCAGGACCGGCACGACGTCCGCGTAATACCGGGACGCCAGGCCGATGATGTAGCCAACGAACCGCAGGCGGCCCGCCGCCACCAGTTCCACGGACATCCCCAGGTACACCAGTGGGAGCAACCAGGCCCGCCAGGCCTGCCGATACGTCACCACCGATACCACGACGATCCCGGCCACCACGAGCCACGTGGCGAGACGCGGGCCGTCCGACAGTTGGTCGATGACGCCGCGGATCGGCGACGCCCTCCAGGGTCCCCCAAGGAACGTCGGCACCACCGCCGACCCCAGCGTCTTCTTGCCCAGGGCCAGGATCTGGGCGGCCGGGGGCCGTTCTCCGAACTGCCACGACGCCGCCGACACGTACCAGGCGACGTAGGGAGCCGTGATCCCGCCCAGGACCGCCCACAACCGCCATCGTTCCACCAGGAGATGCCGCAGCCGTGCCCGCCCGGTGCCCTCCCCCAGGAACAGCAGCACGAACAGCGCCGTGAGCGGCAGGATCAGCACGGCCTTCTCGGTGAAGAGCAAGCCTCCGCCGAACGCCGCGCCCACCGCCGCCAGCCGGCGGGGGGAGGGCCGGCGCACGTAGCGCAGGGCCGCGAAGAGCGTGGCAACGATGAAGAGCTGCAGCGGGATGGTGATGAGCGCAGCAGCGAGCCACAGCGACGGCTGCACGGTAAGCGGGCAGAGCATGAACACCGCCAGCGGGATCAGATTGGCCGGCCGCTCCCCGAACAATGCTCCCAGGAACTTCCACATCAGCACGCCGGCCGCGAACGCCCCCACGAACAGCGGCAGCTGGACCAACAAGTAGTTGAGCGGGGCCAATCGCGTCGCCATCCAGATCAGCGCGAACTGCGCCGGCTGGAGGTGGCCGTGGTACTGCATCAGTGCGAACTTCACGAACGGCGTTCGAGAGGCCTCGGAGACCCACGCCCAGTCGTCTCCCTGAAACGTCCACTGCAGCGCCGCCCAGGCCCGCCAGGCAACAACCGCCGCGATGACCCCGTACGCGATGGCCGCCTCGGGAGATGCCGGAGCAAGCCGGATGACCATGGGAGCCGGTTCGGCCGCGGTCTCGAGGGCCTCGGTCCTCACCGTGTCCATCGGCACCGTCCGTTCCGCTGCCGCTCTTGGCGAAGGCCCGTCATGGGGAAGGCGGCCGGAGGTAGCCGGCTCGAACCGAGCCGACGCACACCGGTACTCCCCCGCCCTCGATGGTGACGGAGGAGGCCGTCCCGTGGTGGACCAGGGTCATCACGTGGAGCCCGCGATGGAACGTCACGGGTTGGCGTTCCCCGTCAACGGTGACGAAGCCACCGGCGTCGACCGTCGTGTAGTAGCCGAAGGAGATCCCCCACACCCACGCGAACAGGTGCCGCTGCAGGGGCACGGTCTGGGGGGCTCGGAAGACGAGATAACCGCAACCCCGTACGGGACCGGGCCTGCCCCTGGTGAGAGCGGCCACCTGGACCGGCCGGAGATGGCCCGAGCTGTCGAAGATCATCATCTGGTCCGCAGCCCCGTTCCACCGGATCCGTGGCGCGACCGGACCCAGAGCCGCCGAGTCCTTGGCCGCTTGCGGGAACACCGCCGCGGGAGCCACAGCGGCGGGCAGGTACGTATCGACGATGGCGGCGGTTGGGTTGGCGTCGAGCTGCGACCGGACGGTCCCCAGCCACGCCTTCGGCGACTCCTTCGCCGAGAGGCCGGCGAGGAGGGTGTTCGTGGTCATGGAGCTGACCGCGTACAGAGCAACGGCCGCCACCGCGACGGCCCGGGCAGAAGGCCGGCGACGAAGCCGCTTGCGCCTCCCCGTCTCCGCGCCCAAGACAGACTGCCCGACGTTCGACGGCATCGCCGACGAGGTCTCTGCGGCGTCTCCGTCCCCGTTGGCGTGCGTCCTGAATCCGAGCTCGAAGACGAACCGGCGCCGGAGCCACCCGGGGTCGCCCACGCGGTCCAGCGGCACCATGAACGCCAAGGCTACGCCGACGGCCACCACGGCGACGGAGTCGGCGACGTAACGAGCTGCCTCCCCGATGAGGTAACCGGCGAATCGGAGCCGCTCCGACGCCACGAGTGCCTCCGAGAGCCCCACGTACGCCAGCGGCAGCAGCCAGCCGCACCAGGCTTGCCGGTACAGCACGAGCGAGACCCCGATGATGGCCACCCCAGCACTCAACGCCAGAAGCCTCGGTCCGGGGCCGAGCTGGGCAATGAACCCGGAGGGCGACACCGACCGGTCGGTAACCTTCCACGGCCCTCCCAGGTAGCTCGGGATCGCTGTGGACCCGAGCGTGGTCACGGCCAGGTGGAGGTACTGCCCCACGGTGGGCCGCTGGCCGGATCGCCAGTTCGCCGCCGCCAGATACCAGGCCACGTAGGGAACGGTGATGCCGCCCAAGACGGCCCACAGGCGCCACCGCTCCGTCACCACCGATCGGACCCGGTCCCACCCTCGTCCTGGGCCGAGGAAGAGCAGGACGAACAGCGCGACGAGTGGCAGGATCAGGACCGACTTCTCCCACCACAGCAGGGCCCCGCCGTACACTGCGCCGACCTCGATCAAGTGCCGGGTCGAGGGCTCCCTGACGTACCGGAGGACGACGAACAGCGCCGCGACGATGAAGGCTTGCAGCGGGATGATCGTTAGCGCCGCAGCCCACCAGATGGCGGTCGGAAGGGTCAGCGGACAGAGCAAGAACACCGCCAGCGGCACCAGGTTGGCGGGCCGCTCGCCGAACAGCGCCCGGAGGAACCTCCACATCAGCACGCCCGCCAGCGCCGACACGGCCAGCAGCGGGATCGCGGCCACGCCGTAGTTGAGCGGAGCCAACCTCGTCACGAACCACACCAGCACGAACTGTCCCGTCAGAAGATGGCCCCGGTACTGCTGGAGAACGAACTGGACGAACGGCATCCGGGCCGCGGTGGCCACGTAGAACCAGTCGTCTTGCCGGAAGCTCCATTGGAGCACCACCCACGTCCGCCACAGCGTGACGGCTGCCACCAGGCCGTATGCGATCGCGGAATCGGCCGAGCTGGTTCGAACTCGAATGACGCGCAATGGCGTCCTTTTGGCGAGCGTGTGGTCTTGGCCGACGACGGCCTTGGTCACGAACCACCCCAATTGCGAAGGATGGGCCGATGGTACACGGCATCCGCTGCGCGATACGAGAGCTACGAGAATCCGTGTTCTGGACCGTTCGAGGACGTCTGGGGCGAGTCTCTCGAGGAGGATTGCCAACGGGTGTTGTTGCGCGCAAACTTATATGTTCTATGCGAGGGTGCTGTAGTCGCTGTGTCTTCGGGCGGGCCTCACCGAATCTGGCCTGCCACGGGTGAACACTGATCGCCTTCCCCTGGAGATCCAGGCGCTCTCTCCTCTTCAGCGCTTCGCCCTGCTACTCGTTTCTTCGGTGATCACGGGCGGCTACCGGCTGCTCCGCGGCAACCGCGTCTGGTTCGGACCCGGCGTGATCGCCAACCACCGGCTTGTCATCAGGGGACCTGGCCGGGTGATCGTGGGCGCGCACGCCGACCTCTTCGCGTTCGGTGGGCGGACATGCCTTGTCGCCCGCACCCCCCAAGCCCGGATCATCATCGGGGAGAACGCGCGCCTGAACGGGCCGCTCCTGCAGGCCGACACGCTGATCGAGGTGGGGCGTGACTGCATCCTGGGCCAGGCCCACATCCTCGACACCGAGATGCACAGTGTGGCGCTGGACCGGCGGACCAACCCGGAAGCTCCGGTTCGTTCGGCCCCGGTCATCCTCGAGCCGAACGTGTGGGTGGCCCGGGGAGCCGCCATCCTGCCCGGGGTCCGGGTGGGCGAGGGATCGGTGATCGGCTACGGCTCGGTGGTGACGAGCGACGTCCCGCCGAGAGCCGTGGTGGCCGGAAACCCGGCGCGGGTCATCAGGAGCCTGGAATGAGGGCGCCGGTTCTCCCTCGGATCAGACGCCAGTCCCTGGGCTCGGCGAACCCGCCGCTGTGGCGACGCCCTCGAGCGATGATGTGGCTCGGACTGGCGCTGGTGTTGTTCGGCCTGCCGCTCCTCTCCCTCCCCGGCCGGTACATCCTGGATACCAGGGACGCCATCTGGTTCAACCCCGGCCATGACCTCTCCCAGCAGTTCACCGTGTGGAGGTCGAGCACGACGCTGGGAGTCGAACAGCACACCGGAATCCTGGTGCCGATGGGCGTGGTGATCGGCCTCCTGCGCGGGCTCGGACTCTCGATCTGGGTGACCGAACGGCTCTGGCACGGCCTCCTGCTCTTCGTGGCCGCGGCCGGGATGGTCGGCCTCATCGACCATTTCCAGCGTCGTCGCTCCGTGCTCGGACCGGTAACGGCCGCCATGCTCTACGTCCTGACCCCGTACACGTTCGGCTACGGCATCGGCGCCACGGCGGTCTTTCTCCCCTACATCCTCCTTCCGACGCTTCTGCTGGTCACGGCCCGCTGGCTGCGTTCGCACAGTCTGGCCGGGCCGGTGCTGTTCGGGCTGACCGTATTCCTCATGGGCGGTGGGAACGGCGCGCCGCAGATCTACGCGATCCTCACGGTCCTGCTGTTCGGGGCGTGGGTCGTCGGCGTGGAGCGAAGCGTCCCCGTTCGGCAGGCGTTGTGGTTCGCGGCCTGGTCCGGGTTGTTCGTGGTCGGGCTGAACCTGTACTGGCTGTACGCGCTCACCTCCAGCAGCGACGTCTCCAACGTGCTGTCGTTCAGCGAACAGCCGAAGGTGATCAACGTTGCCTCCAGCTACTCCGAGGCGATCCGCGGGCTCGGGTTCTGGGCGTACTACGGAGGGGACCTGTCCGGCCCCTGGGCGCCCAGCGTGCAGCGGTTCATCACCTCGCCGTTGTGGATCTTGACGACCTTCGCCGTCCCGGTGGGTGCGTTCGCCTCCGCCTGGCTGGTGCGATGGCGGTATCGCCTGTTCTTCCTGTTCCTGGGGATCCTGGCCACGGTGGTGGTCGCGGGGATCTTCCCGATCGGTTCCCCCACGCCCATCGGCCACCTCCTGCTGTTCGCCTACGCCCACGTCCCGGGAGCGGCCGGGTTGCGGACGACGTACAAGTTCGGTGGCACGCTGAACTTGGCCCTGGCCGTACTCTGCGGCATGGGGATCGAGAGCGCCTGGCTCCGGCTGCGCCCGTCGTCCACTTGGCTGTGGCGAGCGGCCGTGGCGGTCGCGGTCATCGTGATCGTGGCAAACGCCTTCCCCCTGTGGACCGGACAGCTCTACACTCCGAAGAGCCGCTCGACCGCCGGCATCCCCGCGTACTGGCAGCAAGCGCTGCGCTTCCTCGGTGGCCGCCAGGACGGTTACCGTGCGTTCTTCGCTCCTGCGACGCCGGGATCGGTGTACCGCTGGGGTGCCCTGCACGACGGGCTGGCCGAGGCGACGCCGTGGCTGCCCTCCGTGCATCCCTACAGGGTTCCCGTGGGCGAGCGCTACGGGTCGAACCTCCTTGCGGCGATCGAGCAGCCCTATCAAGGTGACATTCCGTCGGCCGACGCGGCAACGCTCTTGCGTTACCTGGGAGTTCGTGACGTCGTCCTGATGAATGACCTGGACTGGAGCCACGACCACACGGCCCGCCCAGCCGAACTCCAGATTCTGGCGAACGACCCCTCGCTGGCTCACGAGCGAACATTCGGCCAGCGGGGCGAAAACCTGGTCGGCCCTGGCAAGGTGGACTCGATCGCCATGACCGAGCGCCAGCTCTTCCCTGTGCAGGTCCTGTCGGTCCCCGACCCCGCCCCCGTGGTCCATGCAGACTCGGGATCACCTGTGCTCCTGAGCGGTGACGGCTTCGGCTTGGCCGACGCGGTCCGGATGGGCCTCTTCCAGGGCAATCCGCCCATCCTCTATACTGGAGGGCTGACGGCGCGTGAGTTGTCCACGGTGATGGCCGATCACCCCTCGATCGTCATCACGGACACGAACCGCCGGCGAGCCTGGTCCTTCTCCGGGGTTCGGAACGCCGCGTCGTACACCTTGCCCAAGAATCAGATCCTGGGCGATGCCTCATCGATCGCCTACGGTCTGTTCGGTGGCGCGGTCTCCACGCAGACCTATGCGGGATACCAAGGCGTGAGCTCGGTCACCGCTTCGGGCTACGGTTCCGTCTTCGCGCCCAGTCCGCCGCTCCGGCCCGTGAACGCGTTCGACGGAAACCCGAGCACGGCGTGGCTGGTGGCCCCGTACCAGAACCCGGTGGGCAATTGGATCCAGGTGTCGTTCAACCAGCCGACTGCTCTCTCGCGGCTCACCCTGGTGCAGCCCAACTTCGCCTTCGGGTTCGGCCGTCGCATCTCTGCCGCGACGCTCGAGTTCTCCGACGGGACCCAGGTGCGTGTGTTCCCGAAGGCCGGCACGACGCCGCTCACGTTCCCCGCCCACACCAGCGCGTTCCTCCGCGTGCGGATCGACGCGGTGACGCAGGGCGTGGTGGACAACGGCGTGGGGTTCGACGAGATACAGATCCCAGGCGTCTCCGTCCGTGAAGCCCTCCATCTTCCCACGGACCTCTTCGACCTCGCCGGGACCACACGCCAGGGACTCTCCGGCCTGGCGAACTCTCCCCTGACCTATGTCTTCGAACGGGCCCAGACGAACGCGCCGCTCTCCCAGGACGAGGAACAGGGGATCGTCCGGGTGTTCGAGGTTCCCAACTCGCGGCTCTTCACCTTGCAGGGCATGGCGCATCTGGACCCGGCGGTGCCGGACCAGGCCATCGACCGGGTCCTGGGAGAGACGAACGACATCCAGGCCACGTCCTCCAGTCGATTCCTTGACGCCTTTCGGGCGCGCGCCAGCGCGGCAATCGACGGGAACCCGAGCACGGCCTGGATCCCACAGGGGACGGTCGGACAGTTCGTGAAGTTTAGTTTCCCCACCCGCCGCCTCAACCAAATTGTCGTTCACACTCAGTTGGCAGGCCGCTCTCCGATCAGCCAGCTCCGGGTGGCGTTCTCGGACGGCACTTTCATCGACGGCAACGCGGCGGCCGACGGGATCCTTCGCCTTCGGTTCGCGCCGCGTACCACGGACTTCGTCAAGCTGACAGTGATGAAAGTCCTCAAGCTCCCAACGGGAAGGACTCTTCCGGTCGGGATTTCAGAGGTTTCCATTCCGGGAGTTCGGCTGCCTCATACGCCTGGGGGCAGGAAGCTCGGATGCTTCTCGGGGCTTGCCGCCAGTGTGGATGGCTTTCCGCAGCCGGTCCAGTTGCAGGGGACGGTTGACGAGTTGTTGTCGGGCCAGTCGGTTCCGCTCAGCACCTGCGACGGCAAGCCGCTGTCCCTGGGCGGGGGGATGCACGAGCTGAGCGTGAAGGGCGTCCTGCAACCAGACTCGCTCACACTCGCCTCACCCGCTCCGTCGTCGGCGCCCTCCGCTGGCCAGCCTCCCGCCACCCCGCCCATGCTGGACATCCACGCGGTTCGAGGCGGCGGCTACGACGTCGACGTTCGGAACGCGACGGGCCCGTTCTACCTTTCGATCGGGCAGAACATCGCACCCGCCTGGCGGGCCACCATCGACGGCAGGAGCCTGGGCCCGCCCATGCTGCTAGATGGCTACTCAGCCGGCTGGCGGGTCAACCGAATGGGTTCCTTTCACATCTCCGTGGCGTATCCGCCGCAAAAGAAGTACGACCTGGCGTTGGTCATATCGCTGCTCACCCTCCTGACGTCACTGGCCGTGCTCGGCCGGCCGCTCCTTCGCCAGAGGAAGCACCGTTGACCGTGCGGCGATGGCCGCTCGTGGTGGGGTATCCCATCCTCACGTTCCTGGCCGGGGGGAAGTTCGGGCTCCTTGTGGGTTTGCTTGTGGTCGTGCCATCCTGGTTCTTCACGCTTTCCCGGAAGGCGTTTTGGATCGCGTCGCTGGCGTGCCTTGCGGCGGCGCCGTTCGCGCTGATCCTGCAGGGACTCCCTGCCACGCCAGTCCCGGGGCCTGGTTTCGGGACACGGCACTTGCTCGCTCACGCACTGGTCGGGTTGGCGATGGCGCTGGCGGCGTGGGCCGCGCTCCGGGACCTGGCGGAGGGGCCGTACGACCCGAACTTCTCCATCCGCCAGATGCTGAAGATGCGCCTCTTCCGGCGCGGGCCTGAGACCCGCGCGCTGGACAACTAGGTTCCGGGAGAGGCGAGTGAACCCGTGATGTCCGCCAGCAGGTCGGCCGCGGCTTGCTCGGTGTAGTCACGCCGCCGGGCCCGAACAGTGACGGTCGTGGTTTCGTCGACCGTCACACATCCAACCGAGAGACCGGAGCGTCCGTGTGCCGAGGGATAGAAGGCAGCCGCGGTCACCGGGCCGTGCGGTTCCAGCCGGCCGAGGTTCGACACGAGCAGCGTGGAGCCGAGCCGGGAGGCGAGCCCCCGGCCCAGCCACCCCGCCGCCGGGGCCAGGGCCGGGAGGACGGGCGTGGGCTCTGGAGGCTGGCGCCGAAGCTGGTCGCGGATGGCGTTGGGATCGAGGTCGGTGATCCGTATGCGGAACCACGCTGATCGGCGGGGCGCGTCGTCCAGGCTGGCCGAACGGCCCGCCCGCCTGGACGCGCCAACGGCCACGACGAGCCTTCCGCCGCGATCACCGCGGCGCCGATTGCGGTTGCGAACGGCCCGAACGGACGCGGCCACCAGCGAAGCCGAGTCCACGGCGACGGAGACGCCGGCCGCGACCAGATGGTCACCGGTTCCGCCCGCGCCAGGCTCGGCCGCTACACGGTCCGGGGGATGCAGGGCCGCCTCGGCCAAGCGACCGATCGCGTATGCCACGCCGCCCCTCCGGGCAGGGCGGTCCGGTTCGATCCCGCGTGTGGCAGTGGAGATCGGCTGCCCCACGAACGTCAATAGCACTGACACCAGGCCCAGGCCGTCGAGGATGGCGTGATGCCCCGCGATGACCACGCTCGGGGCCGGCGATTCGAACACCAGCACCCGGCAGAGTGGCTCGTCCGGCCCGTAGGGGCGGTCGGCGGCGTCGCGGACTCGATCGTCCCGAACCGCTTCCGGCAGCATCTCCAGTGGCGGTGGGGCTCCTGCTCGGTCGCGCGGCCATGCTTCCGAGAGCCGGCGTTCGGCTTCATCCAACGGCGGCATCTCGCGCAGGCGGGCCTGGAGGACGATGCTCCAGGAGATCTCCGTGTGGCCGGTGCGGGCAGCGGCCTCGTGGCCGACCGAGCCGGATCGGGAGCGCGCCATCAGCGCACCGGCCCCTTCGCCGCCGCGCCGCCGAATGGTGGCGAGTCGTGATCGCCCGCTTCTCGGTGGTAATCCCCAGCTACCGTCGGTCCGCCATGCTTCGGCGTGTCCTGCCCTCCTATCTCGCCGTGCGTGCCGACGAGATCCTCGTGGTCGATGACGGGTCGGGGCCGCCGCACGACGCCATTCTGGCTGAGCTCGAGGCAGCGGCGCCGCCCGTTCGCGTGGTCCGGCTTCCGCGGCATGTTGGCCTGCCGGCGGCCAGGAACGCGGGCGTGGACGCGACCGAGGGGGAATGGATCGTCTTCGGCGAGGACGACGTGTGGTTCCTTCCCGACTACCCCTCGACGCTCATCGAGCACGCCGAGCTGGCCGGGGCCCGGGCAGCCGCGGGGGTCGTTCCGCTCGTTCATCCGGCGCTCCTGGACGGGCCCCGGGAGCGCCTGGAGGCCGCCATTCGGGCGGGGTCGACGCCCCACCGTCCGCACGACGCGTTCCTGGGCGCCTCGTGGCCGGTCGAGCTCCTCGGGACCGGAGACGTCGTCACGCCGCTCCTCACGGCGACGGCCGCCGTGCATCGTTCGGTCTTCCAGGAGGTTCGCTACGACCCCGGTTACCGGGGCAACGCGTTGCGCGAAGAGACGGATTTCTTCCTCTCCTGCTCCGAACGCGGCATCCGAACGATCCACTGTCCGCACGCGTCGGCCGGTCATCTGAAGGAGCACGCCCGGGCGGCGCCGGGCGGGTCGTGGGCGATGGGGCCGTCGCGGTACGCGTGGCAGATGGCCGCCAACAACTGGCGGCTGCTGCGGAAGCACAACACCACGATCGGCGCGGCCCGCCGGGCGGCGGGTCGTTCGGCGAGCCCTGTGGTCATCCAGGCCGGGTTCCTCCTCGGGATGCTCGGGCGGATCCGGCCGCGCCGGCCCCAGGGGCCTTCCGAAGGAGGAGCACGCAGTTCCACATGAGCGTGTCCCCAAGCAGCGGGACGTATCGCACGACCCGCAGCGCGGGCCAATATCGGGGCGCCATGTCCACGAGCTCCAGGTCTCCCCGGTCCCGGATCAGAGTCAGCACGTCTTTCGAATGCCGAACGAACAACGTCCGCCCCGGAACGTTCCACGGCGGATCGTGCCGCCGCACGGCCCGGTAGGCTCGCAGTCCGGCCCTCGGTCCCAGGTAGTGGAACGGGCTCATCTCGTGACCGCCCAGAGGCGACAGCCACGTCGTCCACGAGAGGTAGAGGAACCCGCCGGGTCGAACCACGCGGGCCAGCTCTCCGATCATGGCCGCCCCGTCCGTGACGTGCTCGAGGACGTTCGAGGTCACCGCTCCGTCGAACGCC
>DHWM01000091.1:16656-22727 GCA_002413185.1 Actinobacteria bacterium UBA5182
GGCGCCAGGCGGTGGTCCTCGAGGTCCACTCCGACGACGTTCGCCCCCGCCGACGCCAGGGCCTCCGCGATGGCGCCCCCCCCGGTGCCGACCTCGACTACGGCTCGCCCACCCAGCGGCACTTTCTGCCCCCGCAGGTACCTGACCGTTCCCGCCGCCATCAGTCGAACGAGCGGCGCCGGGTCGCGACGAACCCGGAAGGCGGCCCGGAAGATGGCCACCCCGTCGCGCAACCATGACATGAGACCGTACGCGGATCCTCGTTCGGGCCCCGACATGCGGAGGATTCTCATGGCCGAAAGCTGAACCGGCAATCGCCGATCGTCGCTGCCTAGCGCTGCCACGGGGCTTTCGGTATCCTGCAACGGGTCTTGGAGAGGGAGTGGGCATGCGGCGCGTGGCTGGGTACGTGCTCTTCACGATGGGATGCCTGTTCATCTTCCTGGCCCCGTTGTTGCGCTTCTACGCCACACCTCGCGTGGAGAAGGCTCCGACCGACGTCTACGACCGTTCCACCTCGTTCGGGACCGGGAAGATCTTCAGCGCCAAGACCTTCACGGTGGAAGGCCCCATGCCCCTGGAGAACCTGTCGATCGCCAAGGGGAACCCGGCGGCCAGCACCCACGACGTGGCCGTCATCAGCATCTTCGGCCGAACGATCAACCTGCGGACCCACGGCGACATCGACTACAGCTTCGACGTCTACGCGATGAACCGGGACACGGGCTACGCGATCCACTGCTGCGGTGAGAGTCCGCGGCACGAGGGCCTGACTCTGAAGTTCCCTTTCGGGACGAAGAAGCAGACGTACCAGTTCTACGACAGCACCGCGCACAAGGCTTTCCCGGCGCGCTATATCCGAACGGAAACAGTGGACGGGCTGAACTCCTACATGTTCGTCAGCACGGTTCCGCCCACCAGGATCGGGACCCTCCGGCTGCCGGGCTCCATCGCAGGCGTGGACCTCCCCGGGATCGACACCGACCGGTGGTACAAGGCCACCACCACGGTGTGGGTCGAGCCGGTCACCGGCGCCATCCTGAAGGGTGCCCAGACCTCCGCGCAGTGGGTCACGTACCTGGGCCAGTTCGTGACCACGCTGGCGTACACGAACTTCGTCAACTCTCCGGCCAGCGTGCAGGCCACGGCCACCAAGATCAAGACCCAGGACGGCCAGCTGCTGCTGGTGGCGACGGTCCTTCCGATCTTCGGCCCTGTGATCGGCATCGTGATGATCGTCGTGGCGTTGCTCCTCCTGCGGAGCTCGCCTCCGCGCCCCGCCGCGCTGGTGCCGCCGGAGCCGGCCACCGCCGTCGCCTGATCCCCAGGACCGCTCGCCAGCGGCGCCGCCGGCTCGCCCCGGCGGTGGGACGCGCGTGACGCGTTTCCTGGCTCGGCACGCCGAGGCGGTAGCGGCCAGCGCGGTGGCGCTCGTGGTGGTGGGGCCGCTCCTGGCTCCGGGGTTCCTCCTGGCATACGACATGGTGTTCGTGCCACATCCCTGGTTCACGCGGGCGCTCCTGGGCCTCGGTCCGGCGCTTCCGCGTTCCGTCCCGAACCAACTGCTGGTGACGGTGCTCTCTCGGGCCATCGGGGGGGAGGTGGTGGAGAAGGTCGCGCTGCTCGGGATCTTCTTCGGCGCGGCGCTGGGGGCGGCGCGGTTGACTCCGTCGCGATCAGCCGCGGGACGCATCGCCGCGGGCGTGCTGTACGCGTGGAACCCCTTCACCTACGAGCGTCTCCTGCTGGGACAGTGGGCCCTGTTGCTCGGCTACGCGCTGCTGGCCTGGGCGGTGGGGGCGGCCGTGAGGCTCAGACGGGGGGAGCGGGGCGCGTGGCGGGGCGTCGCCCTTTCGCTGGCCGCGACGGCGGCGGCGAGCCCCTACGCGGGAGTCATCGCGGCGGCCACGGTGATGCTGGTTGTGGGGTGCCCGCCGTGGAAGGCGGGGGAGGCCTCCGGCCGGCCGATCCCCCAGTCGGGTCGTCGCCTGTTCGCCGCTTCCGGGATCGCGCTTGCCGTGAACCTGTTCTGGCTTGTGCCGGCGCTCCTGCACCCTGCGTTCCCCGAACGACCGGCCCTCGCGACCTTCCTGTTTCGGCCCCGTGCCGACTCGCCATTCGGAACGCTCGGGAGCCTCCTGTCCCTCGGCGGTCTGTGGAGAAACGACCTCGCTCCGCCGGGACGGAGCACCGGCGCGTGGCTCCCCGCGTTCCTCATCATCGCGGGCGCCGCGGGTGTCGGCTGGCGAGCCCTCCGCCGGCGGTGGCCGGACGGCGCCGACTGGGGGCTTCTCGTCGCCGCGGGGCTCGGCCTGGCGCTGGCGGCGGGCCCGATCGTCCCGGGGTTCCGGGCCGTCACGGACTGGATCGGAAGAGCGAGTCTCCTCGGCGGCTTCCTGCGGGACTCCCAGAAGTTCGTCATTCCGTTCGCGCTGCTGCTCTCCGTCGGGTTCGGTCTTGGGGTCGAAACCCTCCTGGCCACGGCCCGTGGCGCTGGCGGGGGGATGGCGCGACCGGCTGCAGCCGTGTTCGCGCTCCTGCCGGTCGCGCTGGCGCCGACGCTGGCGTGGGGGGGGGCCGGACGGCTCCACACCGCGTCGTACCCGCCGTCGTGGGCCCGGGCCGAGTCGATCATGGAACGGGACCCTCAGTCGGGAGGGGTGCTGGTCCTTCCCTGGCACGCGTACCTCCCGTTCCGATGGAACGGCGAACGAACGGTGCACCAGGCGGCCCCGTTGTACTTTCGTCGTTCGGTCCTTGTGGCGTCCTCATTGCAGGCCGGCCCGTACGAGCTTCCGGCCGAGGACCCCTGGTCGCGCCGGGCCTCGCCATCGGTGGAGGCCGCCGGCCCTCTGACGAACACTCTCCCCGGCCTGGGGATCCGGTACGTGGTGGTGTTCAAGGAGGCGGATTGGCGCACGTTCCCACCGCGGCTCCAGGGCCTCCAAGTCGCCCTCGACTCGCCGGACCTCCGGCTCTACCGGGCCCCGACTCCGGCCGCGGTACCGAAGTTCGCGGGAGCACCCGTTGCACCGGTGGTCGTGATGGACGTGGGCGGTCTGTTGCTGATCCTCACGGCCGTTGCATCGGCCGTGGCCGAGACGGTGCGGCGGGTTCGTCGGCCGGGATGGCGGCGGGTTCGTCGGCCGGGATGAGCGCTCGCCCACGCCGCGCGCTGCTGGTATCCTGCGATGGCGGGAGGGCGAGGCATAGCCATGAGGGGCCGGATCCGATTTCTGATCGTCGCCGCGATCGCGGCGTTGCTGCTTTCGATCGGCGTGGCGTACTTCGTGGTGGTCAGTCAGAACCCCGGGCACGTCGCCGGCGCCCCCACCGACTACGGCCCGATCGCCTAACCCTTTCTCGGTCGTTCGACTCCACCCGCCCGGAGCGCGTAGCCGTATCGCAACAGAAGCGGCCACGTCAGGCTGGTGACGGCGATGGTCCGCCAGCGGTCGGCGCGATCCTCCCACTCGACATCGGGACGGAGGACGACCGGCCCCGGTTCGAACCTTACGGGGTTGCCCGAGACGAGGTGCCGCGCGCCCTCCGGCACCGCTCCGAGGCTCGCCGCGGGAAGGCCGCCGACGAACCTCCATCCGATCCGTGCCAACGCGTCGTCGACGGCTTCCTCCGGTCGCCGAACCAGATCCTCGTACCGAACGCGCGCGTACGGGAATCCGGCCCGGCCCAGCCACTCGGCGGAGAGGTTCACCGACCACCACTCGGCCGCGGTGCCCGGCGCCCCCATCCGCGGCATCCGGGCTCCCGGTGCTTCGGGCCTGTCTCTCACCCGCGTCCACGAGTGCGCGACGGCACGAGCGTCCCGCACCAGGTGGAGCACCCGCACCTCGATCTCCGGCACGCCGGCCAGGATGAACGCGTGTGACGCCGCCTTCGAGGAGTCCACCACGATCCCGTCCGCGACCTGGCCGGCGGCCCCGTACAGCGCTACGAGCCCCTCCCGGTATTCCGCCAGGTCTCGTCCGAATGCCCCGGGGGGTCGCGTCCGGCGAACCAGCGGGATGTCCCACACGTGGTCGATCCGCCGTTGGATCTGCCGGAGCCGCGCGGCGGGCGCGGCCTCGACTCCGCCGAAGGCGCGCTCGGCCACCGTCGACCAGAAATCGCAGTCGGCGAAGGCCGACCCGCAGGAGCACCGTTCGTTCGCCATGAATCCACGGGCCCAGATCTGACGGATCTCACCGGCCGAGTGGAACCCGGGCAGGCCACCCAGCAGCATGTCCAGCACCGTGGTCCCGGAGCGTCCCGCCCCCGCGACGAAAAGGACTTTCATGGGCGGCGTCGAGCCGACCGTCTACGGAGAATCGACGGCCGATTCGGCCAGTACCACCAGCGCGGCGGGGGCCGCCGCGCTCCGTGGCATGGCGATGGCAGGCGCGCCGTCGATCACGTTCGCGAACGCTTCCGCGGTGGCGTCGTAGGTGAAGAGTCCCGCTCGATCGCGGGCGGCCGCGCCCAGGCGGTCGCGCAGCTCCGTAGAGGTGAGAAGCAACCGCAGGCTCTCCCGGAATTCGCCGAAGCGGTCGGCCAGGAATCCCGTTTGCCCGTCCACGATCGATTCGCGGACGCCCGGCACCCGGAAGCCCACGGCCGGGGTGGCCATGGCCGCGCCCTCCGCGACGGCAAGGCCCCAGCCCTCGCGGACCGAGGGCAGCGCCACCGCCCAGGCCTCACCGAGCAGGCGGTCCTTCGTGGCGCCGTCGACGTATCCGTCGAACGTGACCAGGTCCTGGATGCCCAGTTCCCTGACCGTCTCGCGGAGCTGCTGCTCTGACGGCCCCTGCCCGATCAACCGAACGTGCAGGCCGGGCACGTCAGGCGCCAGTCCGGCTGCCGCGTCGAGCAGCAGCTCGACGCGCTTGTGGGGCACCAGTCGTCCCAGGTAGACGACCGTGGGTCGTGCGGCCTTCGCCACCTCCACGTCCGTGTCCGCGTTCGGCGTCCCGTTGCGGACGACCCAGATCCGCTCCGGCTGGATGCCCAGGGCGATGAGGTCCTCCCGCGTGGATTCGGACACCGCGACGTAGGCCGCCCGCCGGTAGAACCGCGGCGACAGGCGGGACTCGATCCACCATCCGGCCCGGGCGGCCCGAGGACCGAAGATCATGTGCCACTGCTCGCGGTGCACGTGGTGAACGAGGACCGTGACCCGCCGTCCGCAGTACAACGGCGAGAAGAACGGCACGGCGTTCTGGACGTCGACCACCGATTCGTGCGGCCCGAACCTGCCGAGCACGTGATAGACGCCGGCCCAGAGGTAGACGGTCCGCCAGGAGCCTCGCCGAACGAACCGGACGCCCTCCCGGACCTCCTCCCGGGGGGCCCCGTCGTGTTCGGCGCAGAAGACCGTGACCGGCCGGCCCTGGGCGGCGAAACGCCGGGCCACCTCCTCCACGTAGACCTCCGAGCCGCCGCCCTGTGGATGGCCGGTGTCGCGCCAGTTCAGGAACAGGACGCCCCGGCCCGCCGGGCGCTCGGCCGCGAGGAGCCGGACCGCGTGGCCCAGGACGACGACCACCAGCAGGGCCTGCGCGGCCAGCATGGCCACCGCGGCCGCCATGACGCCCGAAGCCGCCAGGAAGATCCCGGTGGTCCCCACGACCGCCACGGCGGCGATCGACCAGGCCCACGCGCTGCGGCCGGCGCCCATCAACATGTTGACCAGGACCAGCGAGAGGCCCGCCAGCAGCATGGCCACCCCGAGCACGCGAAGAAGGCCGACGGACTGGAGGTACCGGCCGCCGTACGTCGCCGAGAGGAGCCGGTGCGGGAACGCTTCGAGCACGATCATCACCGGCACGATCGGTGCGAAGGCCAGGAGCAGGCTCCGTGGCAGCGCCCGGCGGGCCCCCGCGGTGGCGGTTCGGCGCAGCGCGTAGGCTGCGGCCGGCGCCTGGGCGTACAGGCCGATGCGTGCCAGGGACGACGCGGCCGTGTACGTGCCGGCCTGTCCCGCGTCGAACAGCCGGACCGCGATCACGTCGGGGAACTGGATGCAGGACAGGAAGAAGAGGCCCACGATGGCCAGCCAGACGTCGGGAGTGAGC
>DHWM01000091.1:22925-36061 GCA_002413185.1 Actinobacteria bacterium UBA5182
GCCGAGGCGCCGGCCACCTGCCACCCCCGAGCGACAAGGAGCACGGCCAGGCCAAGCCGGGCCACGCCCTCGAAGATCACCGAAGCCCCGACCAGCCCGAGCCGCCCGAGGCCGATCAGAAGCCCGCGGTTCCACGAGACCAAGAGCCACATCGCTCCGGCCAGGAGGAACCACGCGCCCGGCTTCGGGATCGGGGCGATCGGCAGGAGCGCCACCAGCACCGCGGCCAGCCCGAAGCCGACGACCCACATCCGCCACATCGGGCGGGCCACCCTCCCGCTCCTGGCCGCGGACATCGCCGCGCCTCCGAACAGCGCGGTGGTTGGACCCGACAGCGCGAGCATGCCTGCCAGAAGCGCCCCGAACGTGCCGAAGCCGCCGCTCGAGAGGCGCCTGCCCATGAGCGCATTGAACAGATAGGCCAGCACGGCCGTGGCGGCCAGCCCGGCTCCATAGATCACGGCGCCGCGGAGCTCGCGGTCGCGCGCGACCGCGGACGCCGTCCTCTTCAGCTGCAATGGCCCCCCCCGGAGTTTCGGCTGGAGCGATTCGTGGCCGTGTGACGGTCGATTATGGGCGAAGAGGACATGGCTACGCCACCGCGACATCGCATTTGCGCCTGCAGCGCACAGGACCCGCTGGGGACGGCCGAACGGGCTGTTCGGCTCGTTCGCCGGTTCGGCTAGGACATGAACTCCACGATGAGCCGTTCGTCCACCTCGGCGGGGAGGGGGATCTCGGCCCGCTCCGGGACGCGGACGAGCCGCCCGGTGACTGCCCCCTTGTCGCGCTCGAGATAGGCCGGAGGATCCGGGGTGATCTCCAGCGCTTCGCGCACCGACACGAAGTTCTTCGCCGACGCGGTGGCTTCGATGCTCTGGCCCGGGCGCACCGAGGCGCTGGGCACATTGATGCGCTTGCCGTCGAGAAGGATGTGGCCGTGCGAGACCAGCTGTCGGGCCTGCGGAAGGGTCTGGGCGAACCCGAGCCGCAGCACCAGGGCGTCCAGCCGGGTCTCGAGGAGCCGCAGGAGCTCCTCCCCAGTCACGCCCTGGCGGCGGGTGGCTTCGTGGAAGTACCGTCGGAACTGGCGTTCGCCCACGCCGTACATCGAACGGAGCTTCTGCTTCTCGAGCATCCGGAGGTGGTACTCGGTGAGGCGGCGACGGGCCCGGCCGTGCTGGCCCGGGGGGTAGGGCCGCTTGTTCGTCGGGCAGTTCGGACGGCCGCACACGGCGGCGCCCACCCGCCTGCACATCCGATGCTTTGGTCCCAGCTTCTGCACGTGCATTCGCCCTTCGGTTGCCCAGCCGCGCCGAGCCAGACCTCGAAAGGAGGGGCTCGACCACCTATTATTCCAGTTCACAGGATCACTGACACTGTTCGCGACCGGCGCCCCACGCGGCATCCCTGGGCCACCGTGGGAGCGGCAGTCGGGACGGCGGGATTTGAACCCGCGACCTCAGCGTCCCGAACGCTGCGCGCTACCAAACTGCGCTACGTCCCGATGGCCGTTCCCGGGACTTCCCGGGACCGGCCGGCCATCTAGTCTACGCGGTCGCCCAACTGCCCGGCCCCGGTGACCTCCCAGCGCCCCGCGCTAGCATCGGAACCTGTGAGGATCGCTCAGGTCGCCCCGCCGTGGCTGGCGGTCCCGCCGAAGGGATACGGCGGGATCGAGCTCGTCGTCTCGCTCCTGGCGGACGGGCTGGTCGAACGAGGGCACGACGTGACCCTGTTCGCCACCGGTGATTCGAGCACCCTGGCCCGGCTGGAGTACGTGTCTGCCGAAGCGCCGGGGCCCGGCTCAATCAACGACCCGTGGTTCGACACCGCGCACACCGCGCGGGCCTTCCGTGACCCCGACGCGTTCGATCTATTCCACGTGCACTCGCCCTTCTCGGCTCTCGCGGTGGGCGCCTCCATCGGACGGCCCGTCCTGCACACGGTCCACAACGCGTTCGTCCCGGAGCTTCGGCGCGTCTACTCCGAGCTGGCCGACCGAGTGTGGTTCGTCGCGATCAGCGAGTCCCAGCGTCGCCAGATGCCGGAGCTCCGGTACGCGGGGGTCGTCTACAACGGCATCGACGTCGCGGCCTGCCCGTACCGGTCGGAGAAGGAGGACTTCGTGCTGTTCCTGGGGCGGGCGGCTCCGGAGAAGGGCGCGCTTCGGGCGGTGCGGGCGGCTCGCCTGGCCGGCGTTCGGCTGATCCTCGCGGTGAAGGTGGCTCACGCCTCGGAGGAGCGCTACTGGGAAGAAGAGGTGGTCCCCGAGCTTCCCTCCGACGCCACGGTCCTGAGCGAGGTCACCGGCCAGGAGAAGTGCGACCTCCTGGCCAAGGCCAGGGCCGTGCTGTTCCCGATCGACTGGGATGAACCATTCGGGCTGGTGATGACCGAAGCCATGGCCGCGGGCACACCGGTCATCGCCACTCCCCGGGGCTCGGTGCCGGAGATCGTCGAAGACGGCCTCACCGGATTCGTCGTCCCGGTGGAAAGCTATCCGGAGGAAGCGGCCGCGGCGCTCCGACGTCTGGGCGACATCGACCCTGCGGCCTGCCGGCGCCACGTGGAGGAGCGGTTCAGCAAGGAGGCCATGGTGAGCGGGTACGAACGGGCCTACCGGACCGCGCTCCAGCCGGAATCGGCGGTCCGAAAGGAACGGGGCTAACGGGTCGTTCTCGCCGGCTCCGCGGCGGCGAGCTCCAGGATCGTCGCCTCCGGACGGCACAGGAATCGGAACGGTGCGTACTTGCTCGTACCCAGCCCGGGCGAGATGTGCAGGTACGTGGAGCCGAATCTCGACAGGCCCATGCAGAGCTTCGTGGGCACCTGGCTGTTGGTGACCAGCGCGCCGAGGAAGGGCATCCGGACCTGCCCCCCGTGGGTGTGACCGGACAGGATGAGCTGGTAGCCCAGGGCCACCAGCTCGGGGGCCGGGTCGGGCGAATGGACCACCGCCAGACCGAACGCCTCGGGATCGTGGCGCGGGGCCACCCGGAGATCGTGCCGTTCGATGTGCGGGTCGTCCATCCCCACGACCTCCAGCCGGACGCCGTCGTTGGTTGCGGACAGCCGCCGGTTCTTCAGGTGGACCCAGCCGTCCGCCTCGAGGGCCCGGATGAGCTCCTCGGAGCGGCTTCGCTCGCCGACCCGCCGCTTCGGCGTCCGCCGGAAGTAGTTGGTGTAGTTGAGCGGCTTCGGCACGAAGTAGTCGTTGGAGCCGAGGACGAAGTACGACCCCACGCGGCCTCGCACCGGGCGGACCGCGGCAACCACGCCCTCCAGCCCCTGTGGCTCACCGAGCATGTCGCCGGTGACGACGGCGATGTCGGCCCTGGGGAGCCCGGCCAGAAAGCCGGCCATTCGGACGTCGCGTCGCACGAAGTGCAGGTCGGACATGTGCAGGACCGTGAGCGGGGCCGAGGCGCCACCCGGGAGCACCTGCAATCGATACTTGGCCGTCCGATACCAGGTGCGCTCGATGAAGATGCCGTAGCACACGCACAGCAGGCCGGCTACCAGGATCCCGACCAGAGTCCACCACGCGACGTCGAGTAGATTTGCGGCCAGTGGAAGAGACATGGAGGCGCCGATTGTAATGACGGATGCCGAGGGTGGCGGGAACCTGAAGGTGAGGCTGGCGGAGGATCTCCGCGAGGCCATGAAGGCCCGCGACAAGGTGCGGCTCGGCGCGGTTCGACTGCTGGCTGCGGCGGTCAAGAATCGTGAGGTCGAACTGGGACACGCGCTGTCCGACGATGAGTTCGTCCAGGTGGCCACCCGGGAGGTCAAGCGGCGGCGGGAGGCGATCGAGGCCTACGCCTCGGCCGGGCGCGAGGACCGCGCTGACATCGAGCGACAGGAGCAGGCGGCCCTGGAGGCGTACGTCCCCCCAGCCTTGAGCGAGGTCGAGGTAGAGGAGCTCATCGACGAAGCGATCGCCGCCACGGGAGCCGCCGGGCCCGGTGACCTCGGCAAGGTGATGGGCCAGGTGATGGACAGGGCCAAGGGCCGGACCGACGGCAAGCTGGTGCAGGCGAAGGTCCGAGCCCGCCTGGGCGCAGGGGCTTCAGGTTCCTGAACGCTCGTCCTGCAGAGCGAAGACCAGGTCAGAACCCCTCGGGCCCTCCGTCGAAAGGCAACAGATCCTCGGGGAGGTCGAGGTCGGCCTCCTTCAACTCCTGTGTGTCCGTGGGCACGATCGTGATCCCGTCGGGGGTGGCCCCGTTGCCCATCCGGGCTCGAGAGCTCGCCACGGCAACCGCCGAGTCCACCTTTTCCACGACGCCGAGGACCCGCTGGCGGATCAACCCCAGCTCGGCGGTGATGTCGTCGCGCCGGCGGACCAGCCCGCCCAGGATCCGATCGACCTCGGCCTGGGCCTGCCGGAGGCTCTCCTCACCCTCCCGGCGAAGTCGGTCGGCTTCGACCTTGGCCTGCCGCACAAGCTCGGCGCTCTCGCGCTCGGACTCCAGGCGAAGGGCGAAGCACTCCTGATTCACGTCCTTCAGCATCGTCTGGACATGCTTGTCCGCCGCCGCGATGACGTCTGCCATCAGGTCGGTGACGTGGCGGTACGCCTCTTCCTCGAGGCTGCTGTAGCGGTTCTGGGCTGCGTCACGTTCGTCGTACGCCGTCCGGAGGTCCCGTTCCAGGGACTCGATCTGCTCCTTGATCTGGAAAACGAACGTGTCGACCTCCATGGGGTCGTAACCCTTCAGGACCTTGGCGAACTCTGGGTCCATCAGGTCGACCACCCTGGGGTCGAAGATGCTGGTGCCCGGCATGGACATGAGCGTCTCCTTTCCGGCCGGCGGGGAAGGCCAGCTCCCTGGCTGTTGGAGACCGACGGTATCCCTCTGAATCCCGATTACAAGGACCCTCGGGGAGCAAATCGATGGGCCGGATCGAAGGAAGGAAGAGAGTGTCGCTACGGATTGGGAGGGCCGTGCTTTTGGTACTGGCCCACGACGATCGTGACCGTCGAGCCCTCCGCGGCCTTCGTCCCCCCGGAGGGTGCCTGGCCGAGGACCACACCATCCTGGGTCTGATCCGTCACGATCTGGTATTGCACGAGCACCTTGAAGCCGTCGGCCTTCAAGAGGCTGATGGCGGCGGCCTGCTTCATGCCGATGACGTCGGGCACCGTCACCTTCTTCGGCGGGGGAGGCTTGGGCGGGGCCTTCCCGTTGCTGATGCCGAGGTTCACCGGCGAGCCGAGCGCGGCCTTCGTTCCACCGCTGGGGCTCTGCGACACCACGGTCCCCGCCGGCTCCGTCGAGTTGACCTCGGTCTCCACCGGCACGAAGTTCGCCTTCGTCAAGGTGTCCTCGGCATCCTTCTGCACCTGCCCCACGACGTTCGGGATGGTCCCGAACTTGGGTGGCAGCGGAGCGGGGAAGTCCTTGACGGGCAGTCCCTTCACGGCGTCGATCATGAAGTCGTGCCAGATCGGCGCGGCCAGGGTTCCTCCGAATCCCCGCCGGCCGTCCACGTTGTCCATGTAGATGTTCTCGGCCTTGCTGTACCCGACCCACACGCCGGTGCAGAGCTGCGGAATGTAGCCCATGAACCAGGCGTCGTCGAACTTCTGCCCGGTGCCGGTCTTGCCGGCCTGGGGCCGGCCGATGTTGGCTGCGGTTCCGGTCCCGTGGGAGACCACCCCTTGCAGCATGGCCGTCTCCTGTGCCGCCACCCTGGCCGGGATGACCTGCTTGCAGGAGGGTCTGGCCCGGAAGATGGTCTTCCCGGTTCGGTCGAGCACCCGGGCGATCGAAAACGGCGTGCAGTGGATGCCGTTGTTGGCGAGCGTCGCGTACGCCGAGGTCATCTCGAACGTGGACACCGGCGAGGTCCCGAGCGTGAGCGAGCAGTAGGGATTGAGTGGGCTGGTGATGCCCATGGCGTGGGCCACGTCCACTACGCTCTGCGCCCCGATGTCCCTGATCAACTGGGCGAAGACCACGTTGATCGAGCCGGCGGTGGCCTCCCACAGGTCGAAGTAGCCGGAGTCCCCGGCGCCTTCCGCGTTGTAGACGGTCCAGTTGTCGCATTCGGGGATGAACAGGGGTGACTTCGTCGAATACACGCGGCCGGGCGGCACGCCCTGCTCCAGCGCGGCGGCCAGCGTGAACGCCTTGAAGGAGCTGCCCGCCGAGCGATGCCCCTGGCTGGCCAAGTCGATCTTCGACTTCGAGTAGTCCGCCCCGCCCACCATGGTCTCGATGGCTCCGGTCTGCGGGACGATGCTCACCACGGCCGACTCGGGGTCGGCAGGGGGGACGACGCCCGGGTGAGGCAGGACGTTCTTCTGAGCCCGCTTCGCTTCGGCCTGCATGTTCGGGCGGAGCGTCGTGTAGATTTTCAGCCCGCCCTGGAACAGGAGCTTCTTGCGCTCGTCCACCGTCTTGCCGAAGCGCGGGTTTGCTTCGAACTGCTTGACGACGTAGGCGACCCAGTACGGCTCGGATCCCGCCTGGTTGGCGGTGCGGCCCTTCGCGGAGAGCTTGAGCGGCGTGGCCAGGGCGTCCGCATACTGCGAGGGGGTGATCCACCCGTACCTGAGCATGTCCGCGAGAACCTGGTCGCGGCGGGCCAGCGCGCCGTCGGGGTGCTCGATGGGGTCCCACAGCACCGGGGCCGAGATCATCCCGGCCAGCGTGGCGGCCTGCGGCAGCGAGAGCTTCGCCGTCGACCGGTCGAAGTAGTACTCGGCCGCGGTCCCGATGCCGTAGACGCGATGGCCGAAGTAGATCTCGTTCAGATAGAGCTCGAAGATCTGATCCTTCGTGTACTGCTTCTCCAGCAGGATGGCGTCCTGGGCTTCCTGGAACTTCCGGGCGAACGTTTGGGCGTTGCCGGTCTCCGTGTTCTTGATGAGCTGCTGGGCGATGGTCGAGCCACCCTGGACGACCTTGCCGGCCTTGAGGTTGGCGATGGCCGCCCGGATGATCGAGGAGACGTCGACGGCGCCGTGCTCGTAGAACTTGTGGTCCTCGATCGACAACACCGCATGACGGGTGGTCTCGTTGACATCGTCCAGCCCCACGATCTTGCGGTTCTCGTCGAGGAAGAGCTTCGCCAGGACCGAGCCGTCGGCGGCATAGATGGTGGAGCGTTCCGGGAACTGGGGGATGGTGATCTTGCTGGTGGTGGTGGTGGTGAAGAGCTTCTGGTCGAACCGCTTGACCGCGGTGCCGGCCCCGCCGAGGAGCGGGAGCAGTCCCACCGCCACCAGCGCCGAGCACACCGCCACGACGATGGCCATGGTGAGCACGCGTCCGACCAGGCCCGCCAGCGAGAGATCGCTGCGGGAGCTCAGGCGGCTGCGGATGCGTGGGTCGTTGATCAATGCAAGCGGTGGGGTTCCGAAACCCTCCGTAGCTTACTGTGATAACCAGGCGAAGGACAGGCCTTGGCGCACGACGAGCGGTCGGGCTACTCCCAACGGGCACCCAAAATGGTTCCGATGGGCTATACCGCCGTCACGGGCATTCTTCCTACGATGCGTTTCGCACAATGGCATGGGAAGAGGACGCCCGCTGCAACAACTACGACCCGGAGCTGTTCTTCGCGCCCCGGGCGCGGGCCGAGCGTCGGGCGAAGGCGGTGTGCGCCCGGTGCCCGGTCAGGTCGGAATGCCTTGCCTTCGCGCTGGCATCGCGGATGGAATTCGGCATCTGGGGCGGGATGAGCGGGAGGGAGCGGCTGTCGCTGCTGGACGGCTCCTCGGACCCTGGCGGTCGGGCGCTCCAGCCCGCGCTCGCCGGCTGACGAGCCCAGCGGCCCTCACCGGCTGAGAGGACGCCGCTCCGGCTGGTCCACACCGAACAGCGCGTCCCCGATCCTGCGGAGTCCCGGGACGTCGTGGACGTCCCCGGGCAGCTCGGGAACGCCGATCACGGGAACGCCGGGGTGGCGTTCACCGAACGCCGCCATGGCCGAGGTTTCCGCGTGTCGCCGGGGCCCCAGCCGAAGCTGCTCCGTCAGCACCGCGGCGACGGCTCGTTGGGCGGCGGTTCCTCTGGCCAGCCGCATCGCCGCTTCGGGCGCCCCAGGCTCGAGGACGGTGGGGGCGACGTGCCACCGGTTCGCCACGACCGCCGCGGCGTGCATCCGCGACTCGGCCAGGCGCTGGACGAAGAACGCGGCCTCATCGAGGCTGGGCGTGGCCGGAGTCGTCACCACGACGAAGGAGCACTCCGGCGAGCGGAGCAGCTCGAGCACGCGCCCCGCCCGTTCCTTGAAGCCCCCGTACATCCCTTCGAACGCCGCCAGGAAGTCGGCGATGTCCCCCAGGACCTCCGCTCCCACCATCCCCCCGGCGATCCTGGCGAAGGCCCCAGCGCTCCGCCGAGCCACACCCATCGTCAGCCGCCCCGCTCGGGCCGACGGCCACAGCATCCACCGCAGGAGGCGGCCTCCCAGGAAGTCGGTCAGCCGGTTCGGCGCGTCCAGGAAGGACAGCGCGCTCCTGGTGGGCGGCGTGTCGATGACGATCGCGTCATGGGCCTCTTCGACGGCCAGCTCGTAGAGCTGCTCCATGGCCATGTACTCCCAGGTCCCGGCGAGGGTGTCGGCCATCCGCCGGTAGAAGGCGTTGGTGAGGATGCGCTCGGCCCGAGCGGGGGTGCCGGCGTGACGTTCGATCAGCCGGTCGAAGGTGCGCTGGGTGTCGAGCTGCATCGCTTCCAGTTTCCGCCCTCCGCCGAACCGAAGGACGGTTCGTTCGCCCGGAGCGAATGGCAGACGCAACGCGGTGGCCAGCCGCTTTGCCGGATCGACGGTGAGCAGGACCGTCCGCGTCCCTCGTTCGGCAAGCCGTGTCGCCACGGCGGCGGAGATCGTGGTCTTCCCCACGCCGCCGGAGCCGCACACCACCACGATGCGAGCCCCACCGAGATGCTCGTCCAGCGAGCCGCCCCGGGCGTCGGGCTCGGTCGAGTCAGGTGTTGGCCACGGATGGCGGTCGGAAGCGTTTCCCCCCGCGGGATCGGGCCCCGGCTCCGTCTGGCCAATTCGGCCGGCCAGCGCTTCGACCAGGGCTGGGGGCGCGGCCCTCCCCGGTTCCAGCTCGACCTCGGGGAGGACGAACGTGGGACCGGCTCGGTCCAACTGCTGCACGAACGAGGCCTGGTCCGCTCGATGGCGGTTCGCCTCGGTGGTCTGCTCCAGCAGCCGCGTCGCCGTCTCCGCGGAGATCGACAGTTCGGCATCCCCGCACAGCTTGACCACGTCGGATGGGCCGAGCCGCTGAAAGGCGGCGCGGGTCCCTCGCGGAAGGACCGGAGGAAGGACACGGTTCGCCACCACCGAGGCGATCCGGATCCTGGTCTCGGCGATCGCCGGGAGCGCCTCCAAGGTCTCCGCCACCGACATCTCGTCGGGCAGGCTGACCAGGACGACCTGTGCCTGCTCCCTCAGCATGCGATGGATGTTCGCCGCCTGCCGCTTCATCCGGCCCACCCGGATGAGATCGGCGAACGCGGCGGGCGCCGCCAGGAACGATCCGATCTGCCCCGTGGGGGGGCCATCGACGACCAGCAGGTCGTACCCGGGACGGCCCCGATCCCGGGAGCTGGTCCGCCGGACGTGGGTGATCTCGTAGAGCTTCCCGCAGGCGAGAAGGTCGCGGAAACCCGGGACGGTGCCGATGAGCTGATCGAGCACCCCCGCCCTGATCAGGGCGCGGGCCACCCTGTCCATGCCGAAGTACAGATGGAGGTACTCGGCCGCCGCCGCCTGAGGCGTGATCGACAAGACGGCGAACCCGTCCGGGGTCTGCTCCTCCTTGAACCCGGGGTCGGGAACTCCAAGCGTCGCGGCCACCTGACCCCGTCCTTCCACCTCGGCCAGGAGCACCCGGCGGCCCGATCGAGTCGCGGCCGTGGCAAGTGCGGCGGCCATGGTCGACTTGCCGGTGCCGCCCTTCCCAGACACGACGAGGATCGGTCGGGTGAACAACCGCTCCCAGCTCATGGTGGCCACTCTAGGGCTCTGGGACCACTGGTCCGTTCGAGCCGTGCTCCTAGAATCGGTCCCGTGAAGCGTCCGGCAAGCCTGGCCATCCTCCTCCTGGCTCTGCTCGCGTTCGCGCCGTCAGCCACGCCGGCCCGTGCGAAGGTGGAGGGTCCGGCGCCGCCGCCGCCGACGGTCGACGTGGTCAAGGTCGAGGGCGTGATCGACCCGGCGCTGTCCGCGTACGTGCGGGGCAGCATCGAATCTTCGGAGTCAACCGGGGCCACGGTGATCCTGCAGGTCGACGCGCGGGGGGCCTACGGCGACCAGGGGATCGGCCTGGCCCGGTTCATCTCCCGAGCCTCGGTACCGGTGGTGGCCTGGATCGGACCATCCGGGGCGCGCGCCTCGGGCGGAGCCCTGCTCGCCATCGAGGCATCGTTGCTGCTCACGATGGCGCCGGGCGCCGGGATCGGTCCGGCCCTGCCCCTCGACTCCGGCACGGCGGCGTCTCGGCTGAGCCCCGCCGAACGGCGGGCCCAGGAGGAGTCGTTCGCGACGGTCGCCGGGGCGGCGGGCCGCGACCGCACCATCCTGAGGCAAGCCGTACCGGCCGGCCCGGCCCTCGACTCTCACCTGGTGGCGATGGCCTCTCCGACCATCCCGGACCTGCTCCGCAAGCTCGACGGGCGATCCGTCCCGGTCTCCGGAGGCTCCGCCACGCTCGCGACGCTGAACCGTCCGGGGCGCCCGGTGGACGTGAGCTTTCACGAGATCGGGCCGGTCCGTCGGGTCCTGCACGGCGTCAGCACGCCGGCGGCCGTCTACGTGCTGCTGGTCCTCGGCGTGTGGGGCGTGGCGTTCGAGCTCACGCAGCCGGGCTTCGGCGTCGCGGGAATCGCCGGCGCGGTGGCGCTGGCGCTGGCAGGGTACGGCCTCTCGGTGGTACCCGTGCACTGGGTGGGCGTGGTGCTGATCCTCGGCGGGATGGCGCTGCAGGGGCTGGACGTGCTGCTGCGGCGGCTGGCCTGGCTCACGGGACTGGGGTCCGCGGCGTTCGTGGTCGGTTCGGTCCTGGCCTGGCGCGGGACCGCTCCTCCCGTCGGCCTCCCGCCGTGGTTGCTGATCGTGGCGAGCGTCGGTGCGCTCCTGTTCTTCGGTTTCGGGCTCACGGTGGCCATGAGGGCGCGTGAACGTATCCAATCAGCCCAGGTGGGCCTGGTGGGCCTGGTGGGAGAGGTTCGGACCGACCTCGCCCCCGAGGGAGGGGTCTACGTAAAGGGCAGCCTGTGGAGGGCCCGGTCCATGAACGGGCCCATCCCCAAAGGCCGGCGGGTCAGGGTCCGGGGGATCGACGGCCTGATCCTGCGGGTGCAGGAAGAGCCGGACGTGTGAGTGCGTCCTCCGCGGTTGTGAGCATTTGGTGAACGAATGCCGGCTGCGGGAACTCCAGCCATCCCCGGGGCGTCCTTGTACGAAGAACTGGATGAGGACCCGGGAAGGGAGGAGGCCGGCACCGGCCGGACCACATGGCGGCGAACACCTGGGAGTACGGTTGGCAGTGGAGGGCGGCGTGCCGCGGCGAGGACACCGGCCTCTTTTTCCCCCCCAGCCACTTCGAGCTCAAGGACGAGAAGCTCACGCGGGAGCGAAGGGCCAAGGCCATCTGCGCCGTCTGCCCGGTTCGCCCGGAATGCCTCGAGTACGCGGTCCGAACGAAGGAGTCCCACGGCATCTGGGGCGGGCTGAACGAGCTGGAGCGTCGCGTGATGATCCGTGAGCGGGAGCGCCACCTGAAGCCGGTCGGCTGAGAGGCCGCGCCTTCAGGGTGTCGGTCTTCCTTCGGGTAGCGTTACCGTTGTCGTGAAGGCCGAAGAGCGTCTGGTCCGGCTGGGGCTCGACCTGCCTCCCGCCCCGAAGCCCGTCGCTTCCTACGTCCCCCTCGTCTTCGCCGGTGGAGGGTTGATGTCCCTGACGGCCTTCGTCTCCGGCCAGGTTCCCATCGAGGACGGCAAGCTCCTATGGACGGGGAAGGTCGGCCGGGAGCTCGACGTGGCAACGGGGGCCAAGGCGGCCCGCCGCTGCGGGCTCCAGATCCTGGCTGTCCTGCGAGCCGAGCTCGGGTCGCTCGACAGGGTCGTGCGAGTGGCCCGTGTGGGGGCGTTCATCGCTTCGGCCGACGGCTTCACCGACCAGCCCAAGGTGGCGAACGGGGCCAGCGATCTGTTCGTCGAGGTGTTCGGGGACCGGGGCCGGCATGCCCGAGCCGCGGTGGGGGTGAACGAGCTCCCGCTCGGGGCTCCGGTCGAGGTGGAGGGCACGTTCGTCGTCCGAGCGCCCCTGCTGCGGCGACGTTGGGCGGCGTCCCCCGGCTCTCGCTGACGCCCTCGTGTCACCCTCGGAGGACCCGAAGGTCGCCCTGCCGGCGGGTCAGGCCGTGGGCGTCGAAGTACTCCAGGATGGGCAGCCCGTACTTCCGGCTGGTGTTCAGCTCCTCACGGAATCGCGACACGCTCAGCTCGCCGGTGCCAGCCAGCCGTCGGGCGGTGGCTTCCGCCCTCGCCAGGTAGGCGGGCGAGATCACAAGCTCGGTGGAGATCCGGACCAGCCGTCCATCCGAGCAGGCCGCCCTGATCAGCTCCGTCCCGAACCCGGCCCCGACCAGCTCCTTGACGGTGGGCGGACTCGGCTCTCCGGCCACCACCGCGCTCACCAACCGATCCGCGTCCTCGCGCCCTGCCGTGGAGGCTCGATGCTGGGGAAGTCGAATGGTGGCTCCGCTCCTGACCACCTGCCCGGAGCTCTCGAGAAAGGAGATGAGCGCCTCGGCCAAGCCCTGATCGGTGAACGCGGGGTCGGCCGATCCCAGCACGGCGCGGGCCTCCGAGACCTCGAGTCCGGCGCCCAGGGGGTGCTCTGCGTGGAAGGCACGGAGCCCTTCGATCAGCGACGAACCGACCTCCTCGAGTGCGGAGCGCCAGGCCAGCCACGACCCTAGCCGGATCGCTCCACGTTCCTCTGCCTGGCGTGGCAGGGCGCCGGTCGAAGGGAGGACGTCGGACGCTCGAACGAAACCGCGCTCGTGCACGAGTTCCATCGCGTAGGACGGGGCATCTTCCGCCTCGTGACGACTCATCAGGGCACGGGTGTGTCGTCCGTCCCATCGGGCAGGAGGC
>DHWM01000091.1:36205-60190 GCA_002413185.1 Actinobacteria bacterium UBA5182
GGGAGGACCAGGGCGTCTCCTCGCTCCAGCTCGGCCTTCGAGGTGCCGGCCAGATTGACCGCCACCCGCGACACTGGCCGGGCAGTCTGCAGCGCTCGCTTGTGGGTCTGGAGGCCCCGGATCCTGGCCCGATGTCCGGACGGGAGGATCTCGACCTCCTGTCCCACCGCCAGGGGGCCACCCGTCAGCGTTCCGGTGACCACGGTCCCCGCTCCTTTAATGGTGAACACGCGGTCGACGAACTGACGAGGACGTGAGGAGGTTCCGCCGGGAGGCGCCGCTCCCACCATCGCGTCCAGGGCGCCCCTCAGATCGCCGATGCCCCCTCCCGTCGTGGCGGAGCAGGCCACGACCGGCGCGCCCGCCAAGCGGGTTCCTTCCAGGCGTTCCCGAACCTGCCGCATCCGGGCCCGCAGTTGCTCGCCGTCGACGAGGTCCGCCTTGGTCAGGGCGACCACCGCGCCCTGGGGGTGCAGCACGTCGACGATCTGGAGGTGCTCTTCGGACTGCGGCTTCCAGCCCTCGTCGGCGGCGACGACGAACAGCACCAGGCGGACCGGCCCCACGCCCGCCAGCATGTTGCGGATGAACCGCTCGTGACCTGGAACGTCGACGAACCCGATCTCCCGCCCCGACGGCAGCATGGTCCAGGCGAATCCCAGGTCGATGGTGAGCCCGCGTCGCTTCTCCTCGACCAGGCGGTCTGGATCCATGCCGGTCAGCCGAAGGATGAGCGAGGACTTGCCGTGGTCGACGTGCCCTGCAGTGGCCACGACGTGCAGTGGGGCGTCTGGCTCGGCGCGCATCTGGTGCACCGGCCCGGAGTTCCCGGTTCTCTCAGGCCTGCTCGAGCGCGTACCGGATCGCACGGACCAGGCGGTCGTCGTCGACCGGCGGCACCGACCGGAGGTCGAACACGAGCGTGCCGCCGTCGGTCCGGCAGAAGACCGGCGGTCGGCCCAGCCGCAGGCGAGCAGCCGCCACGTCCGGGGACGCGACCTCGAGCACCAGCTCCGCCGATGGGACGGCGTGGCCGGGAAGCGAGCCACCGCCCACCACGGCTTCCCCCGTCCTTGCCATGGCGGTTGGGAGACAGGACGACAGGGCCCTGGCCCGTGCCAGCAGGGTGCTCTGCCGGACGGCCAGGGTTGCCCACAGGGGGATCTCATCGCGACGATCCGTGGCGTAGAGACGAAGGACGGCCTCCAGCGCGGCCACCGTCATCTTGTCCACGCGGACGGCCCGGGCGATGGGATGCTGCCGCAGCTTCTCGACGAGGTCCGCCCGTCCGGCCACGATCCCGGCCTGCGGCCCGCCCAGCAGCTTGTCGCCGGAGAACGCCACCAGGTCGGCCCCGCCCCCGATCGCTTCGGTCACCGAGGGCTCCTCCGGCGGCACCTCGGGGTAGCGGTCCAGCAGGCCGCTTCCGATGTCGTAGAGGAGCGGGATCTGAGCCTGGGCGGCGATGGCCCCCAGTTCGCCCACGCCGACCTCGTGGGCGAAGCCGACCACCCGGTAGTTGCTGGGGTGGACCTTGAGGATCAGCCCGGTCTTCGGGCCGAGCGCCCTCCGGTAGTCGTTCGCCCGGGTCCTGTTCGTCGTCCCGACCTCGACGAGCTTCGCCCCCGAAGCCGCCATGATCTCGGGCAGCCGGAACTCCCCGCCGATCTCGATCAGCTCCCCCCGGGAGACCACGACCTCCTTCCGGGTGGCCAGGGCCGCCAGCGACAGGAGCAATGCGGCGGCGTTGTTGTTGACGACCAAGACATCCTCCGCACCGGTCAGCGCCTGAAGGAGCGCCTCCGCCCGGGAGGTCCGGCGGCCCCTCGCCCCGGTCTCCCGGTCCACCTCGAGGTCCGAATATCCCCGGGCCGCCTGCTCGGCCGCCCGGGCCGCCCGGACGGGAAGGGGGGCCCGGCCGAGGCCGGTGTGCAGGATCACGCCGGTCGCGTTGATGACCTCGCTCAGCCCGTAGTAGTTCCGGGCCGCGGCGCCGATGGCCCGGGCCAGGATCACCGATTCCTCCGGAAGGGGCCGGCCGTGGGCCGCCGCGGCCCTGGCCTCTCGAAGCGTGGCCTGGAGTGCCTGCTTCACCATCGGCCGGCCGAACTTCGTCGCCGCCTTCTTTGCAGGGGTCGCACGGAGCAGCGCGTCGATGGAGGGGATCTCGCGGAGCCTCTCCACGCGCGGTGACGAGGCCATCTCCGGCCGGCTCATGCCGGCGGCCGTTGCCAGGGGACGAAACGCCTGTGCAGCAGCGGTTCCCGGTAGTGAGGCTCCCACTTCTTGCCGATGCCTTCGTGTTCCTCCACGTGCTCCCACGCCCGGACCCGTTCCACGTCATCCCACTCCGAGACGATCACGTAGACGTGCCCGTCGGTCATCGAGGGCCCCATCTCGGCCCACTCGTAGCCGGGCTGGCGTTCGGCCAGCGTCAGCATTGCTCGGAGGTCCTGTTCGAAGTCCCGGCGGTCGAAGTCCTCGCGCATGGAGAACTTCAGGTAGGACAGGATGGTCATGGGGCAACCGAGCGTAGCAGCCGCGCCCGGTCTGGCTCAGAGCCCCAGGGAGCGCGCGATGATGACGCGCTGGATCTCGCTGGTGCCCTCGACGATGCGGAGCATTCGGACCCATCGAAAGATCCGCTCGACCGGCCCCTCGGTCAGCAGGCCCATCCCGCCGTAGATCTGCACCGCGCGATCGGCCACCCGGTTCACCATCTCGGTGTTGTTCAGCTTGACCATCGAGGACTCCTTGATCGGGTAGTCGCCCTGGTCGACCAGCCACGCCAGGTGATAGGTCATCAGGCGCGCGGCGTGGACCTCGAGCGCCGAGTCGGCCAGCATCCACTGCACGGCCTGGTACTTTCCGATCGGCTTGCCGAACGTGTGGCGGTCCTTGGCGTACTGGGTGCAGATCCGGACCAGATGGTCGGCGATACCGACGCACATCGCCCCGATGAAGGCCCGTCCTCCATTCAGGAACCTCATCCCGCTGGCGAACCCGTACCCGAGCTCTCCGATCATGTTCTCCCTCGGGACCCGGCAGTCCTCGAAGATCAGCTCTGCCTGGTTCGTGTCGCCGGCCAGCGTCTTCTGGTGCTTTCCGACGACGAATCCTGGGGCGCCCCGCTCGACCAGGAACGCGGTGATGCCCCCGCTGGCCCGCTTGTCCCTGTCGGTGACGGCGAAGACCACGGCGACGTCGGCGCGGGCTCCGTTGGTGATCAAGTGCTTCCGTCCGTTCAGGATCCATTCGTCGTCCCGCAGGACGGCGGTGGTCCGGATCGACTGCGCGTCCGATCCGGCCTCGGGTTCGGTCAGGGCGAAGCACATCGTGGTCTCGGCCCGGACGAGGGGCTCGACGTACTTCGGGTGGAGGTGTTCGGGGAGGTCCATCAGGATGGGGTTGGGCGCCTCGGGGTTGGGCGGCCCCAGGACGAACGCCCCGAATCGCAGCCCGGATTTCGCGCCCTCCTCGACCAGAAGCGCGGAGCCGAGGTTCGAAAGTCCCTGTCCCCCAACGCTTTCCGGCATGTGCGCGGCGTAGAAGCCGAGTTCGGCGGATTTCCTTCGGAGTGCAAGGCCCGCCTCCCGCATCTCCTCGGTGAACACGTCGTCCTGGATCTGGACGGCGTAGAACTCCTCGACCGGGCGAACCTCCCGTTCGAGGAACGACCGGAAGGACGCCAGGAGGTCCTGGTAGTCCTGGGGGATGGCGAAGTCCATGTCGCGCCGTACGGTAGCGCGTCGCGGTTTGATACGCTCCCCGCGATGGACACCAGGGATCAGCTGGTCACCGAACGTGCCGCGTTCACGGCCACCAGCGACGCCTGGATGCTCCGCGGCGGCGGGATCGACATCGTCACCGAGGGGCCTCTGCGGACCGAGGAGATGATCCTCAACATCGGGCCGCAGCACCCTTCGACCCACGGCGTCCTGCGAGTGGTCTTGGAGCTCGACGGTGAGCGGATCATCCGGGCCGAGCCGGTGATCGGGTACATGCACCGAGCCGCGGAGAAGCTCTCGGAGTATCGGGACGCCCGCCAGGTCCTGGTCCTCATGAACCGCCACGACTGGTTGTCGGCCTTCAACAACGAACAGGGCTGGGTCATGGCCGTGGAGCGGCTGCTGGGGATCGAGGTGCCCGACCGGGCCCAGTGGATCCGCACCATGCTGTGCGAATGGAACCGGCTCCTCAACCACCTGATGTTCACCGGTTCGTATCCGCTGGAGCTCGGGGCCATGACGCCGATGTTCTACGCGTTCCGGGAGCGGGAGATGATCCAGGGGCTGATGGAGTCTGCGACGGGCGCCCGGATGCACCACTCCTTCGTCCGGGTCGGCGGCCTGAAAGATGACCTGCCCAGAGGGTTCCTGAAGCACTCGGGCGAGGTCCTGGTGTGGATCAGGAACAAGCTCCGGGACTTCGAGAACCTCATCATGGGGAACGAGATCATCCACGTCCGCACGAAGGGCATCGGGATACTTCAGCCGGACATCGCCATCTCCTACGGTTGCTCCGGTCCGGTGCTCCAGGCGAGCGGTGTGCCCATGGATCCCCGGAAGGACTCCCCCTATGAGAAATACGGCGAGGTCGAGTTCGACGTGCCGGTGGGAGAGAACGGCGACTGCTTCGACCGGCTGTGGGTGCTGGTCCAAAGGATGTGGGAGTCCTGCAAGATCATCGAGCAGTGCATGGACAAGCTTCCTCCGGGTCCCTACATCTCGCCGAAGCTGCCGAAGAAGATCAAGTTCCCGCAGGACTCCGAGATCTACGTGCGGACCGAGAACCCACTTGGGTTGATGGGGTACTACGTGGTGGGGGACGGCGGTGATTTCCCGTACCGGCTGCGGATGCGGACCGCCTCGTTCTCCAATGTATCGATGATTCCTGCCCTGTTGCCGGGAACGCTCTTCCCCGACCTCATCGCCATCCTGGGCAGCGTGTTCTTCGTCGTGGGCGACGTCGACCGCTAGTTCCGGCGCGAAAGCTCGCCCTCGCCGGTTTCCCGAACCGAGCTGGGCGCCGGATCGGACGGAGTTCCGACGCCGAAGCAGACCACGAAGAACTCGCCGAGGCCGGGCCGGGCCAAGAGCTGGTTCGCCCGGTTCCTGTTCGAGTAGATGCGCATGGCGTCGATCCCTCGCCGGGCGCCGATCGCCTCGACCTGGCGGGTCTGGGCGTGTTCGTGCAGCTCCCGGAACCCCAGCCGGAGGAGGGCGTCTCGCTGCCTCACCGGTCCCCACACGTGGGGGGTCCGCGAGCGGGCGTGGGCGACCAGCCGATCGAAGTCGACGCCGGCGGTGATGTCACGAGAGCCGGGCGCGGTGAGGACATCGGCTTCGACACGATGGCCGCGGTACGAGTGGACTGGTGGGGGCGCCTGGCCGCTCGCCACGCCGTAGTCGACCAAGAAGACGTAGCCCCGTTCGATGACGTTGATGGCTTGGTCCACGAGCTCAAGGGCGGCGGGGCTGACGGCCGCCTGGTGGCCGGGGCGAAGGGACGACGGGACCAACGCCGCCACGTCATCCGGCGGCGCGTCGCCTTCGACGAGCACGAACCCTCCACGCCGGTCGACCGAGACGAGAACCTGGGCCGGCCCGGCTGCGGTGCGGCGGACCAGGTGAAACGGCAGGTTGTCCAGGACCTCGTTGGCGATGACGCAGCCGATGAGGCCTTTGGCAAGGTCGCCGATCGAGTCCGCCACCGATGACACGGCGCGGATCCCGGCCTCGGCCAGAGCGCGGCGCGCCCCCGGGCTCCGTTCGACAGCAATGTAGGACGTGTGTTCGAGAAGCACCGCAGGAAGCGCGTCGAGAATCTGCCGGGCCAGGGTCCCGTCTCCTGCGCCGACTTCCACGACGTCGAACCGCTCCGGGCGGCCGAGCAGGTCCCAGAACTCCTCGATCTGCCGAGCTACCAGCACGCCGAACAGTCCAGACACATGAGGGCTGGTGACGAAATCGCCGCGCTCCCCGATCGGAGGGCGGGTGTAGAAGCCCTCCTCCGGGTCGTACAGAGCGGCGTCCATGAACTGGGCGAACGTGATGGGGCTGTCCTGTGCGATGCGTCGCCGGAGCCGCTGCTCGAGATCCGCTTGAACTGCGAACGGCTCGGGTAGATCGGGTTCATCCGCCGCCATCGGGATGTACTCTGCCATCATTCCCCGGTGAGCATCCGGTTGGCTGCGACGGTGGTGGTCGCCCGTCCTGGACCCTTTCCCGGTGGGGGCGTGGAGGTCCTCGCGCTGAAACGATCGGCGCACAGCAGGTTCGGCCCGGGGTTCGTCGTCTTCCCAGGGGGCACCGTGGACCAGGCGATCGACGAAGCTCTGGCGGTGGCATGGTTCGGCTCCGCGTCGCAGGTCGGTCGGGCCTGCGCACTGCGCGAGCTGGCCGAGGAGACGGGGTTGGTCGCCACGGCCGGCGGGATCGTCGTGTCACAGTTGCGGCGTGCGGACGAGCCCGGTCTCGCTCCTCCTGATCCGGCCAGGTTGCCGGAGATCGCTCGGTGGATCGCGCCGGAGTTTCTCCCGGTTCGGTTCGACGCTCGGTTCTACGCGCTGGCCGCGGAGGATTGGGTGGAGCCGGTGCCGGACGGGGTCGAGGCCGAAGCGGCATGGTGGACTAGTCCGGCGACGCTCCTCCACGGAGCGTTCGACGGGGACACCCTTCTGATGTGGCCCACCCTCAGGATGCTCGAGGCGCTCGACGGATGCAGGAGCGTGGCGGAGGTGCTCGAGCTTCGCGTCGAGCAGGTCGCGCCGCCGATGTCGCCGGCCCCGCCCTTCGCCCGACCATAACTCACGTGTATCGCATCGTCCGAGTGCTCGCCCCCAACCCCGGCCCGTTCACGCTGGAGGGGACGAACACGTGGATCGTGGGCGCCCCGGCGGTCGTCATCGATCCCGGGCCGCTCGACGACAAGCACGTCGAAGAGGTCCGGCGGGCAGCCGGCACGATCAAGGCGATCCTCCTCACCCACCGGCATCCGGATCACGCGCCGGGGGCGGCGCTCCTCGCCGAGCGGGTCGGTGCGCCGGTCCTGGCGTTCGAAGCGCACGGGGGCGAGCAGCCCCTTGCGGACGGCGACGCCATCTCCGCCGGAGGCGGGGTGACCTTGACCGCCATCCACACCCCTGGGCACACCCCAGATCACGTGGTGTTCTGTCTGTCAGAAACGGGGGCCCTGTTCACGGGCGACGTCGTGCTGGGGAGGGGAACGAGCGTGATCGATCCGCCCGAGGGCAACCTGGCCCACTATCTGGAGTCGCTGTCGCGGCTGCACGCCCTGTCGCCTTCGGTCCTGTATCCGGGGCATGGTCCGGTGATCTGGGAAGGGCGGCAGAAGCTGGCCGAATACATCGCCCATCGCGAGGACCGCGAACGCCAGGTCCTGGATGGATTGGAGTCCCGCGCACAGTCGCCCGAGGAACTGGTGCCGAAGATCTATTCGGCGTACCCGAGAGAGCTCCATCCCATCGCGGCACGCTCGGTGCTGGCACACTTGCTCAAGCTGGAGGCCGAGGGCCGGGCCAGGCGCGTCGGCGAGAAGTTCACCGCCGTTCACGAGGTTCCCTCGGCTCGAAGCCCCGCGGCCGCGAAAGGCGGGTCGAGCACCGAGTAGGTCCGGCCCGACCGGCGGATCGCACCGCTCGCGGCCAGCGACCTCACGGCTCGGTTCACGCTCTCCCTGGTGGCACCGACCATGGAGGCAACGAGGTCCTGGGTCAGCGGGACCTGGATGACCACTGCGTCGGCGGAGGGTCGTCCGTGCACCCGGGCAAGGTCGGCGAACAGCTCCGCTACCCGGTCGATCACTCTCGGAAGCAGGACGCCCGCCACGCGCCGTTGCAGTCGTTCCACGGAGCGCGTCAAGGAGGCCACCACCAACCTGCCGATCTCGGGGTTGCGGCCCACGGCCAGCCACACGTCCGCGATGGGGATCGCCACGATGCGGGACGCGACCAGGGCTCGGAAGGCCGGCCGGACGAACCGCCCTGCCGGATCCGTCAGGAATCCGTCCTGGCCGAAGGTCTCGCCGGCACCGAGGATCGCCAGCGCGGCGACCCCGCCTTCGGGCACGGTGGCGGAGACGAGGACGGCACCGGATTCGACGGCGTGAAAGGACGTGGCGGCGTCCCCTTCTCGGACGATGACGCGCCCGGGCTCGATGTCGAATCCGTGGCCGCCCGTGGCGAGGCGAAGCCGAGCCAGCCATGCCGGCCCGTCGTCGAGGGGGAGAGAGGCGGTGCGGTGACGTTCCATGAGCCTCCCTCTCGTTGGGAGTCTATCGCGGGGCACCGACACGCCTCCGGACAGGCGGGCCTGAGATGGGCTGTTAGGCTCGGATGCTCAGGCTCCAGCGCCACGGCCCATGGTCGGGGGCGCGAGGTGGGAATGGGTGCGCCATGTCGACCTCCAGGCCGTATGTCTATCGAACGGATGCGGAGCCGCACACCGGGTCGGCTTCTTCTGCGGCGGTGGATGGCTCGGCTGTCCTCGGAGCCGTGCGGGACGACATCCGCCAGACGCTTCGAACGGGCTGGTTGGATCCCGCTTTAGAGGCGGCCTCCGCCTCCCCGGCGTTCTTCACGGCCGCGTGGTCGGCCGTCCGGCCCAACGTGGGCAAGAGCTTCCTCTCGCTGGCGAGGACGCTCCGTGCGGACGCCATCGACTCGGTTCGTGCAACCGCCGAGACCTGCGACCTGGCCGGCAGGCTTCGAGAGACCTTGTCCGAGGAGGAGGTCCGGCGAGTCGAGGAGTCCGCTCGGGCGGCCCATCTCGCCGCGCCGAAGGTCCAGATCGTGGTCCACGCGTTTCACCGTGTACTGCGGCGGGAGCGGATCCCGGGGACGGGGCGCGAGGAGCCCCCCATCCGCCGCGGTATCCCAGAGTGGCAGCGATGGATGTCACTTCAGCCGGCCCTTTCGGAGGCATCGCGACCGATCCTGGAGGACGCCTCGAGCACGCTGGCGCTCCCGACGCCGCCCGTGCCGCTCCGACTGTTCGCCCGATGGCCGTCGGCCCTCTCAGCGTTGTGGGATGAGCTTCGGTCCTTCGCAGCGGCCGACGCTTGGCGGACCACCACGGGGCGGCTGAGACGGATCGCCCTCGCCGGCATGGGCGGGTTGCCGCATCCCATGGAAGTGCAGTGGATCGCCCTGAAGTCACGCGGCTTCTCCGAACAAGATCGCCTGCGCCTCCTCGACGTCGTGGCCGCCTCCGACGCCTCGATGGCGGCCCAGACCCTCGTTGCCGCGTTCGCCTGGAAGGTCCTTGGAGCTCCCGAGATCGGGCTCGAAAGCTAGGGCCCAGCGATGCGAGCTGAGTTCCACCGTGCGGACGTATCCGAAGATCCCGTGGGCACGGCCCGCTGGACCGGTTCCGGAGTGAAGATCTCCGCCGAAGGCCGCGAGGCCCGCGATGCCCTGGGGCGGATCTTCCAGCCGACGCCGGTCATGGTGGAGGATCCCTCGGTACGCACGGCAGGGACGACTGGGCCCACCGTCTTCCAGCCCGGCAGCCTCCAGTGGTTCCGCGCCGCCGCCCGGGTTCGAGCCGCCGCTGAAGGGCTGACCGCGAGCCTGGTCGGGGAAGACCAGGGAGCCATGGGATGGGATCCCGCCGGCGCATACCGGACGTTCACCGATGCCATCGAGCGCAAGGCTCTCATCGGCGGGACGTCCGAGGAGGAGGAGTGGGAGGCGGGCGAGGAGCGTTACGAGGGGATGGCCGGTCCGTCGCACTCGGGGACGGAGGCCGCGTCGCCCGCTCCGGCCACTTCGGCTGCCGCACCGCCGGCTCCCCCGACCGACCCACGCGAGGGCCGAGGAGGTCGACGATGACCGCGTCGATCCTGGTGGCGATGGTGGGAGGCGAGGCGGGAGGTTGAGGCGGCGCCGCGAGGAGCCGTGAGCTCGCTTCCGGCCTGCGAACCCAGAGCAGATCCGGCGGCGGGCTTCCGCCGCGGCTCGCGGGCGGCGCCTCCGCGACGATGGGAGCTCCCACGCCGACGAGCTCCCTCGCTCCATCCAGGATCTGTTCCAGTTCCCGATCGCTCCGCTGCTGTCGGTCCCCGCGCTCCGATCGCACCACCAGCGCAACCGTCATCGCGCTCGCGGCCAGGAACAGGAACCCCGACAGCCCGAAGGCGACTCTCACCCCCAGATGGTCACCGATGACACCCGCAGCGACGGCTCCAACCAGGAAGGCCCCGTCGAGGATGGCCTCCGCAGCCGCCATCACCCGGCCCCGCAAGGCGTCGGGGACCCGTTCCTGCAGGAGCGACTCGTAGCACACCGTCCCAAGACCGTTCCCGCCGCCGGCGGCGAGCCATAGCAGGAGGAGCGGTGACAGCAGCACCTGGCGCGATCCAACCAGCACGGCAACCCCGACCGCCCCAACGCCCACCGCGAAGAGTCGATCCCTGGGCCATCTTCGTGCCGCGGCCGGGGCTGCCAGGGACCCGAGCACCATTCCCACTCCCCACGCCCCACCAACCAGTCCCAGCGCCTCCGGCTTCCGGCCCAACGCTCGAAACACGAACAGCGGCTCGAGAGGCGTCTTGATGGCCGCGGCGAACATCACCATTCCCAGGACCACGAGGATCCCGCGGACCAAAGGCGTGCTCGCCATGTACCGGAACCCTTCGACCAGCGCGCCGGCGGGACCGGGGGTCGGCCCGTCGGTCGCCGCGGGTGGCGGCGGGAGCGTTACCCTGGCCAGCAGCACAGCCGAGACCACGAAGGACAGCGCGTTGACCCCGAACGCCGGCCCGACGCCCAGGCGGGCCACCAGGAGGCCACCCACGACAGGCCCGACCATGACGGCGACGTGGAACGTGCTCGAGACCAGCGCGTTGGCCGCCACGATCTGTTCCTTCGGCACCAGGTTCGGGAGCGAGGCCTGGAGGCTGGGCAGGAACAAGGCACCGAAGGTTCCCAGGCAGAACGCCACCACGTACAGGTGGGCCCGCGTCGGCGGACCGCCCACGAACAGCGACGCCACAGCGGCCGCCCGGAACAGGTCGGCGCCGATCATGAGTTTCTTGCGGGAGAGCCGGTCGACCAGCGGACCGCCCACGGCTCCGATCACCGCCGAAGGGCCGAGCTGGAGGATGAACAGCAGCGCAAACGCCTGGGGCGATCCGTGCTGCAGGCTCAGGCTGGTCGCGACCGCCAGCGTGTAGATCCAGTCCCCGACGTTCGAGACGGCCTGGGCGGCCCATGCCCGCATGAAGTCCCGGTGGCGGCGAAGCTCGGCGAACTGCCCCCCGCGCCGTCGCCAGACGGGACCGGGAGAGCAGGTGAAGCGCGACCGCTGCTCCCACCAGGATGCAGATGTCCCCGACGCTGAAGACGTTGTGCAGCGGCCACGGCTTCGGCAGCGCGAACACGTCGCCCAGGAATCCGAGTCGGGGCGTCTGGACCACCGCCGAGTTGACGAAACGGCCGGGGACTTCGGCCAGGCCGGCTGAGGAGAGGGCGGAGGGAAGCACCGGCATGACGCCCGCATTGGCCGCGATTGCGACCAGGTTCATGGCTCCGCCCGCTCCCATCAGGAGCACGCCGGGGCACCGCCGGTTCGCGACCACGAACCCTCCCACCAGGGCGTACGAGAGCAAATGGGCGGCCCCGTGGAGGGATGGCGAGCCGGACGGGGTGATCGAGATGATGACCACCTGGAGCGCCAGCCCCGCAACGAGGAGTCCGACCAGCCGGAACCGGACGTGCGCCAAGAGCGAGAGCCGGCCTCCGGCCAGCGGCACGCTGAGCACAACCAGGCCCATCAAGGCGACAAGCAGCATGGATCCTGCTTCCAACGGGACTGGATGGCCCGCCCCCTGGTTCAGCTATCGGTGACATGGCATAGCGGCTTGAGACTCAGCGCGCCATCCACAGTGAAGGGCCAATTCAAGAGGAGGCTGGTTCGGCCGATACCTGTGGGGACGCCGCCTCATCACCTCGAGGCTCACGTCAGAGAGGAGGTGACGGGATGAAGGCTCACATCTTCAGGCTTGGCCTCACCGTGGCAACGGTCGTAATGCTTGCTGTCGCATTGGGGGCAGGCAAGAAGTGGGCGTAATCCGTCATCACCATGGGGGGCGCTCCGGGTGACCCGGAGCGCCCCTTACCCCTCGAACGGCCAGCCAGGGAACGGTCGTCCGAAAGGCCATATGGAGATTCAGCTAGCGAAACCGGTCAAGCGGTACGTTCTCGTCGTCTGCGCGGCCGGGATCGGGTTGTTCGCTGCCCTCGTCGCAACCGGAGACCTCCGGGGGATGGTGACGGCCCGATTCCTGCTGTTCTTCGCGTTCGTCCTCTTGGGCGAGGCGATCCCGATCAAGGTTCCGAGGCAAGGCGAACAGGACGAGATCATCACCTCGACCACGTTTGCCTATGCCCTGGTACTCACGGCGGGGCCGGTGCCGGCCGTCCTGGCTCAAGCTGTGGCAACCCTCGCCACCGACCTGAGCCGGCGGAAGCCGCCGTGGAAAGCCCTTTTCAACGCGTGCCAGTCCACAGTGTCCCTGGTTGCGGCGGCCGGCGCGCTAGAGCTCATGACCGGGGTCGACCGGTTCCCCATCCGCATCACCTCCGGGCATGTCCCCGCGATCCTGGTGGCCGGGGCGGTCCTGTTCCTCGCGAACAACCTCCTCACGGCGACCGCGCTGGCGATGGCCCAACAGATCCCCCTCGCTCCATACCTGTGGAGGGACCTGAGGTTCCAGGCCATCCCGGACGGAGTGCTTCTGGCGATGGCGCCGGTGGTGGCGGTCGTGGCCGACCGGAGCCTCTGGCTCGTCCCGTTCTTGGCCCTCCCCCTGGCTGCTGTGTACAAGAGCGCGCAGGTCTCGCTGGAGAACCTTCTGCTGGTGGGGCGCTTGGAGGAATCGCTGAAGGATCTCACCGAGCTCAACCAGCTCAACGAGTTCCAGGCCCTCCACGACGCGCTGACGGAGCTTCCCAACCGGACGCTGTTCCGCGACCGCCTCCATCAGGCCGTTCTGTCGGCCCAGCGTGACGGCCGAACGGCCGCGGCAATGATCATCGACCTCGACCGGTTCAAGGACATCAACGACACTCTCGGCCATCACAACGGCGACATCCTGCTGCAGCAGATCGGCCCTCGGCTCCGTCAGGCCCTTCGCGAGAGCGATTCGATCGCGGCTGGGTGGTGACGAGTTCGCGGTGCTGCTGCCGACCGTGACAGGGGAGGATGCCACCCTCGAGGTGGCCAGCCGGATCCAGAAGGCGCTGGAGGCCCCCTTCGTGGTGGGTGAGTTGACCCTCGACGTGGAGGCCAGCGTGGGGATCGCGCTCTATCCGGCGCACGGGCGCGACGTGGACAAGCTCCTGCAGCGGGCTGACCTGGCCATGTATGTGGCGAAGGCCCAGCGGGCGGGCGTCCAGGTCTATGCGGCGAAGTACGACCAGTACAGTCCGATCAGACTGGTGCTCCTCGGCGAGCTCCGCCGAGCCATCGATGAGAACCAGCTGGTATTGCATTACCAGCCCAAGGTGGATTTCCGAAACGGGCGCCTCGAAGGCGTGGAAGCCCTCGTTCGGTGGCAGCATCCCGAGCGAGGGCTGGTCATGCCCGAGGAGTTCATCCCCTTCGCCGAGCACACCACGCTGATGCGACCCCTCACCCTCTACGTCATCGACCGGGCGCTGGCCCAGTGCCAGGAGTGGCGCCGGTCGGGCCTCAAGCTCACGGTGGCGGTCAACATGTCCGTCCGGAACCTCCTCGACCTGAAGCTTCCCGAGGAGGTGTCGCGGTTGCTCGAGAAGTGGGAGCTCCCCTCCGATGCTCTCAAGCTCGAGATCACCGAGTCCGTCCTCATGGCCTAGCCCACCCGGGCGATGCGCGTCCTGACGCAGCTCAGCTCGATGGGCGTGGGGCTCTCTTTGGACGACTTCGGCACGGGCTACTCCTCGCTGGCCTATCTCAAGGAGCTCCCGGTCGACGAGATCAAGATCGACCGCTCCTTCGTCATGAACATGGCGCGGGACGAGAACGACGCGATGATCGTTCGCTCGACGATCGACCTCGGGAAGAACTTGGGCTTGAGGGTGGTGGCCGAAGGAGTGGAGACCCAGGAGATCTGGCGCCTCCTGGCCGCGCTCGACTGCGATGTCGCCCAAGGCTTCTATCTGAGCCGGCCGCTCCCCGCCGCGGAGTTCGGGCAGTGGTTTCGGATGCACGTCCGGGCGCGAGCAACTGGGGGCGGAAACGGCCCCCCCGACGGGAAGCCGGGCCGTCGGTCGGATCGGCCCAGACCCGCACCCTCCCTCCCTGTCCCGCCCTGAATCAGCCCAGGTCCCGGCCTGTCAGAGGGTGGCGGTAGCATGCCGCCATGGACCCACCGGCCCTCGCATCTTCGGCTCTCATGGCCTTCCAGCCGGACCGCGATCAGGCCGCGGTGTTTCGCCATGAACGGGGGCCGCTGTTGGTCCGCGGAGGCCCCGGGACCGGCAAGACCGCCGTCCTTCGAGAGCAGTTCGTCCGCCTGATCGAAGGTGGCGCAGACCCCGAGCGGGTATGTCTGGTCGTTCGGACCAAAGAGGCCCAGCAGTCGGCCAGGCGGGCGTTGCTGGCCCGGCTGCGAAGGCCGCTGCCCGGAGTCCGGGTCATGACCGTGCACGGGCTGGCCCACTACACCTTGACCCGGCGGTTCGAGGCGATCGGATACGAGCAGCCTCCCCAGGTCCTCACTGCGTTCGACCAGTTCGCCAAAGTCAAGGAGCTGCTGTCCGGCGAGGACCCCGCCGACTGGCCGAGCTACGGAGGCATGCTGGGCCTGCATGGGTTCGCCGATCAGATTCGTCAGTTCCTGCTCCGGATCCAAGAGGTTCTGGTCGACCCGAAGGAGCTCCTGGCCAGGGCCGAGAAGGCAGGCGCGGCTGGCTGGCCCGAGCTTGCGGACTTCTACCGACGCTATCTGCTGGTGCTCGACGACATGAACACGCTGGACTTCGCCGGGCTGGTCGTGCAGGCTGCCGCCGCGGCGGAAGCGACGCTTCCCGAGGATGCCCTGTTCGAGCATCTGCTGGTGGACGATTACCAGGAGGCCACGCTCACCGAGGAGGCGCTGATCGTCCGTCTCGGTCCTCGGAGCCTGGTAGTGGCGGGCGACCCGGGGTCGCACGTCTTCTCCTTTCAGGGCACCACGGATGTGCCGCTCCGGCGGTTCACCTCTCACCTCCCTACCGCGCGGGAGGTGGTCCTGCAGGTACGGCACCGGGCGCCCCGGGGCGTCGTCGTGCAGGCCTGGTTCACCCCGCACACCTCGGAGGAGCACCGAGCCGTCGCCCGAGAGCTCCGCCGGGTCCATCTCGAAGAGGGCGTCGCGTGGAGCGAGCTGGCGGTGGTGGTCCGGAGGCAGGGTGCCCACATGACCGGCCTGCTCCGGGCGCTCGACGACGCGGGGGTGCCGCGGGCCACCCCAGGGGGTGGGCAGTCCCTGGCAGCAGAGCCGGCCACGTTCCCCTATCTGATGGCCATGCGGTGGCTGGCCCGACCAGACGAACGCGACGGGTCGGCGGAGTCCCTCCTCACTTCCGAGCTGGCTCGGCTGTCGCCGGCTTCGGCCCGCGGGTTGGTGCGCGCGGCCACGGCGAGCGGTAAGCCAGCCGCGGCGGCATTGTGGCGCGACGAGGGACTCACCTCGGGGGAGGGCGAGGACCTCGCAGCGCTCCGAGCGGTCCTGGCCGAGGCTGAGTCCGTGTCAGGCCGGTCGGCGCTCGACGCGTTCTCCGTCCTGTGGCGGAAACTGCCGTACTCGTCGAGGCTGGTCGGTGCGGGGGAGACCCCCGAAGGCCACCGGGCCTTGGGCTCGGTGCTGTCCTTCGCCGACTCCGTGTCGAGGGCTGCCGAAGGCTCGGACCGGTCGCTCCAGGCCTTCTTGGACCTTCTCGAAGCCGGGAACGAGGGACCCGGGCCACGCGGTCCTGCAGATCTCGACGGCACCGGTGGAGTTCGCGTGCTGACCGCCCACGCCACGGCGGGGCTGGAGTTCGACACCGTCGTCGTGGTCGGCGCGGTCGAGGGCGACTTTCCCAGCCTGTCCCGCCCCGAGCCAATGTTCGACCTCGACGTCCTGGAGGGCCGGATTCGGCAATCGGATCGAAACCGGCTGCGGCTTCGGGACGAGCGGCGACTGTTCGACGTGGTGGTGAGCCGGGCCCGCCGCCGGGTCGTCCTGACGGCGAGCGATCCGCACGGTGAGGAGACGAACCTGACCGCACGATCCCGGTTCGCCGCGGAACGCGGTCTCGCCTGGCAGCCGGCTCCCGTGGCGCCCTTCGCCGACCCTTTGTCCGTGGCCGAGGCTGCCGCTTCATGGCGCCGCACGCTGGCGGATCCCACCGCCCGCGACGGGGACCGCCTGGCATCCATGGAAGGGCTGCTGGCGCTGGGCGTTGACCCGTCCCGGTGGTGGTTCCAGCGCGACTGGACGGACACGGGGCGGCCTCTGCACGAGACGATCCGCACCTCCTATTCGAAGCTCAACACGCTGGAGAACTGCGCGCTGCAGTTCGTGCTGGCCGATGAGCTCGGGCTGGAGGACCGAGCGGGCTACCACGCGTGGGTCGGACACACCGTGCACCGGATCATCGAGGACTGCGAGAAGGGGCTGATCGAACGCACACCAGAGGCCCTGGTGGCGGCGGCGGAAGCGCGGTGGCGCCCTCAGGAGTTCCCCTCCTTCGCCATCTCCGAGGCATTCCGCAGGCTGGTGGTGACGAAGATGCTGCCCGGCTGGTACCGGTTGTACGGCGAGACGCCCGCACTGGCCTTCGAGGTCGAGTTCACGTTCGAGTTCGACGGCGCCGTTGTGAGGGGCTACATCGACCGGATCGGGCGGGTGGATGGGGGCGGGAGCCAGATCACGGACTACAAGACCGGCCGGGCGCACGACGTGGGCCACCCCGAAGAGAACCTGCAGCTCGGCGTGTACTACCTGGCGGTGAACCGGGCGGAGGAGCTGGCGGCGTACCGGCCGGTCCGGGCGGTGGAGCTGGCATTCCTGCGGGAGCGCCCCCCCCGGACGCAGGCTTCACCCGGCCCGATGGCCCTCGCCCAGCTGCCAATCACGCCCAAGGTCAGGGACGAGTACGAGGAGGCGATGACGGAGCGCCTGGGGGGCCTGATCGGCACGGTTCGAGACCTGCTGGAGACCGAGACCTACCGGCCCAACCCGGCCGCCGACTGCTACTTCTGTCGGTTCAAGACGCTCTGCCCTCTGTTCCCCGAAGGCGGCGAGCTGTTCCCGGCTGTGGAGGCCGCGCGGTGACGGGGCCCCCCTACCCTCCGGAGGTCAGGGCCGCCATGGGTGGGGCCGACCCCACGGAGGAGCAGTGGCGGGCCATCTCCGAGCCGCTGGAGCCATACGTGATCGTAGCGGGAGCGGGCTCGGGCAAGACCTCGGTCATCGCGGCCCGGGTCGTGTATCTGGCCCTGGTGGCGCTGGGGCGGGTCCGGGCCGGGCACCCGGGCGTGCTGCCGGGCAACGTGCTCTGCCTCACGTTCACCAACAAGGCCACGGAGAACCTCCAGCTCCGCATCCGCCGGGCGCTCGCCGCCGTGGAGCTCCCCGAGGGCGAGGAGCCCACCATCCTCAACTATCACGGCTTCGCCGCAGAGATCCTGGACCGCCACGGCCTGCTGGCAGGCATCGAGCCAGGGCAGCGCGTGCTCTCTTCGGCCCAGCGGATCGAGCTGTGCGCCCGAGTGCTCGACGAAGTGCGATTCGATCATGTGTCGGCAACCTGGCAGCCTTCGCTGATCGAGAACATCCTCACCCTCGCCGACCAGATGGCGAACCATCGGCGCACCGGGGACGAGGTGATCGAGTTCAACGAGCGGCGGCTGGTGGACCTCCGGTCCCTCAAGAGCGTCCGGATCCTGGAGGCGGCCGAGCAGCGGATCGAGCTGGCCCGGGCGGCGAAGCGGTTCCAGGAGCTCAAGCGTGAGCTGGGGGTGATCGACTTCGGGGACCAGATCACCCTGGCCCTCGACGTCCTGGAGCGTTTCCCCGAGGTGGGAGCGGAGTACCGGCAACGGTTCCAGGCGGTCGTCCTCGACGAGTACCAGGACACCAATGTGGCCCAGGCCGAGCTGATCCAGCGAGCCTTCGGCGATGGCTTCCCGGTGGCGGCGGTGGGGGACCCCGACCAGAACATCTACGCGTGGCGGGGGGCCAGCCTCTTCAACCTGATCCGGTTTCGCCACCAGTTCCGATGCGCCGACGGCTCGGAAGCGGACAGGCTCCCCCTGTACACGAACTTCCGTTCCGGTTCGCGGATCCTGGCGGCGGCCGACACCATCGTCGGGCCGCTCCCGGAGACCCAGCGGCCCGACCCGCACAAACGGCTTGTGCCCTGGCCGGCGAACGGGGAGGGCCGGGTCGAACTGGTTCGCCATCCCGACGAGCAGTCCGAGGCGAATTGGATCGCCGACCGCATCGTGGCGCTCCGCGCCGAGCGGGGGGACAGGGCCTCGCAAGCCGGGTGGTCGAGCTTCGCCGTGCTGTGCCGGAAGAGCCGCCTGTTCGTACCGCTGCAACTGGCGTTCGCCGAGCGGGGAATCCCGGTGGAGATCGTGGGCCTGGCCGGACTGCTCAAGCTCCCGGAGGTGGTCGAGGTCCTGGCCTACGTCCGGGCGGTGGCGGACCCGTTCGCCAGCGTGAGCCTGGCTCGCATCCTGCTGGGGCCGAGGTACCGGGTCGGGTTCAAGGACCTGGCGCGGGTGGCCGCGTGGGCCAAGGACAAGAACTACCTCCTGCGGGACCGGGGGCAGGATCTCCGGGGCGAGGACGAAGAGGAGACCCCTCCCTTCCTGTTCGCCGAAGCTCTCGAGCACCTCGACGAGGTGACGTTTCTTTCCGGAGAGGGGCGGACCAGGCTCGAGGAATTCCGGCACGAGCTGGCCGAGCTCCGGGCCGAGGCCCGTCGTCCGGTGGGAGAGTTCCTCGCCGAGATCATCCGGCGGATCGGCCTGCTGGCCGAGCTGGACGCGACCGTCGACGTGGGCCGAGCGGCGGCGACGAAGCGAAACCTCGCGGCGTTCCTCGATGAGGTGCACGGGTTCTCGCCCCTGGAGGGGGAGCTGACCGTGCGGGCGTTCCTCGACTACCTGGACGCGGTCGAGACCACCGACCGCCCCGAGTGGTCCCCGGTCCAGCCGAGCGAGGAGGACTCGGTCAAGGTGATGACCATCCACCAGGCGAAGGGCCTGGAGTTCGACTCCGTCTTCGTCCCGGGGATGGCAAAGGACATCCTGCCCGACGTCCGGGTCCAGCAGAACCCGGCGGAGAAGGGCAAGTCGCTGGACTTCGAGCTTCGTGGCGACGCGGAGATCCTGCCCGCCTTCGGGGGCGTGCTGCGGACGTTCTGGTTCGCCCTGCGAGAGCAGGCGCTGATCGAGGAGCGCCGGACGTGTTACGTCGCCCTGACCAGGGCTCGCCACCGGCTCCTGGTGAGCGGCGCGCACTGGTATGGGGACACGGACCAGCCGAAGGGGGCAAGCTTGTTCTTCGACGAGCTCGCCACGTGGGGCGAGGAGACGGGCCTGGCTGCGGTTGACAGGGGGCCGGAGGTCTCGGAGGAGAATCCTCTGGTCGGTTACCGGGAGCGGTTCGTCCGGGACTGGCCGGGCCCGGCACGGCGGCCCGAGGCCGACGACCTGTTCGAACATGGCTGGCGGCTCGCCGCGGCCCAGGCTGCCCACCCACCGGAGGCCCCGGTAGGGCCGACGGAGCAGAAGGCCACAGCCGAGGCCCTGGCCGGCAAGCTGCCCCCGGAGGAGCGGGAGGCCTTTCTCGAGGGCGCCGAAGCCCGCAGGACGCTGGCGCTTCATCTCGTCGAGCGAGAGGCTGCCCCCCCACCCCGACCGCCTCTTCCGGCGACGTATTCGGTGGGGAGCCTCATCGAGTACGCACGGTGTCCGAAGCGCTTCTACTGGTCGACGGTCAGGCCGCTTCCCCGGTTCAGTGGCCCCGCGGCGCGTATCGGCACCCAGGTGCACGGCTGGATCGAACGCCACAGCAGCGGCCAGGCGTCGCTCCTGGAGCTCGAGGAGACGCCTGACCTGACCGTCGAGGAGCTGGCCGGAGAACCGGGCAGGGTGGAGCGCCTCCAGCAGAACTTCCTGGCCAGCCGGTTCGCCGCCGAGGTGCCGCTGTTCGCCGAGCGTCCCTTCCTCCTGTACCTGGAGGGGTTCGTGGTGAGCGGCAGGATCGACGCCGTGTTCGGCGCGCCGGAGGGCCCATGGGAGGTCGTCGACTACAAGACCGGGCGGAAGCCGCCAGCCCTCGACTCGCTTGCCGGTCTGCAGCTGGACCTCTATGCGCTCGCCTGCACCGAAGTGTGGGGGAAGCGCCCGGAGGAGCTGACGCTCACGTACCTCTACCTGGCGACCGGCGAGGAGGATGCCCGCCCCGCCGACGATCCGGAGCTCACCCGGAAGCGGGTTGCCCTTGCCCTGGAGGGGATCGCCGCTGGAAGGTACGACCCTGTTCCGGGGGACCACTGCCGCTGGTGCGACTTCCTCAGCTTCTGCGCGACGGGACGCCACCACCTCGCGGCGGCCGGGGAGGTCGTCCCCCCGTCAGCTCGAGGGGAGGGCCCGACGACAGAGACCAAGACGTAGAGGGGAGGTCAGGAGGGCTGGACGTCCGGCCGAGCCGGCGGGCTGGCCCGGCGGGCCAGGAAGCGCGCCAGGTCCTCCGGCTCGATCACGCCCACCAGGCGGCCTCCCTCGACCACCAGGATCGTGCGGCCGCGAACCTCGCCCGCCCGCTCGATCACCGAGACCATGCTCTCCTCAGGGGCTGCCTCCAGGACGCCCTGGCCGCCGACCATGGCCTCCTGGACCGTCCGGTCGGGCGCGACACCCCGCGTGGTTCGAAGGGACACGAAGCCGACCACGTGCTGGTCCCGGACCACGGGAAAGGCCTCGCCCTCGTGGCCTTCGAGGTATCGGTCCGTGACCACACCGACCGGAAGGCTGGCGTCGACGGTCGGAGGTGGGGCTGCCATGACGTCTCCCACCGTGACGCTCTCGAGCAGTCGGCGCCGGCCGGCGTCTGCCAGCGTGGCCGACGCCGCCCGGTACAGGAACCACCCGATGAGCACGGGCCAGGCTCCGGCCAGCACCTCGTTCGTACGGATCGTGATCAAGATCCCGGTGGCGACGATGGCCAATCCCACGATCTGTCCGACTCGGGCGGCGATCCTCGTCGCGCGGGACAGGCTGCCGGTCGCCCGCCACAGCCCGGATCGGAGCAGGCGGCCGCCATCCAGCGGGAACCCCGGGAGCAGATTGAACCCACCCATGATGATGTTGACCAGCGCCAGGTATCCAAAGATCGCCCTCACCGGGTGGTCCAGCCAGCTCCGGGTGAGCGCGTGCAGGGCCAGGAAGAGGCCTCCCAGGGCCAGCGTGGTCCCCGGGCCCACCACCGTAACCAGGAATTCGTCCACAGGCCGCCGCGCTTCCACCTTCGCGTGGGTGGCGCCGCCGAACAGATACAGGGTGATGCCACTCACCGGTATCTGGCGGGCCTTTGACATCCCGGCGTGGGCCAACTCGTGCAGGAGGATGGAGCCGAACACCAGGCCCGCGGTGAGGATGGCCAGGCCAAGGGCGAGGCCACTCCTCATCCCGGGGAAGCGGATCTGGTCGGAGAACTGCTGCCAGAGCGTGAAGGTCAACAGGATCGCGATGAACGCCCAGGACGGATCGACGCGGATGTCCACGCCGCCGATCCGTCCGATCCTCCAGGAGCCTCGCATGCGCTCCGTCTACCTTCGCAGGTCGATGCGCTCGGGATGGGTGTACACGTTGAAGCCGGACCCCCGGACGAACCCGACAACGGTCATCCCGAGCTCGCCGGCCGCGTCGACGGCCAGGCTCGGCGGAGCCGACACCGCGCACAGGACCGGGACGCCCATGGCTGCGGCCTTCTGCACGATCTCGAAGCTGACCCGGCCGGAGACGAGCAGCACCCGGTCCGCCAACGGGGTGTCACCGGCCAGCAACGCCTGCCCCGCCAGCTTGTCCACCGCGTTGTGGCGCCCCACGTCCTCCCGCACTCCGAGCAGCTTCCCGTTCGCATCGAACAACCCGGCAGCGTGGAGGCCCCCGGTCTGCTCGAAGACTCGCTGTCCGGCCCGCAGGGCATCCGGAAGGGACAGGATGGTCGAACGCGCCACGATGGGACCGGGGCGCAGCGGCCCACACCGCACCTCCACCTGCTCCAGCGAGGCCTTCCCGCAGATCCCGCAGCTCGACGTGGCGTAGAAGTTCCGCCTGATGGCCTCTTGGTCGAACGCCTCGGACAGGCGGACCGTCACCACGTTGAATCGCTGCTCCTGGTCAGGGAGCTCGCAGTAGTTCACGGAGACGACGTCGCTGCGCGAACGGATCAGGCCTTCCGTGAACAGGAACCCGGCGCCCAGCTCGAAGTCGTGCCCCGGCGTTCGCATTGTCACCGACACGCTGACGGCGTCCTGGCCGGGCCCACCCGCTCGGATCTCCATGGGCTCCTCGGTGGCGAGGCGATCCGGCCGTTCCGACCTGGCTCCGTCCCGGACGGCGATCACCCCAGCAGTGGTGACGTTGCGTCGAAGGGGAGCCGCCGGCCGGAGCATCGGCTCGATTATGGCCCAGGGCTCCGCGTTCGAACCGCTCCACCGGCCGTGCCGCGGGCCGCCCCGGCATCGAGGACCCGACGATCGGTGACGACCAGATCGAGCGGCACGTCGTGCCGGCCGTGCGGAACCTCATCCACGAGCTGCACGTCGAACCCGATCCCGATGCGCAGAGCCCCTTCGCCGAGGCCGGCGAGGTAGCGGTCGTAGTGTCCTCCGCCGTACCCCAGCCGATATCCCCGGCGGTCGAAGGCAAGGCCGGGCGTGATCGCCACGTCGACCTCACGGGTTTCGCCGGGCGAAGGATCCGGCGGCTCCCTCGGGCCATACCCCGATTCGGCCAGAGCCTCGCCGGGCCGGAGCCGGGCCGCCGCCATGACCCCTTCACGGAGGAACGGCAGGAGGACCGTTCGGCCGTCATCCGCCAGGCGCTGGGCGATCCCGGCGACCGAGATCTCGGAACCGAAGGACGAGAACAGCAGCACGGTTCGGGCCCGCCCGACCGCAGGGAGCTCGAGCAGCCTGCCTGCCGCCGCCCGGGCCATCCGGGCTCGTTCGGGGGCAGGGATGGAGGCCCGGAGCGCGCGCATCCGGGTCCGAAGCTCGGCCTTGCGTGTGGCGAGATTCGCCGCCGGCTCGCCGGCCCTCGTCGAGTCTCCGGTCACGGGCCCGGAAGGTCCTCCTCTTCGGGCCCGTCCGAAGCCTTCGGCAGAAGATCCCTCGCCGCCGTCAGCACCCGTCGGAGCGCCTCCTCGGCAGCCACGCCATCTCCGGCTGTGGTCCGTCCCACGTGGAGCCCGGCCAGGTAGGCCGACATGGGCGCGAGCTTCCGCTCGGTTCCGTGTGCCACGTCCCTGGCCAGCTTCAGGACGACACCGATCTCCTTCGGTTCCACCCGACGCTCGCCGAGGGCATCCGCCAGCTCGTTCAGCCATCCATCCAAGGTGCCCCTCGCCTTCTTCGATGAGCCAACCACAGGGTAGTCCGCCGACGGGAGGGCTTGTCGGGAACGACCCGAAGCTCAGCGGGCGAGAAGGTGGGCTCCGGCCCTGCGAAGCTTGCCCCACCCGGCGGCGGCTGCGACCACCAGGCCGACCAACACTCCCACGATTCCCACGCCGGTCAGGACGAGCAGGACGACGGCCACCCCAAGCAGCGATCGGACCGTCCCGGTGCGTCGAGCCATCGGGACCTCCGGTTCGATCACCCGCATCGGGACTCCGGGATAGGCCATTCCGGCGGCGTGGACCGCCTGCTCCTGTTCGGGATAGCCGCGGTTGCCCCGGATCTCCACGGCGTCGCCGTCGCCGTCGCCCCCG
>DHWM01000091.1:60381-68724 GCA_002413185.1 Actinobacteria bacterium UBA5182
GCCCCCGCCGTTGCCCCGGCCATCGCGATGGCCGCTGCCCTCGCTGTCGCGATAGGCCCACCGCCACAGGAGCTCGTCGTCGTCCCGCCATACCTCGACGGTCCTCATCGGCGGCTGCCCAGTTCGGCCTTCGAACGATCGCTCTCCGCCCGCTGGCTCCGATGCCGGAACGCCGACCACGGGACGTGCAGGAGTCCGGGGGCCTCGCTCTCCCTGAGGGCCTTCATGGAACGGAACGCCACCAGGGCCACCAGGACGGGCAGCGTCAACGCCAGGATCCGAAGGACCCACGTCACCCCGTTCACCGGGACCCGGAGGGCCTTGGCGATGATGTCGTTGCTCCCGGCCAGCAGGAGCAGCGCGTAGAAGGTGAACGCCATGGTCCCGATGGCGGTCCGCAACGGGTGGTCACGGGGGCGATTGAGGAGCTGGTGCTCCTCGCGGTCCGCGGCGAAGTGGGCCTCCAGGAACGGCCACGCGTACAGCATGCCGAAGGTGAACGTCGGGAGCACCACCGCGGGGAAGAAGGGGTTGGGGATGGAGTGGCCGAACGCCCGGATCTCCCAGCTCGGGAAGAGCCGCAGCGCCCCCTCCAGCCATCCGAGGTACCAGTCCGGCTGGGCGGGAGAGCTCACGGCCTGGGCCTTGAAGGGGCCATACAGCCATACGGGATTGATCTGAAGCAACCCGCCCATCGCCCCGAGGACCGCGGTGATCCCGAAGAAGAGTCCCAGCGACTTCGCGGTGTACGTGGGGAAGAGCTTCGATCCCACCACGTTCGTCTCGGTTCGCCCCGGCCCAGGGAACTGGCTGTGCTTCTGGTGCCACAGGATCGCCAGGTGGGCGACGATCAATCCCGCCAGGAGCGCCGGCATGATCATGATGTGGACGATCAGGAGCCGCCGGATGATGTCCTGCGCCGGGAACTCCCCGCCGAAGACCAGGAACGCGATCCACGTCCCGGCGAAGGGGATCGAGAGCGCGATGGAGTAGGCGATCCGAAGCCCCGTGCCCGACAGCAGGTCGTCGGGCATCGAGTATCCCGTGAACCCGTTGAAGATCCCCAGCAGCAGCAGCGTCACCCCGATGATCCAGTTGATCTCGCGAGGGCGGCGGAACGCGCCGGTGAAGAAGATCCGCATCATGTGCGCCACGATGGCCGCGACGAACAGGTCGGCTGCCCAGTGGTGCATCTGGCGGAACACCAGCCCACCCCTGACGTCGAAGCTGATGCGAAGGACGGACGCGTACGCCTCCGACATGCTGACGCCTCGAAGCGGCGCGTAGCTGCCGTGGTAGACGATCTGCCTGGAGCTCGGCTCGAAGAAGAAGGTCAGGAACGTGCCGGTCAGCACCAGGACGACGAACGCGTACAGCGCGATCTCGCCGAGCATGAAGGACCAGTCGTCCGGAAAGACCTTGTTCAGCGCGTGGTGCGCGAAGCTCGACGCGCGAAGACGGTCGTCGAACCACCGGGCGATCCGCTTGGTGATCACGGGCGGCGGTTCCCTCCGTCGTTCCAGAACCCCGGGCCCACGGGTTCGTCGAAGTCCGACTGGGCCCGAAGGTACCCGGAGCCGTCCACCTCCAGGGGGAGCTGTGGAAGGGGGCGGGTGGCCGGACCGGCCGTCGGCTCGGCGCCCCGCAGGACGTCGAACACGGACTGGTGGCACGGGCAGAACAGCCGGTTCGAGGCCTGCTCGTACAGCCCCACCGGGCAGCCGGCGTGCGTGCAGATCTTCGAGTACGCCAGGTACCCCTCCGGTGACCAGGACTCGCGCCCGGGAAGCGGCCGGAAACCGTTCGGGTCGACCCGGATCAGAACGGTCTGGGAGTCCGCGGCGTCGACGTGTCCTTCGGGGAACACCGTCAGCAACCCGCCCACCTGGACGTCCTGTGCCGTGACGGCCGTGCCGTCCGAACGGACCAGGCGCGACCCTTTCCGCCACGCCGTGCGAAAGAGGCTCGTGCCGGGGGCCGGTCCGAGCGATCGGATGGGGAAGATCGCCGCGACCCCCAGAGCGCCGAGGGCCGCCAGCAGGGCCCGCCCGAGAAAGGTCCGGCGCTTGATCCCTTCTTCGCTCTGGAAGAAGTCGAGGGCGAACGCTTCGCGCTCCTCGGGAGAGGAGTGCATCGGCTCGCGCTCTTCGACGAAGGGACCCTGGGGCATGAGGTGCTTCCCCCACAGGATGAGCCCGAGCGAGATCCCCCCGAGGGCCACGAAGATCAGTGCGCCCTCGATCTGGGGTTGCCCGCCGAAACCGTACAGCACGGTCAGTCCGATCGAGGCCATGGCCGAGACCGCGAAGCTCAGCGCGATGCGCGCGGTGGCGCGGCGGGGCCGCCGGGTTCGAGGGCTCACTCGGGCCGTCCCGGGGCTGCCGCGATCATGTGGCGTTCCCGCGGCTTCGAGTGCCGATCCATCGGATCAGAAGCACCAGGACCGCCAGGGCAAGGACCCACGTCACGAATCCATCCACCACCGGTCCGACCCGGCCCAGCGGCTGCCCACCACGGTCCTCGGGGTGCTGGAGGTACTGAACGTAGCGGGCGATGGAGTTCGCCTGCTGGTCGTCGATGACGTCCGGCCCGAACTTCGGCATCTTTCCCGTGCGGAGCCCCGCCCCTCCCAGCCGCATCGCCTCGACCACCTGCACCGGCGTCGACCGCAGCAGCGAGGGTGCCTCCAGGCCGGTGGTGAGTGCCGCGCCGATCCCGGTGCTCGAATGACACGCCGCGCAGTTCTCCTCGTAGAGATCCTCACCCTGGCCCAGGTTGCCCGCCGACGGATCCACCGCCGGGATGGCCGGCCCGCTGCCCAGTGAGCTGATGTAGGCCACCAGGGCGTCGATCTGCTCGGGAGGATATCGAGGCGACCGGTGCGGGGGCTGCCGTTCGACCTGGGGTATCGGCATCCGTCCCGTGGTGAGCATGAAGTCCGCGGACTCGGCGCCCACCCCGATCAGCGCGGGCCCCCGGTCGCCGCCCTCGGCCTGGTTGCCGTGGCACCAGGCGCAGTCCCGGAGGTAGATCAGCCGGCCCAGCTGTCCTTGCGACCCCACCGAGGCCGTCTGGCCCGAGGGCGTCGTGGACGGCACGATGAGCGGCGGGTTCGGCGTCGGCGCGGCAGAGCCGAAGGATCGCCCGAAGGCGACCATGGCCAACGTCACCATGGTGGTGAGGAGGACCGGCCGGGCCAGATCCGCCACAGCGCGACGAACGGCCCGCATCACCGCAGCGTGAACAGGTAGGCCGCGATGTCGCGGGCCTGCGCCTCGTCGACGCCGAGGTCCGGCATGTCGGTGCCCGGTTCGACCTGCCGAGGATCCATGATCCACCTGACCAGGTTGTCGCCGTTGTTGGGCAGTTCCCCGGCGATGTAGCCGCGCTCGGAGAAATCGTTCAGGGGCGGGCCGACCTTGCCTGCCGCGCCCTCGATCCCCGGGATGACGTGACACGAGCCGCACCCGTAGCGCTTGATGGCCTGCGCGCCGCGGTTCGGCCGGCCCCCCGGGACCTGCGGCGGCGGGGTCCGGCCCAGGGTTGAGGCGCATGCCGAGACGGCGAAGGCGACCGCCACCGCCAGGCACACCAGGAGAAGCGGCGGGGCCAGGGCCGTCCCCCTGGTTCGCGATCCCGACCGTCGGGCCTGGCGGTCCATCGCCCGAAACCATCGCACGAACAGCACGCCCGCCGCGAGGAGATAGACAACTCCCGACGGGATCCACATCACCACGCCGGCCAGTTGCTGGTCCTGCAGCGGCGTCAGGCCGAACGCTGCCACCCGTCCCGTGTAGAAGGGATACAGGTGAACGGTGGCGAAGGTGAGCACGGCCCCCAGCACAGCTCCCTGGAAGGCGCCGGTGAACACGTACAGGACGTCCGCGCCCAGGGCCAGACGGCGCCGGCCACTCGGGTGGAACGCCGTCCACCAGAACAGCAGCGCCGTGCCTAGGAACGTGGCGTGTTCCAGCGCGTGCAGCGAGGGATTCCGCAGCGCCGCCTGGTACGGCGACGGGAGGTGCCAGATCCACAGGGCCGCCCCGGCCAGGAGCCATGTCGTCACCGGGTGCGTCAACGGGCGCAGGGAGGTCCCGACCCACCGCACGGCTTCCCACCGAGGAGCTCTCGGTCGCCACGAGGCCGGCAACGCCAGCGTCATCGGAACGACCGGCGCCCCCAGCACCAGCAACGGGGCGCCCACGGTGATCAGTAGGAGGTGCTGGACCATGTGCCCCCACAGCACCTGTTCGGCCAGCGCATCCAAGGGAGAGACCAGGGCCGCAAACACGGCGGTCAGCCCCGTACCGAACGACGCCAACTGCCAGGGCCGAACCCCGCGTCCCCTCGGCCCATGGCTCCACAGCGCGCGGACTCCTCGCCAGTACAGGAACGCCGCGGTCGCCAGGCCCGCCACCACCACCGGCTGGAAGGTCCACGTGTGCCACACCTGGTTCGGCGTCATGGCCCTCCGGTCACAGCGACGTGGTGCATTGGTGGAGGATGGCCTGGGCCACGAACGCGAAGGCGATCAGCAGTCCATAGATGGCGGCCGAAGCCATGCCGGCGATGGCCAGGGCCTGGGTCCGCTTCAACCGGGTCCCGTCGTCCCGGCCCCGCACCGTTCGCCATGCGAAGTGGGCGCCCAGCCCGGCCAGCGCCGTCAGCCCGAGGAAGAACCCCGTCTGGACGACGGCCCACGACCGCAGCGAGAGGCCGAAGATGGCCGGCCGGCGCATCCCGGCGGAGCAGCCGAGCTCGAAGATCAGGTCGCCCAGGACCAGGTGCGCCGCCCAGAACAGTGGCGGTCCAAGGACCCCCAGCCACAGACGCAGCGAGCGGCTGCTGAGGGGGTCGGCGGCCCTGCGCCTTCCCTGCTTCACCCCGTCGGTGGTCGCTTCGGCTGTCATGGTCACCGTCAGAAGTGCGGGGCCAGGTAGAGGCTCGCCAGGATGAACACCCATACCGCGTCGACGAAGTGCCAGTACATGGCCACCACTTCGACGTGGGTGTAGCGCTCGGCGGTGAACCGGCCCCGCCAGGCGTAGTACTGGATCCACATGTTCATGAGCAGCCCGATCAGGACGTGCAGCCCGTGGAACCCGGTGATGGTGAAGAACAGCGTCCCGTACACGTCGGTGCGGGGCGTGAACTCCTTCACCAGGTCGTGGTACTCGAACCCCTGCATGATCAGGAACGTGGCGCCCATGGCGAACGTCACGAACAGGCCCACCTTCAACCGGCCGGTGCGGCCCTTCTTGATCCCCGTTTCGGCCCAGTGCATGGGGGCACTCGACAGCAACAGGATCGGGGTCATGATCGAGATCAGGAACAGCGAGGGCTTCTCGATCCCGTCGGGAGGCCACACCGGGCCGTGCGAGAATCGGATGTACCAGTAGGTCGTCAGGAGGATCGCGAAGAACGTGGCCTCGGTGAAGATCAGGAGCACCATGCCCCACCATGCGGTGCTCTTCCCCCCGGTCACGTTGCCCGGTCCGGCCAGGAGCCCCGTCGGTTGCGTCCGGCTCCCGGTGCGCCCGGGGTCGGCTTCCACTGCGCTCATTCCGGGAGCTCCTTCGGGCGCAGCCAGGCCATCATGCCGCCGATCGCGATGACCCCCCCGAGCACGATGATCGGCAGGAGCAGCGTCAGGAATCCCACGAACACCACGGAGATCCCGAACGCCGTCACGATCGGCGTGTACGTGGCCTCCGGCATGGTGAGGACGGATTCGGGTTCGGCATCCACCACGGTGGTCCCCATGGTGTCGTGGCCCTCGGCCAGCGTCATCTCGACGTCGCGAGCCCGGAACCCGATGTCCCGGAGCTCCGGCTGGTCCCACAGCGGCTCGGTGCCCTGCACCTTCGGGATCTCCACGAAGTTGTAGGCCGGGGGAGGGGAGCTGGTGGCCCACTCCAGGCTGTCGCCGCCCCACGGGTCCGGCCCGGCCGGCGCCCCCCGCCGCAGGCCGTACAGGAGGAAGTTCACCAGGACCACCAGGATGCCCAGGGCCAGCACCGAGCTCCCGATGCTGGCCGCCAGGTTGTAGCCGTCCCAGCCCAACCCGGCGTGGTACGTGTAGATGCGACGGGGCATTCCCAGGAGGCCCAGGATGTGCATGGGGAAGAACGTCAGGTTGAACCCCACGAAGATCAGCCAGAAGCTCAGCTTCCCCAGGCCCTCATGCAACAGGTGGCCCCACATCTTCGGCACCCAGTAGTAGATCGCGGCGAAGATCGGAAACACCGCCCCGCCGAACAGCACGTAGTGGAAGTGCGCCACCACGAAGTACGAGTCGGTGATCTGCTGGTCGAACGGGACGGCCGCGAACATCACCCCCGTCACTCCACCGATCACGAAGACGAACAGGAATCCCAGGACGAACAGGAACGGCGTCTTGAACACCGGTTTGCCGGCGATGATCGTGGCCAGCCACGCGAAGATCTGGATGGCGCTGGGGATGGTGATCAACATGCTGGCCGCGGAGAAGAAGGCCATCGACAGCGTGGGGAGGCCCGTGGCGAACATGTGGTGCACCCACACGCCGAACCCGATGATCGCGGTGGTCATCGTGGCCAGCGCAAGCCACAGGTAGCCGATGATCTTTCGGCGGGAGAACACCGGGACGATCGAGCTCACGATCCCGACGGCCGGCAGGAAGATGATGTAGACGTCCGGGTGGCCGAAGATCCAGAAGAGATGCTGCCACAGGATGGCGTCGCCGCCCTTCGCCACGTTGAAGAAGTTGAACCCTGCCCGGCGGTCCAGCTCGAGCATCACGTTCGCCATCGTCAGGGAGGGGAGCGCGAACACCACCGAGAACGACGTCGCCAGGATGGCCCATACGAACAGCGGCATCCGGTTGAGCGACATGCCTGGGGCCCGGAGCTTGAGGATCGTGACGATGAAGTTGATGGACCCGACCGTGGTGGAGATCCCCAAGAACACCAGGCCCAGCGTGTAGTAGTCGATGTTGAGCGCCGGGGTGAACTGGTGATTCGAAAGCGTGACGTAGTTGAACCAGCCGTCGTTGGGAGCTCGCCCGATCAGGAAGCTCGAATACATGAAGAGGCCCGCGAACAGGAAGATCCAGTAACCGAAAGCGTTCAGCCGGGGGAACGCCATGTCCCGGGCCCCGATCAGGAGCGGCACGAAGTAGTTGCCGAACCCGAACAGCATCGGGGTGACGAAGAAGAAGATCATGGTGATCCCGTGCATCGAGAACAGCTCGTTGAACGCCTCGGGTCCGATCAGGTGGAGGTCGGGGCGGGCCAACTGGGTTCGCATGAGCAGCGCCTCGACGCCGCCCGCCAGGAAGAACGCGAACGCGGTGTAGATGTAGTGCTTGCCGATCGACTTGTGGTCGACCGTGCTGAGGACGGAGCCGAGGCCGGGCTCCTCCTCCCACAGCTCCTCGAGGCGTTCGTCGACGGTGAGGGCCATCTCGCTGCCGCGCCTACTTCAAGCTCTCGAGGTACTGGATCAGCGCCTGGAGCTGGCGGGCGTCGACCTGGATCGGCGGCATGATGTTCCCGGGCTTGATCGACTGGGAGTCGATGATCCAACCGCCCAGGTTCCCCGCGGTGTTCGGCACCGCGCCCGCCCCGATGCTGACCCGGCTGCCGAAGTGGGTCAGGTCGGGGCCGACCCTGCCGTTCGCCGTCGTTCCCTGGATTGTGTGGCAGGCCGTGCAGGCCGACGTGACGAATGCCTGCTGGCCCTGCTGCAGTGTGGGGTCGGAGGGTTGGACGGGCGGCTGGCGCTCCTGCGACATCCACCGGGCGAAGGCGACGCGAGCATCGGCCACCACGTAGAAGATCATGTTGGCGTGTTGGAGCCCGCAGTATTCGGCGCACTGGCCACGGTACACGCCCGGCTTGTCCGCCTGGAGCCACATCGTGTTGAGACGCCCCGCGATCATGTCGGTCTTCGCGGTGAGCTGTGGCACCCAGAAGCTGTGGTTCACGTCGGCGGTGGTGAGGTTGAGGCGCACGGGTTGGCCCACCGGGATGTGCACGTCGTTCGCGGTGACGACGCCCTGGGTTGGATAGCGGACCTCCCACCACCACTGGTGGCCGATCACGTTCACCGTGAGCGCGGGCGAAGTCGCCGGGACCGAAAGCGCCGACATGTCGTGAAGGGTCAGCACCCACAGGACCGACAGGACCACCACGGGGAAGATCACTCCGCCTCCGACCATGAGGGCCTTGGACCACGGAGGAGTCTCCAGCTCGCTGCGCGCCTTGAGGCGCGGCCGGATCCCGACGAGGATCAGGACCGTCACCAGGAGGATGACGGCCGCGGAGACCGCGAACATGAACCACCACAGCCCGGCGATGGTCC
>DHWM01000091.1:68921-83433 GCA_002413185.1 Actinobacteria bacterium UBA5182
GAGCAGGACGCCCAGGCAGGCCGCCCCGGCCACCACGAGCCGTGACCGGATGGGCGGGGGCGCATGCGACATGCCTGCGGACTCCTTCCCACAGCGGGGGGCCGAAAACAGGCCGACTGGCCCGGCAAGCCGAAGTGAACCACGAACAGTCCGCTCGCGCGAAAGGAGTAGGCTGAGGCCGCTTCCAAGTCGGGCCGAGCGGAGGCCGGGGCGCATCGTGGAGCTTGAGATCCTGGTCACGCCGGGGCTGGGCGACAACAGCTACGTGCTCGCCTCCGAGGGCCTTGCGGCGGTGATCGATCCCCAGCGTGACGTCCGCCGGTACCTCGACCTGCTCGAGGCGCGTGGCCTCACGCTGGCCTGGACCTTCGAGACCCACGTCCACAACGACTATGTGTCCGGCTCCCTGGAGCTTCGCCAGGCCACCGGCGCGCAGATCGTGGGGCCGAAGGAGGGTGGGTACGGGTTCGACATCTCCGGCCTGGCGGAGGGGGACGAGATCCCGCTGGGAGCGGCGCGGCTGGTGGCGATGGAGACGCCCGGCCACACGCCGGAACACCTGTCCTACCTGGTCTACGAGGGAGCGTCGAAGGAGCCGGTGGCCGTGTTCACGGGGGGGAGCCTTATGGTCGGGGGTGCCGGACGAACGGACCTCCTCGGCCCGGCCCACACCGACGCCCTGACTCGCGCCCAGTTCCGGACGCTGCGTCGCCTGGGGTCCCTCCCCGACACCATACGGGTCCTGCCTACCCATGGCGCGGGGAGCTTCTGTGGGGCGGGCTCAGCTCCTTCGGCTCGCACCGGGACCCTGGCCGAGGAGCGTTCGCGAAACGATGCGTTGGGTGCACCGGACGAGGAGGAGTTCGTGCGGCGGCAGCTGGCGGGACTGCCCGCCTACCCCCGGTACTACTCGCACATGGCGCCGATCAACCGGGCGGGACCGCCCGTCTTGGGATCGGTTCGCCGTCCCGCCGCGTTGCAGGCCGAGGAGTTCGCCGCCCGGATCGAGGGCGGTGCGTGGGTGGTGGACGGCCGGTCCCGGCGGCTCTTCGCCCGCGGCCACATCCCCGGTTCGGTCAACGTCGAGCTGCGGGACGACTTCGCGAGTTACGTGGGATGGGTGATCCCCTTCGGTGCTCCGCTCCTGCTGGTCCTCCCGGAGCCGGAGGAGGCAGCAAGCGAACCCGCCGCGACCCAGCTCGTTCGGATCGGCCTCGAAGCGAGCGTCGCCGGCTACCTGGCGGGGGGACTGGACACGTGGCGAGCGTCGGGGCGCACCGTGAGCTCCTACCCGACCGCGGTAACCGAGGAGCTTTGCCGGGAGCTGCGTTCGGGCCGGCCGCTCGAGATCCTCGACGTCCGGCAGCGAACGGAGTGGGACGAGGGCCACATCGAAGGAAGCCACCATCTGTTCGTGGGCGATCTCCCGGGGGCGATGGACGACGTCCCCACGGGCGAAGAGGTCTGGACGATCTGCGCGTCGGGGCGGCGAGCGTCCCTGGCCGCGAGCCTGTTGGACCGGGCCGGCATCGCCGTGCGGCTGGTCGGACGAGGCGGGGTCTCCGACGTGCTGGCCGAGTGCGCCGACGCTGCGGGCTGACCGGGGCTCGACCACGGGCGCGGAGCCGGGGCGACTGCGATAGCCTTGAGCCCGCGTGGCTTCCCGCATGACGGACGCGTTGCTCTCCGACCGCCGAATGGACCCGGAACCGAACACCCCCGCGGTGCTCCTGGCGGGGGCCACACGGGTGTTCGGCGTGGCCCCGGCGTTGGTGCGGGTGGACCTTCGGATCGAGCGCGGCGAGACGGTCCTGATCCGCGGCCCCAACGGTGCGGGGAAGAGCACACTCCTGCGGCTGATCGCGACGGCGCTGTCGCCGACGTACGGGTCGGGAAGCGTCTTCGGTTTCGACCTCGTGACCGGGCGAGACAAGATCCGGCGGCGAACGGAGCTGCTGGGCCACCGAACCCGCCTGTACGAGGACCTCACCGGGGCCGAGAACCTTCGATTTGCCTGCGCCCTGTACGGGCTGGCTTCGGATGGGGTCGGCGCCGCGCTCGAGCACGTGGGGCTGACCGGCGCGGCAGACGAGCGGGTGAGGGCCTATTCGCAGGGGATGCGGCAGCGGGTGGCGGTGGCCAGGGCGATCCTTCGCCGGCCGGAGCTCCTGCTCCTCGACGAGCCGTACGCGGGCCTGGACGAGGCGGCCAAGGACGTGGTCGACCAGGCCGTTCGGGAGGCCGGTGGGGAGGGCCGAACGGTCGTCCTGGCCACGCACGACCCTGCCAGGGGCGGCATGGCCGGACGAACGCTGTTCATGGACCAGGGCCGGCTGCTTCCCGAGCTCGTGGCCGAACGTCGGGAGCCGGGATGACCCTCATCCGGCAGAGCGCGGTGATGGCGGCGAAGGACCTCCGCATCGAGATCCGCGGCCGGTACGCGCTGGGAGCGGTCCTCCCCTTCGCCGGGACGCTCCTCATCGCGTTCGGTCTCTCGCTCGGTCCCGGCCGAACCCTCCTGCAGGAGACCGCGCCCGGCCTGCTGTGGCTCGCCGTGCTGTTCGCCTCGGTGCTGTCGTTCCGGCGGTCGTACGAGTCCGAAGGCGAAGACGGCGCCCTGGAGGGATTGCTGCTCGCGCCGATGGACAAGGCGGCGGTGTTCCTGGGAAAGGCCGCCGCGGTGGCGGTCCAGCTCCTGGCGCTCGAGGCCGTGGTCGTTCTGCTGGTGGCGGGGCTGTTCGGCCTGTCGCTGGGAGGCGCCCCCGCGGCGCTGGCGGCGGCCTTCCTGCTTGGAACCATCGGGCTGGCTGCCGTGGGCAGCCTGTTCGGTGTCCTGGCCGAGTCGCCGAGGGCCCGGGAGGCCGTCTTCCCCCTGCTGGTCCTTCCCCTGGCGACCCCTCTTCTGGTGGCCGGGGTGAAGGCCACCGCGCTCGCCACCACCGGGCACGGCGGCGAGGCGGGGTCCTGGCTGGGGCTGCTGGTGGCGTTCGATGCGGTGTTCCTGGCGGCAGGTACCCTGGTGTTCGGCCACCTCCTGGAGGACTGATGCGGGGTCCTGTGCATTCGGCGGAACGTGCCTTGGGAAAGCTCACCGCTCGCCGCGGCGAGCGCGTCCTGGGGCTGCTGACGGTGGTCGCGCTCAGCGCGAGCGCCATCCTGTCGCTGATCGTCTCGCCCCCTGATGCCGACCAGAAGAACGCGGCGCGCCTCCTGTACATCCACGTCCCGTCGGCGTGGCTGGCCTACCTGTCGTTCGCGGTGGTGTTCGTGGCGAGCGTGGCGTATCTGCGGACGAGGAAGATCCGGTGGGACCGTCTGGCGGCGGCGTCGGCGGAAGTCGGCGTGCTCTTCACAGCTCTGGCCATCGCCCTGGGCTCGATCTGGGGCAAGCCGGTCTGGGGGACATGGTGGACGTGGGACCCTCGCCTCACCACCACGGCGATCCTGCTGCTGATCTACGTGGGATACCTGGCGGTCCGAAAGCTCCCGGACAGTCCCGCCAGGCGGGCCAGATGGGCCGCCGTGGTCGGCATCGTCGGGTTCGTCGATGTCCCGATCGTCCACCTCTCCGTGACATGGTGGCGCTCGCTGCACCAGGGCGCCACGATCCGGCTGCTGGGCAGATCGACCATCGCCCCCATGATGCTGGCGGCGCTCCTGGTCGGGGTGGCGTCGTTCACGCTGCTCTACCTGTACCTGGTGACGCTGCGCCTTCGGGTCGGCAGGCTGGAGGAACGGGTCATGGCCGAAGCGCTGTCCCCCCGCCTGGGCCAGCCGGTGGAGATGCTGGTCGAACAGGCGGATGAGCCGGGAGAGGTGACGGTCGGTGGGTAGCCTGTGGAGCTACGCCATCGCTGGGTACGTCCTGACGGCGGCCTCTCTCGGTCTGTACGTGGCGTCGCTGTTCCGCCGGGCTCGCCGGGCCAGGCTTCGGGTCGCCGCCATCGTGGAGAGGCGAACGCCGCCCGGCGCACCGTGAAGCGGAGCCGGGTGATCCTCGCCCTCGCCGTCATCGGGGCGAGCCTGGGGTGGGTGGCGGCGAAAGGCCTCGCCGGGAGCCTCGTCTACTACAAGACGCCCACCGAGATCCTTCGCCAGGGTTCTTCCGCCGTGAACGAGCGCGTTCGCCTGGGCGGGTACGTGCAGCCCGGTTCCGTCAAGCGAACGGGAACCACGATCAGCTTCCTGGTCACGGACGGCTCGACGAACATGTCCGTGCTCGACACCGGAGGCGTGCCGGCCCTGTTCCGCGACGGGCAGGGGGTGGTGGTCGAAGGCTTCTACGGCGCCGACGGGGCGTTCCACGCAGACACCGTCCTGGTGAAGCACAACGGGGTGTATCGCCCGCCCGCCCCCGGCGTCACCCCCACATCGGCCGACCTGGCCGGGAACGGCTAGCCGGATGAGCCGCCTCGGGGTCTTCGCGCTGGTCCTGGCGCTCGGCCTGGCTCTGTACGGGCTGGTGGCGAGCGTCATGGGCGTACGACGTCGCAACGCCCTGCTCGTGGAGAGCGCGCGGACATCCGCCTTCTCGCTTCTGGCCGTGGTGGTGGCGGCGAATGGAGCGATGCTCGCGGCGATCCTTTCGAACGACTTCTCCATCAAGTACGTCGCCGAGAACTCCAGCCGGGCCACCCCGACCTTCTTCAAGGTGCTGTCCCTATGGTCCGCGGATGAGGGCTCACTGCTGCTATGGAACCTCATCCTGGCGGGGTTCATCGCAGCGGTGGCGTTCCGGTTCCGGAAGCGCCGTCCCGAGACGTTCCCGCTGGCGATGGCCGTGATGTACGCCGTCAGCGTGTTCTACCTGGTGCTGGTGCTCGGGCCCACACGGCCCTTCGCCACGTTCGCCGGAGGACTCGCCCCCGCCGATGGACGCGGACCCTTGCCGCTGCTGCAGAACCATCCGTTGATGGCGGCGCACCCGCCGTTCCTGTACCTGGGGTTCATCGGGATGACGGTCCCGTTCGCTTTCGCCATGGCAGCCCTGATGCAGGGGACCCTGTCCGACCGTTGGATCAGGCTCACCCGGCGGTGGTCGCTGGCGGCGTGGCTCTTCCTCACGGTGGGGCTGGTCCTGGGGGCGCTGTGGTCCTACGGTGTGTTGGGGTGGGGCGGGTACTGGGCCTGGGACCCGGTGGAGAACGTGGCCCTGCTCCCGTGGCTGGTCACCACGGCCTTCCTGCACTCGGTGATGATCCAGGAACGACGGGGGATGCTGAAGGTCTGGAACCTCTCGCTGATCGTGGGAGCGTTCGCGCTGACCACGTTCGGGACGTTCCTCACCCGAGGCTCGATCCTGTCGAGCGTCCATGCCTTCGCCAAGTCGGCGGTCGGCCCGATGTACCTGGGGTTCCTGGTGCTGGTGCTGCTCGGCGGGTTCGGGATGATCGCGGCGCAGGCCTGGCGGCTGCGATCGGAGGGCCGGCTGGATTCGCCGCTCTCCCGCGAGTCTGCGTTCATGGGGAACAACCTCGCCCTGGTCGGGATCACGTTGATCGTGTTTCTCGGGACGATCTTCCCCCTGGTGGTCGAAGCCTTGACGAACCGTCAGGTCACCGTGGGCGGGCCCTACTTCAAGGAGAGCACGATCCCGTTGTTCCTCCTCCTGCTGTTCCTGATGGGGGTGGGGCCGCTCCTGCCGTGGCGCCGAGCGTCGCCCCAGCAGGTCCGGCGCCGAATCACCGTGCCTGCCGCGGCTGGGGCGCTCACGATGACCGGGCTGGCGCTCTCCGGGATCAGGGACCTCGCCGCCGTCGCCGGCCTGGGGTTGGCGGCCTTCGTCGGAGTGGCGAACGTCCAAGAGCTGGTGCGGGGCGTTCGGTCGTTCGCCAGGGCCACCGGCCGCCCCAGCCACGAATCGCTCCCCGGTGCGGTGGCCCGCAACCGCCGCCTGTATGGCGGGCTGGTGGCGCACGTCGGCGTGGCCATCGCCGCGGTCGCCATCATCGTGTCGTCGGCGTTCGCCCACCAGATCGAGGTCACCCTCCGTCCGGGCCAGCGGGCCCCGTTCGGGGGCTTCGTTCTCCGCTACGACGGCGAGCGAGTCGTCCGCCAGCCCCAGCGAACGGTGTTCATCGCGGACGTCACGGTGCTGCGGGACGGCCGGCCCGTCGGCCTGGTCCACCCCTCGCTGAACAAGTACCCCTCGTCGGTCGACCCCATCGGGACCCCGTCGATCGAATATGGGGCGTTCCGTGACTTCTATTCGACGGTGCTCGGGTTCGACGGCGGAGCGACGTTTCGGTTCTTCCTGAACCCGGGCGTGATGTGGCTGTGGGCCGGCGGGGCCGTCATCGCGATGGGCGGCCTGCTGGCCGCGTGGCCGGCGAGGCGGCGGCCCATGATCGTGGAGCCCACCCCCGATCGACGCGAGCTGGCGGGTGTGGGATGAAGGGGTCGAACGAGTCGGCCGGACCCTCGATCTCCGGGGAGGACCGTTCCGAGCATCACCCCTCTGGATTCGAACCCGCCGGTTCGGCCCGCCGCCGCCGGCGAAGCCGGTGGGTCGTGGTGGGAGCCGTCGTTGCGGCCATCTCGGTGCTCACCTCGCTGCTGGCGTTCGGCCTGTCCCGGGACCCGAACCTGATCGGCTCGGCGTTGATCGGGCGGCCCGCCCCCAACTTCACCCTACGCACGCTGGACGGTTCCGGCACCGTCCGGTTGTCCTCCTTCCGGGGCCAGGTGATCGTGTTGAACTTCTGGGCTTCGTGGTGCGCCGATTGCCGCGTCGAGCATCCGGCCCTGGCGGACGCGTGGGAGCGGTACCGCGACCAGGGGGTGGTGATCCTGGGGATCCCCTTCGAGGACCCGTTGCCCAACTCTCGCGCCTACGCCCGGGAGGTCGGGGGCGACTGGCCGCTCTTGACCGATCCCGACTCGAAGGCGTCGTTCTCGTACGGGGTGTACGGCGTGCCCGAGACCTTCTTCATCGGCCGCGACGGACGGGTCGCGTACAAGCAGGTGGGCGCGGTGACCTACGAGCTGCTGACAGATCAGATCACCCGGCTGCTCAGCGCGGGCACCGCGGCGCCCGGGGGAACGCCGTGACCGCGACGACGAACCGGACCGGGACCTCCCGGCGGTTTCCCTCCGGCGCGGCCGGCCTCGCGCTGATCCTGCTGGTGGCGGCGGCGGCGCTCGCGTTCGTGGCGGCGCGCGGCCCCGAGCGACCCCGAACCCTCCAGGACCGGACCCGGGCGGTCGCCGCCGGGCTTCGGTGTCCCGTGTGCCAGGACCTGTCGGTGGCCGACTCGCCCTCCAGCGTGGCGGGACAGATGCGGGCCACGATCTCCCGCGACCTCCGGACGGGGCAGACGCCCGGGGAGATCCGGGCCCGGTTCGTCGCGGCGTACGGCGAGTGGATCCTGCTGGCGCCGCCCCGGAGCGGCATCAACCTGGTCGCCTGGATCGCGCCGTTCCTGCTGCTGGTGGGGGGGATCGTCGTGGCGGCGGCGGCCGTCGAGCGATGGACGGCCGGCAGAGCGTCGGTCTGGGACGGTGGCGAACAGAAGCGGCAGGAGCCTCAGCCCTCGCTCTCTGACGACGACCGGCAATTGCTGGATCGCGCCATGTCGAAGATGGGCGAGGAGCTCGAATGACGGTGGTGGTGGTGCTGGCCTCGATGGCACTGGCCGCGGTTGCCGCGTTCGGGGTCCTCCGGCCGTTCGGCCGGTCGGGCCAGCCCACCCTGGAACGACTGGCCGACCCCTTGGAGGACGAGCGGCTCAGCCTTCTTCGGGCCCTCCGGGACCTCGACCGCGAACGAGATGACGGGGAGCTGTCGGAGGCGACCTACCGAATCCTTCGTGGTGAGACCGAAGGTCGGGCGGTCGCGGTGCTGAGGGCGCTGGAGGCCCGGGATGGGGCGGGCGAGCTCGCGGCGGGGCTCAAGGAGCTGCGGACGATTGGGACCGGCAACGGCTCGAAGCCTTCGGGCCAGACGTCGAGCTCACCTTCACGGCGTGGCCTCCGTCTGGTGGGACCCGTGGCGGCCGGGGTGGTCCTGGCCGGGGTGGTTGGCGTGCTCCTTGTGGGGTCCATCGGGGGGCGTACCGCCGACCAGGCCATTACCGGATCGGGCACCGGGGGGGGAACCATCTCCGATGCCCTGACCTTCTTCAAGCAACGGGTGCAGCAGCATCCCAAGGACGTGGCGGCGCGGCTGGACCTGGCGCAGCAGTACCTCGACCAGGGCGACGCCCAGGACGCCATCCCGCAGTACCTCGCGGCGCTCCAGCTCGATCCGAAGAGTCCCCAGGCCCACGCCGAGCTGGGATTCGTCCTGTTCCGGGCGGGGAAGGCCGAGGACGGGCTCCGGGCCGTGAACCAGGCGCTGGCCGTCGATCCGAACTACGCCGAGGCCCTGTATTTCAAGGGCGTGATCCTGTACCAGGGGTTGAACCGCCCGGAGGAGGCGGCGGTGGCGTTCCAGGCCTACCTGGCGAACGCTCCGTTCGGGTCTCGCCGAGCCGAGGTGCAGGCGCTGCTCGCCCGGATCAAGGGCGGGTCCACGCCGTAGATCGGGGGCGGCCTCAGCGCACTGCGGCCAGCCGGAAGAACTCCGCGCACATGGACTGGCGGAAGAAGTCCTGGCCGAACGCCTCGATCATCCCCTCCACCTGACTGACGTGCGCCTCGATGGCCTTCAGTTTCAGCTCCAGCAGGTCCGGCTGGAGCTCGAAGTCGATCCCCAGCTCCTCTCGAGGGGTGACCGGCGGCGTGCCTGCCTCCATGAACACGTTGAACCGGTTCATCACGGGGGCGAACCGTTCGGCCCACTCGGGCGTCTGCGTGGCGTAGTAGAGCTTCGACCCCGCAGGGGCGGATGCGTGGAACGCCTCGGTCGTCCACGCGCTCACCGACTTGTGGTCGTCGTGCCCGGTCATGCCGTCGGGTCCGAACGTCAGGACGGTGTCGGGTCGAACCCGTTCCACGGCCGCGGTGACCTTGGCCACCGCGTCGGCTCGGTCCACCGAGGCGCACGTCCCGTCGTAGTAGTCGAGCCACCGGTGATCGGTCACGCCGAGGACTGCCAGCGAGCTCATGAGCTCCTTCTCCCTGACCGCGCCCATCTCCGAGGTGGGCCAGCGCTCCTCGTCGAAGGACCCTTCCTCCCCGCGAGTGGCCGTGACGCACGCCACCCGGGATTTCGCCCGCACGGCCGCGGCCATCAGGCCAGCGCTCAGATAGGTCTCGTCGTCCGGGTGCGCCCACACCCCCAGGATGGTGCCGAAGGACGACCCGTCGGACACGGACGAGGACGGGGCCGAGGAGGAGGAACCCATGGTGGCGCGAAGCCTAGCCCAGGACCGGGACGCGGCTCCAGCCGCTCGTGCTGACCACCTGGCGGGCCCGCCACTCTGAGTGCGGTTCCGGGAAGTCCGTGCGGAAGTGGCCCCCCCGGCTCTCCTCGCGGCGGAGGGCGGCCTGGGCCAGGAGGGAGGCGACCAGCGTGGGCGCCGTCCAGGTGGCTGGACCACCTCCGGCCAGCGTCTCGACCACGGTGCCGAGCTCCCGGCCGTCCCTGGTCACTGCGAGGAACCGGTCGGCGAGCGACCGGATCTCCTGGAGCGGGAGTCCCGCCCGCGGCACCACGGGCGGCTTCCCGCCCTGATCACCGACGACAGGCCCGGCGCCGTCCTCGGCCAGCGCCGCCCGCCGTCCGAACACCAGCGCTTCGAGGAGCGAGTTCGAGGCGAGGCGGTTCGCTCCGTGCACGCCCGTGCACGCAACCTCCCCGCAGGCGAACAGGCCCCGGACCGTCGTTCGGCCCACCGTGTCCGTGAGCGCGCCACCGGTGAAGTAATGCGCCGCCGGCGCCACCGGGATCCGGTCTGCGCCGAGGTCCAGGGCCGCCTCGGCGCAGGACGCCGCCGCGGTGGGGAACCGTTCCCGGACCCCGGAGATGCCGGTGGCGTCCAGGAAGACACGCCCGCCCGTCCGCTCACGAACTTCGACGATGGCTCGGGCCACCACGTCGCGCGGAGCGAGCTCGGCCCGGGGATCGAAGCGATCCATGAACCGGCGGCCTGCCGCGTCGACCAGGACGGCGCCCTCGCCCCGGAGCGCCTCGGTGAGCAGCCGGGCCGGGCGGCCTGCCACGTCCAGCGCGGTGGGGTGGAACTGGACGAACTCCAGGTCGGCCAAGGCGGCTCCGGCGTCCCACGCGATCGCCATGCCCTCGCCGGTGGCCCGGTCCGGTCCGGTCCGCCGCCCGTAGATCCCGCACGCCCCACCGGTGGCCAGGATGACCCGGTCACCCTCGATCTCCCCGCCGGCGCCGTCGGTGGCCGCGCCCACAATGGCCCCGGCGTCCCCCAGCAGCCGGGTCACCCGTTCCTCGACCCACTCGACGCGGCGATCGGCTCGAACCGCTCCCACCAGCGCCAGCAGCAGCGCCCATCCGGTGGCATCGCCACCAGCGTGCAGGACTCGCCGCGCGCTGTGTCCCCCCTCCAGGGTGGGGGCGCCGCCCGCGTCGAACGCCATCCCCCGCCGGTGCAGCTCGGCCACGGCTGAGGGGGCTTCGGCGGTCAGGATCCGGACCGCCTCGGTGTCGGACAGCCCGGCCCCGGCCGTCATCGTGTCGACGGCGTGGGCGGCCGGATCGTCGCCCTCGGCCACTGCTGCGGCGATCCCGCCCTGGGCCAGTGCCGTGGCGCTCCCACCCGAAGGGTCGGGCGCAACCAGCGTGACCGGGCCCCGATCCGCGGCGTGGATCGCCGCCCACAGACCGGCGGCCCCGGCCCCGGCCACGATGGTCTTCAACGGCGGAGCTTCAGCCGACCGCGACCGGCGCCGGTCCGAGCTCGATCATCCGGTGGACGGCACCCGCGGCGCGGACTCGCACGTCCTCCGGCACCGTCACCTCGAACACCATGTCCTCCAGTGAACGGACCAGCTTCTCGGGCGTGATGGTCTTCATGTAGCGGCACACCGCGTACTCGTTGACCGGCTCGAACACCTTGCCGGGATTGGCCCGGCGAAGCTGGTGAAGGATCCCGGTCTCGGTCGCCACGAGGAATCGCTCGGCGTCCGAGCGGGCCGCCTCGGCGACCATGCCTCCGGTCGACAGCACCTTGGTTCGTTCGGCTGGGAGCACGCCCTCGTCCAGCAGCCACACCGCCTGCGTGGAGCATCCGCATTCGGGATGGATGAGCAGCTCGGCATGGGGGTTCTCCTCGGCCTTCGCCCGCATCTCCTGCGGCGAGATGCCGGCGTGGACGTGGCATTCGCCCATCCACACGTGCATCTTGCGCCCCGTCTGCCGTTCGACGTGCGCGCCCAGGAACATGTCGGGCAGGAACAGGATCTCGCGGTCCTCGGGGATCGAACGAACCACATCCACGGCGTTGGAGGACGTGCAGCAGATGTCCGATTCGGCCTTCACCTCGGCGGTGGTGTTGACGTAGGCCACGACGACCGCCCCGGGGTATTCGGCCTTCCACGCGCGGACGTCGTCGCCGGTGATGGAAGCCGCCAAGGAGCACCCCGCCTCGAGGTCCGGGATCAAAACGGTCTTCCCGGGTGCGAGGATCTTGGCCGTCTCGGCCATGAAGTGGACGCCACAGAACACGATGACGTCGGCTTCGGTCTCGGCGGCCTGCCGGGAGAGCGCCAGCGAGTCGCCCACGAAGTCCGCGACATCCTGGATCCACGGCACCTGGTAGTTGTGGGCCAGGATGACCGCTCGCCGTTCACCGGCCAGGCGTCGGACCTGGCGAGCCCACTGTTCGTAGTCAGCCCGCATCGAGCACCTCGAGTGAGAGGTCCAGCGAGGGAGCGGAGTGGGTGATCCTCCCCACGGAGATGACCCGCGCCCCAGCCTCTACCAAGGATTGTACCGAAGCGAGCGTGATTCCCCCAGAGACCTCCAGGCGCTCCGGATCACCGACTCTCCGGATGGCCTCCCGTACCAGGTCCGGGGTCGGGTTGTCCAGCAGGATCCTCTCCGCGCCGGCAGCGAGCGCTTCTTCCAGCTCGGCCAGGGTCTCCACCTCCACCTCGACCGGTGCGCCAGCCGCTCGCGCCTTCCGGACGGCGGCCAGGACGCCACCGGCCAGGCGGAGGTGGTTGTCCTTGATGAGCATTGCGTCGGAGAGCGAGGCCCGGTGCAGCGTGCCGCCCCCGGCGACGACCGCCTGCCGTTCGAGCTCCCGGAGGCCGGGGATCGTCTTGCGGGTGCACAGGACGCGGGCCGGCGCCGCCGCCTCGACGAACGCCCTGGTCAGCGTGGCCACCCCGCTCAGGTGGGCCAGGAAGTTGATGGCGATGCGCTCGGCCCGAAGGACCGACCGCGCGGGGCCTTCGATGTCCGCGACGAGGTCGCCCGCCAGGAGGGCCTCACCGTCGGCCTTGTGCCACCGAATCTCGATCGACCCTCGTCGGTCCTGCTCCGCCACCAGGTCGAACGCCGCCCGGGCCACCATCGTCCCGGCGAGGATCCCTTCGGCCTTGGCCCGCAGATCGGCCCGGCATCGCACATCCTCCGCGACGGTGAGGTCGGTGGTGAGATCCCCTTCCGGGGCGTCCTCGGCCAATGCTCGTTGGACGATCTGGCGAAGGCCCTCGGGAAGCGCGTTCATCTCGAAGGGTCGAGCTTACGGGGAGAGTGGCGAGGTGAAGCCGGTGCAACGGCACAGGACCCGGAACCCCAGCCGCTCGTACAGCCGCCGCGGTGCGCCGTGCTCGTCGGCCAGCAGGAATATCGACCGGTCGCCTTCGGCCACCGAGGCCTCCACCGCCCGGCCCACGGCTACGCCGGCCAGCCCCCGCCGGCGGAACCCGGGCATCGTCACCACGTTGGCGACATAGCCCACCCCGGCCAGCGAGATCAGCGAGGCATACCCGGCGTACCGGCCGTCGGCCATCCCCGCGAAGAACCGCAATCCAGCGGGCAGGTACACCTCCTGGACGTGGGCGACAATCTGGCCGATCACCTCGTCGGGGAGGTCGTCCCCGAACTCGTTGAGGCCCAGGGCGTACATCTCCCAGAAGTCTCCATCCGGCTCCTCCAGCTCTCGCACCTCGATGTCGGTGTGCGGCTCCTCTCCCCCTTCCTCGACCGCCATCGCCACCTCGGCCTCAAACGGTCCCCTGGCCGAGGTCAGCGCCCGAAGGGCCGGGCTCTCCTCGGACAGGTCCATGAACTCGATGTGCTCGGCCGAGGCGCCGGCGGCGTGGAGGGCCGGGTGGAGGTCATCCCGGATCTCGTCGAGGGTGAGATCTGGCGAGGCCTCGATCACGTTCGCGTTGTTGGCGTCGTGGACGAGCGGATAGCGGGAGCTCGAAGCCACGGCCCCCCACGGCGTCTCCCGATAGGTCTCCTCGAGGGCAAGGGCTGCGTACCAGAAGGAACGGATCGGCTCGGGAAGCGGCACGACGATGAGCTTACGAGCGGCCGGGCCGAGGTACGCTGAATCCGTGGAGCGCCACCAGCACCAACCTTCGGTCCGCGACCACCTCGAACGGCTGATGCCCGCGGGCGGGCGCATGCGGCGCCTGGTTGGTTGGGGCATCGTGGCGTGGACGGGCATCGGAGCGGCCATCCTGCTGTTCGTGCTGGGCCGGGTCCTGGGCCGCCTGGCCGCCATCTTTCCCTACCTGGTCGTCGCGGCGATGGTCGTGTTCGTGCTGAACCCGCTGGTCCGTCGCCTGACCAGGCTGGGGTTGCCCCGCCGCCTCGCCGCCACCTTCGTGTTCGCCGGCGCCGTGGTGCTGACGGCCATTCTGGTGGATCTGGCCATCCCGGTCCTGATCCGCCAGGGCCAGTCGCTCACGACCCTGTCGCCCGGCCTGGTTCGCAAGGGCGGGAGCCTGTTCGACGGGCTGTCCAGATCCTCCAACCCGCTTTTGCACCGGGCCGGCACCACCATCTCGGGATGGCTGCAGAAGCATGCCGGAAGCGCCCCGAAGGCGCTCGACACCCTGACCACGGCCGGGCTCCAGCTGGCCCACGCCGGGATCGTGCTCATCCTGGGTGGCTTCCTGGGATTCTTGCTCCTGCTCTCCCTCCCGGAGACAGCGCAGGGGCTCGTCCGGATGATCCCTCCGGCCAGCCGGGACAAGCTCGAGCCGCCGTTGAACGAGGTTCGCCGCATCGTTTCCGGCTACGTCCGGGCCCGCCTGATCGTCTCGGCCGTGGTGGGAAGCATCGCCACCATCGGCCTGTTCCTCATCGGCATGCGGTTCTGGCTGATCCTCGGCGTGATCGTGGGCATGGCCAACCTCATCCCGATGCTGGGGTCCTATATCGGAGGAATCCCGGTGGCGCTGGTGGCCATCCTGACCAGGCCGCCGTCCTTCCTGCTGGTCGTCTTGGCGGTCATCGTGGTGGCGCACGTCACCGACGGCTTCATCCTCTCGCCACTCATCCTGCGGGAGACCACCAACCTGCACCCCGTGGTGATCCTGCTGGCGGTCATCCTGGGAGCCGAGCTCCTGGGCTTCTGGGGGATCCTCGCCGCCATCCCCGTGGCGGGCGTCGTCCACTTCTTCCTGCGCGAATGGG
>DHWM01000091.1:83663-118897 GCA_002413185.1 Actinobacteria bacterium UBA5182
TGTGCGCGGCCGCCGGCGCGGAGGTGCTGGCCGAGCTGAAGACAGCGGCCGTGGCGGCCGACTGGGAGTTGGTGGGAGGGGCCGCTTCCCTCGAAGAGCTCGAGCGGCAGCTCGCCACGTGGGAGCCGAACGTGATCCTGATCGACGCCAGCCTGGGTTCGGAGGCGGTCCGGCTGGCCCGGCGGTCTCACCCAGGGGCTCGGGTGGTCAGCGTGGGGTCGATCGAAGGGGCGGACGCCATGGCCGGTTCCCTGGAAGAGGTCCGGGCCGCCATCCTGGGGATCCCCCAGTCCGGTGGCCCGGCCCCTTCCTGATCCCTCCCGGACCGCCGAGGCTTGTCCGGAGAGGCCGTGCTCTGTCTCCTTTAGCCGAACCGCCCGCAGTACGGCCAGGCACCGATGCCCTGGCGGGCCAAGACTCTCTCGGCCACGGCGATCTGGGCCGAGGCGGAGTAGGGGAAGGGTCCGACCCCGCTGAATGGGCCGCCCCCGTAGGCGAACCACGTCTGCGGGGTGAACTGCAGGCCGCCCCAGAATCCGTTGCCGGTGTTCAGATCCCACCGGCCGCCGGATTCGCACGAGGCGATGGCGTACCAGTTGACGCTGCCGCCGCTGTACGAGGAAGTGGTGTAGGACACCGTCGCTTGCTTGGGCGGGGAGGCCGGAGCAGCGGCCAGGCGGGCCGCCCGAAGGTGCGCCTGAGCGGCTTCGCGGCGCAGGCGCGTCTTCTTGCGCAGGTATTCCTGCCACCGGGTATAGCCGACGGTTCGCCACTGCATGAGCTGGCGTTCGGCGTTCAGAGCGGGGAAGTGATCGACGAGCTGTTGCTCGGTGGGAGCCACCCTGGCGGTGGCTGCGGGGGTCACCTCGGCGTTCTGGGCCAAGGCGATGGCTGGGATCATCACGGACAAGCTCGTGACGACGAACACCAGCCGGATCAGGCGTTTCGAAGTATTGCGCATAAGCATGTGTTCACCCCCGGCGCTTAGACAGAGTTATCTGCCTCTGCCCTCGGCGCGGTAGGTCGCGGGTGGTCCGTCACCTCCTTCGATCTCGGGCGTCTCTCCATCGAGCGGGCACGCTGAAGTCTCGTCATGAGCTAGAGGGAGTGTCTCGATCGGAGGAGAGAGCGCTATGGAAGGCGCGACTATACCGGAGTGCCCGTAGATCTGTCATATCGGCCGAACTCGACCCTGGGTCGAGGACCCGCACCGATCGCCCGCAAGTCCTCGTCCTCAGGTGGAGACTTGGTATCGACCGAACCGTGAGACCCACGCCACGGGTACCATGGTGAAGTGCCCACTCGCATCCTTCTGGCCTGGCCCCGCGGGTATTGCGCCGGCGTCGAGCGCGCCGTAGACACCGTCGAGCGCGCCCTCCGTATCTACGGTCCGCCCGTGTACGTTCGCAAGCAGATCGTCCACAACCTCCCCGTTGTCCGGGACCTCGAATCGAAGGGGGCGGTGTTCGTCGACGACGAGGCCGAGGTACCCGAGGGCGCGGTGACCATCCTCTCCGCCCACGGGGTGGCCCCCTCGGTCTACGAGAACTCCGCGGCCCGGGGCCTCCGGGTGATCGACGCGACCTGTCCGCTGGTGACCAAGGTCCACCTGGAGGCCCGGCGGTTCGCCCGGGAAGGGTCGACCATCCTGCTGATCGGCCACGAGGGCCACGAGGAGGTCGTCGGGACCAGCGGCGAGGCTCCGGAGAGCGTGATCCTGGTCGGTTCGCCGGAGGAGGCCAGGACGGTGGAGGTCCCGGATCCCTCGCGGGTGTCCTATCTCTCCCAGACCACGCTGAGCGTGGATGAGACCAACGAGGTCATCGAGGTCCTCCGGGAGCGGTTTCCGCTGATCGAGGCGCCTCCCAGAGACGACATCTGCTACGCCACCCAGAATCGCCAGGAGGCGGTCAAAGACCTGGCCCGCCAGTCGGACCTGATCATCGTGATCGGCTCGGACAACTCCTCGAACTCCAAGCGCCTGGTCGAGGTGGCTCGAGCCATGGGGACCCCGGCCTACCTGATCGACGACGAGATGGAGATCCGGCCCGAGTGGCTGGACGTCGCGGAGACGGTCGGGGTGACGTCGGGCGCCTCGGCGCCGGAATGGCTGGTGGAACGCGTCGTCGACTGCCTGAAGGCTCAGGGAGCGACTCAGGTGGATCAGCTCCGAACGGTCGAGGAGCACATGCGGTTCTCGCTCCCCGCCGGAGTTCGCTGAATCGCCACCGCGACGGTCAGACCGCCGGGGCGGGTTCGCGCCGCCTGGCCGGGCCGAACAACGCCAGCAGCAGGCCGAGCAGGATCAGGGCGACCAGGAAGATCAGCAACGTAAGCTTGCCGAACCACACCTGCGAGTAGGCCGCCAGCAGCAGGGACAGGCCGAGCCCGAGCAGGAACCCGCCCAGGACGCCCAGGATGACGTGGTGCTTCTTTCGGGGGGCCGCCACGGGCCTGACCGCCGCCTCTCGTCCCTCGATCGGACCGGCCGGTGGGGCCGCCGCAGCCCGGGCGGCCTTCCACGTCGGAAGGGCCAGGAACAGCAGGATCAGGCCGAGCACGATCAGCGCCAGGCTCACGATCCAGGGCACCGTGCCGACCGGGCTCCCGACAAGCTTGATCCAGGCGCTCCCGTCGCACGAGCCCCCGGTGCCCGAGATCCCGCCGGAGACGTAGTAGAGGCCGGCGAACCGGAAGGGCAGGTCGTCGGCGGGCCGCTCGGTTCCATCTGTGCGGGTGTCGCCGCCGGAGTTGTCCGAGCCGCCGCTCCGGATCGGGATGAAGAAGATCTGGAGGTGCCAGCTGTGGTTCGTGATGACCTCGCCGCTGTGCCCGGAATAGCGGACCACGCCGTTGTAGTCGACCAGGAACGGGTCGTCGTGCGTCCCGCCCTGTCCGGGCGCGGCGACGGAATCGAGCGGGCGCCCGTTCGAATCGGAGGACTGGGCCTGACCGCTGCACTTGGCCGATCCGGAGAGGTCGGCGGCCCCCGCGGGGGGCGCCAGGCCGAAGGACAGGAAGAGCACAAAGAACACGAGAACCGCCAAGCCTCGCCGCATGGGAAACCCCCCTTCGCCGGTTGCTTGGATTGTATGCCTGCGGCGAAGGGGAGGGTGAGCTCGGGCGGACGGCCTAGGGGTAGTGCTCGAGCGCCGCTGCCGGAGCCCGGCACACCGCATCCAGCTCTGCGGCCCCTTCCTCGGGACCGAGCGAGATGACCCGGTCCCCGGCTTCGAGCTCGAATCGCGGCCGGGGCCGGTAGGTCCACCTTCGACCCCGCTGCACGGCCAGGACGAACATCCCCGTCTCCGTTTCCAGCTGGAGCTGCTTGAGCGACCGGCCGTCCGCACGGGATCCCCGCTCCACCACCGTCTCGGTGGCCACCTCCTCGGTCTCCTCGAGCGCCATCTGGATGACCGGATGGAGCTCCTCGCCCTGCTCCACCAGCCACGTCATGTCCCTGGCCGCGTCGAAGATCGTCTCGCTGGCGTAGGCCAGCCGGAGCAACCCGCGGAGCTCGTCGGTGTTTCGAGCTTCCGGTGCCGACTTCAGCACCCAGGACTCCAGCTCGTCGTGCAGGATGTCCGAGCGTGTCTCCAGGGTGGCCACCTCTGCGGCCAGCGCGGGGTCGTTGAACAGGAGCGCGGAGTACGCAAGGCCCACCGCGACCTCGGCCGAGTTCTTCATCTCCACCAGGATGTCCACCGCTCGGTCCAGCTCGGTCAGCGGGGGGGTCTCCGTCTCTGGGGCCGCGGGAAGCGCCGGCGCGCCGGCCACCTCCCGGATCAGGTTCACGCCCTCCTCCGGGCCCTGGAACAGCAGGACGTCACCTTCCGATAGCACCGTCTCGGCCTGCGGGTCGAACTCCCACTCGGCCCCCCGGCGGATCGCGATGAGCCACATCCCCGTTTCCGACGGGAGCAGCAGCTCTTTGAGCGAGCGGCCCACGCATGGAGCGGTCTCCCTGACCCGGACCCGGCCGACGATCTCGTCGGCGTGTCGAAGGTCTGGACGCAATGCTTCGGGGATCCCGAGCTTTGCCTGGATGACCCGGGCGATGTCCGAGGCGGCCTGCCCGATCTTCTCGATGGCCCCCGCGATGTGCAGGACGTTGGCCATCGCCTCGGCGTCCTCCGGCGACCGAGCGGCCAGCATGGAGATCTCCCGGAGCCGCCGGAGGTAGCCGTCCAGGCGGTCCTCCAGGACCTCGACCTCCTCCGCGAGATCCTCGTCCTTGAAGAAGACGGCCGCGTAGGCGAGGTCGATCATCAGCTCCGAGACGTCCTTCGCCTCGACGAGCAGTTCCTTGACGTTCCTCGGTTGGTCGTCGTCAGCCATGTGTCGCCACCCCGAATAGTGACAGAACGAACAGGAAGGTGATCACCCCTGCCAGGTCCATCACGCTGGTGATGATGGGGACGGCGTGGTTGTCGGGGTCCAGGCCGAACCGCCACGTCCATACGGCGACGTAGTAGCTCACCACGATGGCGATGATCGTCGAGATCATTCCTGCCACCAGCGTGCCCCCGATCATCACCATCGGCCCGAGCGAACGCCCCACGAACAAGCTGTACACGTACCCCAGGACGCCCACGGCGGAGAAGGCCACGATCCCGAATCCCATCACCAGGGAGGCGTCCAGGAATGCCGGCCCCTCCGGCCATCCTCGCGGCGAGAGCACGCCGAGGTGGAGCTTCGAGGACAGCCGCGAGGACAGGATGCCCCCCAGCGCGCCGGCATCGGACACCAGAGGCGGGATGATCACCAGGAGACCGGTGAAGAGGGCGAACCGGTGCAGCCGAGGTTCGACCACCGTCCCCGCCAGGATGTCGAGCAGTGGCGTCAGCAGGATCACCGCCGCCATCTCCAGGATGGCCCGCCTGGCCAGGGGGAGGTCGGTCAGCGCTCCCCGGATCGTGGCGTACAGGCACACCACGATCGACAGGATGGCCACGGTCAGGTTGACGTAGTGGAACCTGACCAGGAAGGTGGCCAGGTACAGCGTGGGCACCGTGACCATGTCGCCTGACGCCGTGACCAGCGGCGTGGACACCGTGTCCAGGTCGTAGCCCCGGCGGTACGCCAGGACCGACAGGCCCAGGGTCAGTCCCATGATGGCCGCCGACCCCAGCACCCCGCCCAGCACGGAGATCGTGACGAAGTCGAAAAAGGAGATCGACGTGAGCCCGAAGGCTTCGGCGGACAGCTTCGCCAGCGCCGCCAGGAGGAGGGACGAGGAGAACGTGGTCACCACCCCGACGAACACGTTCTGGTACAGGATCCCGGTCCGTCGCCACGTGACGTCGAACAGACCGGCGTGAGTGCTGGTCCCGAACCGCGCGCCGATGGCCCCGAAGATCGTTCCCCGCATCCCCACGGCGGCCGGGATCAGGATGAACAGTCCGGGCAGGACGAGCAGCGTATGGGAGATGGACCCGAGCGTGATCCCCGCGACCAGCGCGGCTCCCGTGCTGATCAGGAGTGCGACGAAACCCTGGCGGAGAGTGCGTTGCTCCGACCGCCAGTAGGCGAACAGTCGCCTGGCCCGGCGCCTGGGTGCGAAGGCCATAACGGCACGCCCATGGTTCGCTCGCTTCCTGTACCAGGGTCGGCGGCGGGATGCAGCCCGTGGGGGCCGCTGCCACCGGAGCGAGTATGCGCCCCCGGGGCCAGGCCCGGCAACCGTCGTCACAATGTGGGGATGCTCGGGAAGCGGGCCCTCCGGAGGCGATCGATCGCCGTGGTCTCGGCGGTGCTCGTGGTGGCCGGGGCGGCGTGCGGACGGGCCGGTCCGTCGGGGGCGGGCGGTGGGGCCGGGCGGGGCGAGGGGCTCCTCAACCTGGTGGCCCCGCCCGGGTACGTCGAGGACGGTGCCGACGACGCTCGGTTCGACTGGGTTCATCCCTTCGAGCACCTCACCGGGTGCATGGTCACGGTGAAGTACGCGATCAGCGCCGGCGAGATGGTGGGACTCCTCCGGCAGAGCAGCGGGTCGGTCTACGACGGCGCGGCGATCTCGAGCGACGCCGTGGGGCGGCTGATCGGCCACGGTGACCTCACCTCGCTCGACCCGGCCCGGCTGCCCGGGCTCCGGAGCCTCCTGGGCCCGCTCCGTTTCGCCCCGTTCGACTCCGCCAACGGACGACCGTACGGCGTTCCCTTCGAGTACGGGCCGAACCTCCTCCTGTATGACTCCAGCCGGATCCATCCCGCCCCGGCCAGTTGGTCCGTCGTGTGGTCCCCCTCTCCCTACCGTGGGCGGATCGCGGCCTTCGACGGGCCCATGTCGCTGGCCGAAGCCGCCCTCTATCTGAAGGCCCACCGGCCGGGCCTTCGGATCACCGATCCCTACGAGCTGACCTCGGCGCAGTTCGAAGCGGCAGCCGCCCTGATCGTCCGACAGAACCAGATCGCTCGGAGATGGACCTCGTTCACCGACGAGCTCACGTGGTTCTCCCAGGGCCAGGCCGTGATCGGAGCAGGTCGGCCCATCGTGATGAGCTTGACCCGGGCGGTGCCGGTGGCCGGCGTCGTTCCCTCGGAAGGGGTCACCGGGTGGGTCGACTCCTGGGTCATGTCGACCCATGCCCGCCACCCGGACTGCATGTACCGCTGGATGCAGTGGACGATGGACCCGCGGGTCCAGGCGCTCGCCGCACAGTACCTGTCGGCGGCGCCGGCCAACCCGGCTGCCTGCCCGCTCCTGGAGCAGGCGGTGGGATTCGCTGCCGGCACCCTTCGATACGGGCGGTGCGGCGACGCCGGGTTCTACTCCTCGCTGGCTCTGTGGAAGACTCCCGTGGCCGAATGCGGCGATGGGCGGAGCGACTGCGTGCCCTACAGCGTGTGGGACGCCCGGTGGCGGGCCATCTCGCCGTAGCGTCGGCCCCGACTGCCGGGAGCGAGGAGATCGTCGGGACGTATCATGGCCGGCCGTGGCCCCCCTTCGAACATCCGCCGCTCTGGCCCTGATCTCGCTGATGGCCGCGTGCGGCTCGGGGGGTCACACCGGAGCCGGAACCTCCCCCTCCTCGCCGCCATCCTCGCGGCCCCCGACCAGTTCCGGCCCGAGCACGACGCCTACCGTGTCTCCGCGACCGACCGGGTCCTGCGCGGAGCAGGTGTTCGCCTCGATGACCGAGGAGCAGCGGGTTGGCCAGCTCTTCATCGTGGGCCTCCGGGACGACCGGCTGGGGCCGGCAGAGATCGCCGGCATCCGAGAGCATCACTTCGGCTCGGTCTCGTTCATCCAGACCACCACCGAAGGAGCGACCGGCGTGCGGGCGATCGCCGACGCGGTCCAGGCCCTCGCCACCCAGGGCACGACGGCCGGGGTCCGTTTCTACGTCGCGGCGAACCAGGAGGGCGGGAGGATCCAGGCGCTCCAGGGTCCGGGGTTCTCGACGATCCCCTCGGCCGTGGACCAGGGCGCGCTGGACCCCTCGACGCTCGAGGGAGACGCGAAAGGATGGGGCAAGGAGCTGATTGCCGCGGGTGTCAACCTCAACTTCGGGCCCGTCATGGACGTCGTCCCGCCCGGTACCGATTCCCAGAACCAGCCGATCGGCGTGCTCCAGCGCGACTATGGGCACGATCCGGACACGGTCGGCAGCCACGGCGTGGCGTTCCTGAAGGGGATGGCCGAGGCGGGCGTCACCTCGACCGCGAAGCACTTCCCGGGCCTTGGCCGGGTGGTCGGCAACACGGACTTCACCGCGAACGTGGTGGACTCGGCGACCACAGCGGACGACCCGTACCTGCGGTCCTTCCAGCAGGCCGTCGACGCGGGCGTGCCGATGGTCATGGTCGCCCTGGCCAGCTACACGAAGATCGACCCCGACCACCTGGCGGTCTTCTCGCCCACGATCATGGGCCTGCTGCGCGTCGGGCAGCGCTTCGACGGCGTCGTCGTCTCGGATGACATCGGAGCGGCGGTGGCCATCTCGAGCATCCCTGCCGGGACCCGTGCGATCGACTTCTTGCAAGCCGGGGGCGACCTCATCATCTCGAAGTACGTGCAGCCCGCCGACCAGATGGCCAGTGCCGTCCTGGCCCGGGTCGACGCCGACCCGTCGATGGGTGCACGCGTGGACGACGCCGCCCTCCGGGTGCTCCGGGCAAAGGACGCCTCCGGCCTCCTGCCCTGCTCGGGCTGAGCCACCGCGAGGGTGTGATCGGATGAGCGACGAGGAGGGGGACGCCCGTTGATCGAGCTGACCGAGTGGGCCTCGGACATCCTGTCGCGCTCCCAGGCGGCGGCGCGCAGGTTCAACCCCGACGCGAAGATCCGGCTGGCCAGAGCTGGTTCAACCGTGCAGGCCGTACTCACCGATTCCCCCGCCCCGGGCGACCGGGCCGTGCCGGTGGGTGACATGACCCTGTACGTCGAGGAAAGCCTGGAAGGCCTGGTGGACGTGGAGGAGCCGCACGACCGGCTGGTCCTTCGGCCGCTCGGCTCTCCCCCGAACCTCCGCGGCGAACACTGACCCGACGTGCCGGGCCACCCCGCCGACTTCAGGTTGGGACGAGGCGTCAGAGCTCGGGAGCCTCCGCGACCGACTCGATCCGCCGGGCCAGGGCCAGATCCTTGTCGGTCACGCCGCTCTCACTCCACGTATGCAGGGCGACCCTGACCCGGTTGTAGTGGTTCTCCAGATCGGGGTGGTGGTTGGCCTCCTCGGCGAACCGGGCCAGGCGATCGATGAAGGCGATGGCGTCCATGAAGGTCGAGAACTTGTAGTTCTTGAAGATCTCGCCCCGGTCGAACCGCCAGCCCCTGAGGTCATGACCCGCCAGCGCCGAATGGACCTCGCCGTCGGAGAGAACGGTCACCTCGCCGCATCCGCCTCCACGGCCACGATGGCCTTCTCCACCACGTCGAGGCCCTCTCCAAGCAGCTCCTCCTGGATGGTGAGTGGCGGGAGGAACCGGATGACGTTGTCGTAGGTGCCGGCCTTCAGGATGATAACGCCCTGCGCGTAGCACTCCTCGATCAGCCGGGACGCCGCGTGATTCGCCGGGGCCTTCGTCTGGCGATCTTCCACCAGCTCCATCGCCACCATGGCGCCCCGTCCCCGGACCTCACCGATCAGCTCGAAGCGCTCGGCCATCTCCCGGAGACGCCGGGTCAGGAGGCTTCCGATCCGTTCGGCCCGCTCGAGCAGCCCGTCGCGCTCGATCGCGTCGAGAACCGCCAGCCCGGCCGCGCAGGCCAGGGGGTTCCCGCCGAACGTGCCCCCCACTCCTCCGACGTGCACGCTCTCCATGACCTCCGCTCGCCCCGTCACGCCGCCCAGCGGGAGTCCTCCCGCCAGCGACTTCGCCGTGGTCACGATGTCCGGGGCGACCCCTTCGTGTTCGATGCCGAACCACCGCCCGGTCCGCCCGATGCCGGTCTGGACCTCGTCGGCGACGAACATGATCCCGTGGTCTCGGCAGTACTCCGCCAGCCGGGGCAGGAAGCCGGGCGCCGGCACCACGAACCCTCCCTCGCCGAGGATGGGCTCCACGACCAGGCACGCGATGTTGTCCGGCCCGATCTGCTTGTCCATCTGGTCGATGGCATAGCGGATGCAGCTCTCAGCGCACTCCTCCGGGGTGTGGCCTCCCGTGGGGCACCGGTACGGGTAGGCGTACGGCAACCGGTACACCTCCGGGATGAAGGGTCCCAGTGACTGCTTGTAGGGCACGACCTTCGCCGTCATGGTCATGGCCAGAAGGGTTCGCCCGTGGAAGGCGTGATCGAACACCACCACACCTGGTCGCTTGGTGAAGTACCGGGAGATCTTGACGGCGTTCTCCACCGCCTCCGCGCCGCTGTTGGTGAACATCGTCCGCTTCGGCTCTTCGCCGGGGACCAGTTCGTTCAACCGCTCCGCCAGCTCGAGGTAGGGCTCGTTCATCGTGACGTGCATGCAGGTGTGGGTGAACCGGTCGAGCTGGGCGCGAACCGCTTCTGTCACACCGGGGGCGCTGTTGCCGGTGTTCAGGACGGCCAGGCCCGCCCCCAGATCGATCAAGCTGTTGCCGTCCACGTCGCGGATGATCGCTCCGGAGGTGGCGTCGGCGAAGATCGGCGTGGTGTAGAAGACACCCCGAGGAACGGCCTGGAGGCGTCGCTCCAGCAGGGCACGGGATCTCGGGCCGGGAATCTCGGTGACGATTCGGCGTTCCTGCGGGATGTCCATGCTGCCTCCGCGACGCGATCGGTGGGCGCAGTGTGGCCCCGCCCAATCCGCGTGTCAGCATCCGGCTGGGGGTAACGGAGGCCCGGCCCTTTGTACCATCCGTACAATCCCTGGCATGTCGCTCACCGTGGGAGAGCTCCTGCGGACCCCCGGCTTGGACATCCGTCCCAAGGCCGGGAGACGCGGGCTGACCCAGACCATCAGGTGGGTCCACGTCAGCGAGCTCGAGGACCCCACGCCCTGGCTGAAGGGTGGCGAGCTGCTCCTGACCACCGGTATGGGCGTCGGCAAGACACCGGCCAGGCAACGGGGATACGTGGGCCGGCTGGCCGCGGCGGGTCTGGCCGGGCTGGGGCTCGGCACCGGGTTCTCGTTCCGATCGGTCCCGAAAGCGGTGGTGGACGCGGCCGAGGCGGCCGGCTTTCCCGTGTTCGAGGTCCCCTACGACGTCCCGTTCATCGCCATCACCGAGGTGGTCTTCACCAGGCTGATGGCCGAACAGTACGACCTGTTGTCGCGGTCTTTGGAGGCCGAACACACCCTGACCCGGGCAGTCCTCGAGGGCCAGGGGGTCGAGGGAATCGTGGCGGCGCTGGCGAAGGCGATCGGGGGCTGGTCGGTGCTGTTCGACCTGCATGGCTCCCTCATGGCGGCCGAACCCGCCACCGCCGACGTGTACCTGCCGCGGCTGTGGTCGGAGCTGCAGACCCCTCGGGCTGAGGGCCCCAGGTTCAGCCTGTCGGTGGTCGACCGCGGCCACCACATCGTGATCCAGCCGGTCACCGCCCAGGGGCGCGTCGAGGCCTTCCTCGGCGCCGGGAAGCGGGACGCGCTGACGCACTTCGACCGGATCGTGTCCAGCCACGCCCTGGCGCTCCTGGCCCTGGAGCTGGCCAAGGCCAGGGCGGTCTCGGACACGGAGCGCCGCCTGAAGGGCGACGTGCTCGACAAGATCCTGAGTGGGGAGCTCGAGCCCGCTCGGGCTCGCCAGTCCCTCGAGCGGCTGGGGTTCGACGTGGACCGCCCCGTGGCGGCGCTCGCGTTGGCCGACGGGGGCTCTCCAGAGGCCCTGGCCGGGGTGTGCGAGGAAGCGCTGGCCAGGCTGCCGGAGGGCCGGGCGTTCATGTGCTCGCCTCGCGACGATCTGGTGGTGGCCATTCTGCAACCGGCGGGGTCCGGATTCCTCGGGGACGTGCAAGCCGCCATCGGGGCCCGTTCGTCCGGCGACGTCCTGGCGGGCGCGGGGAGCCTGGTTCCCTTCGACGAGATCGCTCAGACGATCAGAGAGGCGAGGTACGCCTTGCAGGTCTGCCGGACCGAGGGCAGGCAATCGGCCGAGTTCCAGGACCTCGGCACCTATCAACTGCTCCTGTCGCTCCAGGACCCCGAGGCGCTCCGAACGTTCGCCGGCAGCGTCCTCGCCCCCCTCGACCGGTACGACCGGGGTCACGGGGGCGAGCTGGTGCCGTCGCTCCGAGCCTTCCTGGAGAAGAACGCTCGGTGGGAGGCGGCGGCCATGGAGCTTCTGGTGCACCGGCACACGCTGCGGTACCGGATGCGGAAGGTCGAAGAGCTGACCGGGCGGCGACTCTCCTCCGCCCGGGACCGCATGGAGTTCTTCCTGGCGCTCCGAGCCAGAGATCTCCTGTCGAGCGCTGAGGGCAACGGGCGGTCGTTCTCGCGGCCGTGAGGCACGCCCTCGGTTCGCTGTTGTCCCGACCGTACGAAAAGGGGGCTCCGCGGTGTGGCGTTCGGCCTGCCGCGCCGGCAGAGGAAAGGAATACGCTCCAATCGGCTCGACGAGTCGGAGAGTGAGGAGGCACCATGGCGACGGCGGTCAAGCGAGGCGAGATGTTCATCGGCGGGGAATGGGTCGCCGGGTCCGGAGAGGAGATGCAGCCGGTCCTGAATCCCGCCACGGGCCAGGTCATCGCGGAGGTGCCGAAGGGGACAGCGGACGACGTCGATCGCGCCGTGACCGCCGCCCGCAAGGCCTATGACGAGGTGTGGTTCGACTCCACGCCGTCCGAGCGAAGCCTGATGCTCCTGAAGCTTGCGGACGCCGTGGAATCCCACGCTGCGGAGATCGCCGGCATCGAATCCCAGAACGTCGGCAAGCCACTCGCCACAACGCTCTCCGACGAGCTCCCTCCCATGGTCGACGCGCTGCGCTTCTTCGCCGGGGGCGCCAGATTCCTGGAGGGGCGAGCGACCGGCGAATACATGAAGGGCTTCACCAGCATGCTTCGACGGGAGCCGGTCGGCGTGGTCGGGTCGATCGCGCCGTGGAACTACCCGCTGATGATGGCGATCTGGAAGATCGGCCCCGCGCTCGCGGCCGGGAACACGGTGATCCTCAAGCCGTCCGAGTGGACGCCGCTGTCGGCCCTTCGGATGGCGGAGTTCGCGGCGGAGATCTTCCCGCCCGGGGTGCTCAACGTGATCACCGGCGACGGCGAGCCGGTCGGCGCCGGGATCGTTCGGCACGCCGGCGTCAACATGGTGTCGCTGACCGGAGACGTGGCCACCGGCAAGGAGGTGGCCCGAGCCGCCTCGCAGACGCTGAAGCGGGTTCACCTGGAGCTGGGAGGAAAGGCGCCGGTGATCGTCTTCGATGACGCGAACATGGACGCGGTCGTCGAGTGGATCAAGATCGGCGGCTTCTTCAACGCCGGGCAGGACTGCACGGCCGCCACCAGGGTCATCGCCGGCCCGAAGATCTATGACAACCTCCTCTCCTCGCTGGTCCCCGCGGTCGAATCGTTGAACGTGGGGGACCCCGCGAGCGATGACACGGAGATGGGGCCGCTCGTTTCGAAGGAGCAGTTCGACCGGGTCAGCGGGTTCGTCGACCGTGCCAGGGAGGGAGGCGCTGCCATCCTCACGGGCGGAGCGGCGATCGAAGGTCCGGGGTTCTTCTACCAGCCCAGCGTGGTGGCCGACGTGACCCAGGAATCGGAGATCGTCAGGCGGGAGGTGTTCGGCCCAGTGGTGACGGTGCAGCGGTTCGCGGATGACGATCAGGCCATCGCGTGGGCCAACGACGTCGACTATGGCCTGGCCGCCAGCGTGTGGACCACGAACGTGGCCAGGGCGCTCAACGCGGCCAGGAAGCTGCAGTTCGGGACGGTATGGATCAACACCCACATCCCGCTGGTCAACGAGATGCCGCACGGCGGATACAAGCAGAGTGGCTACGGCAAGGACATGTCGATCTACTCCATCGAGGACTACACGAACATCAAGCACGTGATGGCGGCTCTGGAGTGACCAGCAGATCCGGGGAGGTGAGCAGGTCATGACGACCAAACCCTTCTACGTGGCAGGTGAGTGGCGAACCGGCCAGGGCACGTTGGACGTGAAGAGCCCGTACGACGGGAGCGTGGTGGCCTCGATCGGCACGCCGACCGACGCCGATGTCGAGGACGCCGTGGCGAAGGCCGCGGAGACGTTCAGGGACTCCCGGCACCTTCCCACATACGTGAGGTCCGAGGCCCTCCTGCACATCTCCCATCGGATCGCGGAGCGGGTGGACGAGCTGGCGGAGCTCGTGGCGAAGGAGGGTGGCAAGCCGCTCAAGTGGTCGAAGATCGAAGTGACCCGGGCCATCTCCACCTTCCGGTGGGCATCGGAGGAGTCACGAAGGATGGACGGTGAGTTCCTGGCCCTCGACACCGAGGAGTCGCTGGGATCGCGGGCGGGCATCGTTCGTCGCTTCGCCTACGGGCCCGTCCTCGGGATCAGCCCCTTCAACTTCCCGGTGAACCTGGTCGCGCACAAGGTGGCCCCGGCCCTCGCCGTGGGCGCCCCGATCGTGGTCAAGCCGGCCGGCGTCACGCCCCTCGGCGCCCTGGCCCTGGCGGAGCTGTTCGACGAGACCGACTTTCCCAAGGGGATGCTGAGCGTGCTCCCGATCTCGAGCGAGCGTGCCCAGAAGCTGGTCGAGGATCGCCGGTTCAAGAAGCTGTCCTTCACCGGCTCGGGGATCGGGTGGACGCTGAAGGGCCTCGATCCGAGGAAGCACGCCACGCTCGAGCTGGGAGGGAACGCGGGGGTCATCGTGCATTCGGACGCGGACCTCGACAACGCCGCGGCGCGGGTGGCGGTGGGCGGCTACTACCAGGCCGGGCAGTCCTGTATCTCCGTGCAGCGAGTGTTCGTCCAGTCGGAGGTTTACGACGACTTCGTGTCGCGCCTCGTCAAGCACGTCGAATCGCTCAAGGTGGGTGACCCACTGGACCCGACCGTCGACGTCGGTCCGGTCATCGACGCCGGAGCGCTCGACCGGATCGACGCCTGGGTGAAGGAAGCGGTTTCTCAGGGTGCGGAGATCCTGACCGGCGGAAAGCGGGAGGACCCCCTGTACTTCCCCACCGTCCTCGCCCACACCACGCCGGAGATGAAGGTGCGATGCGAGGAGATCTTCGGCCCCGTCATCACCGTCCAGCGCTACGAGACGTACCAGGAGGCATTGGACGAAGTGAACAACTCCCCGTACGGGCTCCAGGCCGGGGTCTTCACCTCCTCGATCGACCGGGCCATGCTGGCCCACCGCACGCTGGAGGTGGGCGGAGTGATCGTGAACGACGTCAGCGCGTTCCGGGCCGACCAGATGCCATACGGAGGGTCCAAGGAGTCGGGCTACGGGCGGGAGGGCCTGAAGTACGCGATGGAGGAGATGACCGAGCCGAGGATCATGGTCCTCTCCCACGTGCCGCTGTAGCGAGTCTGCTACAGGTCGCTCAACCCTCCGTTCGAACCGAGTACGTGATTCCGCGTTCGGCCAGCCGCTGGAAGAACCGGTCGGCGTCCACAGCCTCCTCCGGCGCGAACATTCCCGGCCCCTTGGCCTCGCCCGCCACGATCATCTGCGCAACGATCGACGGCGGGATGCCTGTGTCGAGCGCGCCGCCGCCGAGCCCCAGGTCGCGGTTCGGTTCGATCAGGGCTTCGGCGACGATCGTTCGATCCCGCCCGTCCTTCTCTCCCTCCAGCACCACCCGCAGGCACTCCACGTCCTCGGTCCCCGCGGCTTGCGGCAGGCGGCGCCCCAGCTCGATCAAGAGATCCCGGGGACGGACGCTCTGACCCCGAACGACAACCGGCTCCGACGATGCGAACCCGATGTTCGCGAGGAGCCGGAACCGTTCGACCAAGGCCTGTTCGAACGAGATCTTGAACGTGACCTCCCGGACGCCGGGGAATCCTCGGGGGAGGGTGGCCACCTCCGAGTGCAGCGTGGTGAACGCCCGGCGCTTTCCAACGGGCTCCGGAAAATCGACGTCTTCCGGTTCGCCCAGCGCATCGACCTCCCGAAACTCCCCTGCCCGGTAGGCCATGGCCGGGAGGCTGAACTCGTCGAGGATCGTCTCGAGTGAGTAGGGGATGGGAAGCGGCAGGCCCGAAACCGAGGGATCCATCGACCCCAGCCGGACGTGGATCCCGTCCACGGTGTCCAGCTCGCGGGCGCCCACCACCGCCAGGAGGTTCGTGATGCCCGGGCTCCCGCCCATGCACGTCACTCCCGTCAGCCCGGCGGAGGCGAAACGGTCGCGGTACTCGAGGGTGGCCAGGGCCACGTGGAAGAGCCCGCCCAGATCGACATAGCCGCACCCGGCGTCCAAACAGGCCTCGACGATGGCAGGGTTGAGCCGGTAGGCCGTGGAGGCGATGCAGACGTCGTGACCCTCGAGGACCTCGACGAAGCCCTTCCCTGAGATGTCCGTCGCCACCCACCGGACGTCGGCTCCTCCACGGATGGAACTCGCCACCGAGGCGGCCCGGTCTCCGTCCAGATCCGCCACCGTGACGACTTCGACGCCTTCGGAGCGGGCCAGGTCCTGCGCGGCCACCCGCCCCATCGCGCCAGCCCCGCCCACCACCACGGCTCGCACGGTGCTCAGTGTGTCCAGGGCCGAACTGGGCGGATGTCGCCTAGCTGTACAAACGGGACCCCACCGTTTCGACCGGCAGGCGCTCCCCCCGGCGAGCCGGCCCGGCTACGGTCCGGATCATCGACCTGGGAACGAAGCTTTCCACCGTGCGAGAATCACCCACGACGACCGCGGCAGCGGGTCAGGAGGTTCGCGTGGGCGAGACCGACGTTCGGTTGGACCAGGTGACCAAGCGCTTCGGTGACGTCCTGGCTGTCGACGACCTGACGCTCCAGATCGACCAGGGCGAGTTCTTCAGCCTGCTGGGGCCGTCGGGGTGCGGCAAGACGACCACGCTTCGGATGATCGGGGGCTTCGAGGACCCGACCGCCGGCGTTATCCACCTCGGCGGGAAAGATGTGACGAATCTCCCTCCGTATCGCCGGAACGTCAATACGGTGTTCCAGTCCTACGCGCTCTTCCCCCACCTGGATGTGTTCGAGAACGTGGCGTTCGGCCTCCGCCGCCACCATGTGGACCGCCAGGAGATCAAGCGCCGGGTTGGAGAGTCGCTGACCCTCGTGGATATGCCGGGACTCGAGCGGCGCAAGCCGGGGCAGCTGTCGGGCGGCCAGCAGCAACGGGTGGCCCTGGCCCGGGCTCTCGTCAACGAGCCCAAGCTGCTGTTGCTCGACGAACCGCTGGGCGCCCTCGACCTGAAGCTCCGAAAGCAGATGCAGCTGGAGCTCAAGAGGATCCAGAAGGACGTCGGGATCACGTTCCTGTACGTGACGCACGACCAGGAAGAGGCCATGACCATGTCGAACCGACTCGCCGTCATGCGCCACGGGAAGATCGAGCAGATCGCCACGCCCGAAGAGGTGTACGAGCACCCGGCCACCGAGTTCGTCGCGGGCTTCCTCGGCGCGTCCAATCTTTTGGAGGGCGAGGTGAAGTCCCGCCACGCCGGCGTCGCGGACGTCGTCGTCGAGGGCGGCTCCACCGTCACGGTGCCCGACGCGTCCCTGAACGGAAGCGAGTCCCGGGTCAAGATCGGGGTCCGCCCGGAGAAGATCCGGCTGGAGGAGGACGAGGGCGAGCCCCCTTCGGGTTGGAACTCGGTCCGGGGCGTCCTCCAGATCGCCACGTTCGTCGGAGTCAGTCATCAGTACACGGTGGACGGCCCCGCCGGAACCACCTTGACCGTGTACGCCCAGAACCTGGGATCGGGGGCGAACGTCGCCCCCGGAGACCGCGTCCGGCTGCTGTGGCGACCGGAGCACACGTTCGTCGTTCGACCGTCGGAGCCACTCGCTGAGTGGGAGGAGGAGCAATGAAAGATCCCGAACCGCTCGACGTCTCCAAGCTGGACTCGATTCGGATCGACCCGGCCCTGTGGCGTGGGTTGACCCAGCGTCGATTCTCCCGCCGAGACCTGCTGAAGTACACCGGCTACGGAGCGGGCAGCGCGGGCCTGGCCGCCTTCCTGGCAGCTTGCGGGGTTTCGGGCACCGCCACGAAGCACACCACTCCTCCAGTGAGCGCTGTGGAGGCCTTCTGGAAGAAGCAGCACAAGACCGGGACGCTGAACTTCGCCAACTGGCCCGACTACATCGACAAGGACGACAACGGCAACAGTCCCACGCTGCTGAAGTTCACCCAGCAGACCGGGATCAAAGTGAGCTACCACGAGGTCATCGCCGACAACGAGGTATTCCTTCCCAAGGTCCTTCCCGCCCTCCAAGCCGGCCAAGACACCGGCTACGACCTCATGGTCATCACGAACGGAGACCCACTGGACGAGCTGCTGAAGCCCGGCTACCTCATCCCGCTCGACCACTCCTACCTCAAGACTTTCGAGCAGTACGCCAACCCGAAGATCAAGAACCCGCCCTACGATCCCGGCAACCAGTACACCGTTGCCTGGCAATCCGGGCTCACCGGGATCGGCTGGAACTCCAAGAAGATCAAGCGGCCCATCACGACCTTTTTCGACCTGTTCGACCCCGCGTTCAAGGGCAAGGTCGGGTTCTTCGAGAACCTCCAAGATTACCCCAACGCCATCCTCGTCGCCATGGGCCTGAACCCCCAGACGAGCACGCAAGACGAGTGGAAGAAGGCGGCCGACATGGTCCTGGAACAGTTCAACAAGGGCCAGTTCCGGCACTTCTATAACAACAACTACATCGACGCGCTCGAGAACGGCGACATCTGGATCACCCAGGCCTGGTCCGGGGACATCCAGATCGCCCAGTTGTCCGTGGCGGATGGCGGTGACGGCTATCCGGAGATGCGCTTCGTCATCCCGAAGGAGGGCGGGCTCATCTGGACCGACAACATGTGCATCCCCCAGCACGCCCAGCACCCCGTCGACGCCATCATGATGATGGACTTCGTCTACCAGCCCCAGGTCGCCGCGGAGATGACGGACTACATCCAGTACATCTCTCCGGTGCCGGCCGCCCAGCAGATCCTCCAGGGTTCCGATCCAGCCGTGGCCAACAACCACGAGGTGTTCCCGACCACGGACGACCTGGCCCACTGGTTCCCGTACAAGGTGTTCAAGGACAACGCCGAGACGGAGGCGTGGAAGACCATCTTCGGTGCCGTGACCAATCAGTGAGCGGTAACGATCGCCTGGGAAGGCGGGCCGCCCCGTACCTCCTGACGATGCCCGGCATGCTGTGGCTGGTGGCGTTCTTCCTGGCCCCGCTGGTCCTCATGGTCACGCTCTCCACTCAGACGGGGAATCTGCTCGACGGGTTCCGGCAAACGTGGCACTTCGGGATCTACCCTCAGGTAATCTGGCAGTACCAGCACCAGTTCCTTCGTTCGTTCGAATATGGAGGTGCTGCCACCATCATCGCCCTGGTGGTCTCCTATCCCCTGGCGTACTGGATCGCCTTCCACGGCGGGCGACGCAAGACCACGCTGCTCTTCTTGTTGATCCTGCCCTTCTTCGTGTCGTTCGTGATCAGGACGCTCGCTTGGCAGTTCATCCTGGCGGACGACGGGATCGTTCTGGGTGCCCTGAAGCGCTGGCACCTTCTCCCGAGCGGCTACCACGCCCTGGCCACCTCCACGGCGGTGATCAGCGGCCTCGCCTATAACTTTCTCCCGTTCATGGCCCTGCCGCTCTATGTGTCCCTCGAACGGATCGACCGCAGCGTCGTGGAGGCGGCCGGCGACCTGTACGCGAGCGGCCGCGACGTCTTCCTTCGAGTCATCCTGCCGCTGTCGCTGCCGGGTGTGTTCGCCGGCGGCCTCCTGACGTTCGTGCCGGCCACTGGGGACTACGTGAACGCCGACGTGCTGGGCGGCACGCGCAACAACATGGTGGGCAACGCGATCCAGCGGGAGTATCTCGAGTTCTTCCACTACCCGGCCGGCGCGGCGATGTCCACGATCCTGATGGTCCTACTGTTGGTCGGGATCTTCGCCTACGCGCGGGCCCTGGGGACGCGGAGCATCCAGGAGTACGTGTGAGCATCGTCGCCACCCGCGACGCGTCGCTCGTGGAGGGGTGGGGCGGCCCGAAGCAGACCCGGAAACAACGGCGCCTGCGGCGCTTCGTGCTTCCCATCTACAGCGCGCTAGTGATCCTGTATCTCCTGACGCCGATCTTCATCATCGTCCTGTACGGCTTCAATCAGACCAGCCCCAAGAAGGTGGCGTTCCGGTGGGGTGGGTTCACGCTTCGGTGGTATCGGAAGGCCTTCGTCCTGTCCGGCCTGACGGCCGCGTTCAAGAACTCGCTGATGATCGCGGCCATCAGCACGATCATCGCCACCATCCTGGGGACGCTCGTGGCACTGGCGCTGTTCCGCTATCGGTACCGGGGGAAGGGGGCCACGGAAGGCATCCTGTTCGCGAACATCGCCGCGCCCGAGATCGTGCTCGGCGCATCGCTCCTCTCGCTGTTCGTCCTGTTCGGAGTCCCCCGCGGGATCAGGACGATCATCATTGCCCACGTCATGTTCAACATCGCCTATGTGGCGGTGACGGTGCGCGCTCGGATGGCCGGGTTCGATCGCGCTATCGAGGAGGCGGCCCAGGACCTCGGAGCGAATCCCCTTCAGACGTTCATCAGGGTCACGCTGCCGTTGATCTTCCCCGGCATCCTGGCTGGCGCCCTGCTCGCGTTTGCCCTGTCCATCGACGATTTCATCATCACCAACTTCGTGTCAGGGGCCGTCGAGACGTTCCCGATCTGGGTCTACGGGGCCGTCTAGGTCGGCATTCCTCCACAGGTCTTCGTGATGGGTACTCTGATCTTCCTGACAGGTGTGACGCTGGCCGCGGCGAACCTCGTCCTCCAGCGACGGAAGGCCTGACGCGAAATCCCACGAGCCAGAAGGAGCCGACCCACGTGCCAATGGAGACCGACACCCAGCGAGTGACAGCGAAGGCCAAGGAGATCGCGGCGAAGGAGCAGGAGCGGCTGCTCGAACGAACCGGCGCGTCGGGCGAGCTCTTCAAGCGCGCGGTGAAGAGCCTCCCGATGGGGGTGGCGTCGACCTTCCAGGCGGCCGACCCGTACCCGATCTACCTGGACCGCGGCCTTGGCTCGCACGTGTGGGACGTCGACGGCACCGAGTACCTCGACTTCCACAGCGGCTTCGGGGTCAACGTGGTGGGGCACGCCCACCCCAAGATCGTCGAGGCGATCGAGCGGGCGGCTCGAACGGGCACGCATTTCGCCGTCACCACCGAGGTGACGGTGGCGCTGGCCGAGGAGATCTGCCGGCGGTTCGGGCTGGACCAGCTTCGCTTCGTCAACTCCGGGACCGAGGCGACGATGGACGCCATCCGAGTGGCCAGAGCGGCCACCGGACGTGACATCATCCTGAAGATCGAGGGGTCCTACCACGGCCATCACGACGACGTCCTGTTCTCGGTGGTGCCCGAGGCCGAGGTCCTGGGGATCCGCTACAACACCGGCGTGGACGGCGGCCCCGGGGTCGACGATTTCTACATGACCGTGCCCACGTCGAAGGGCGTCCCGGCCAACACGGCGGAGAACACCCTGATCGTGCCGTTCAACAACCAGAAGGCCCTGGAGCGGGCCCTGGGGCAGGTGGGGGAGGACGTCGCCGCGCTGATCATGGAGCCGGTGATGATGAACATCGGCATCGTGATTCCTCGGCCCGGCTACCTGGAACGGGTTCGGGAGCTCTGCTCGCAACACGGCGTCGTGCTGATCTTCGACGAGGTGAAGTCGGGCGCCACCATCGCTTCCGGCGGGGCCATCGAGCGGTTCGGCGTCCAGCCCGACCTGGCCTGCTTCGCCAAGGCCATCGGCGGTGGGACAACCATCGGAGCGTTCGGCGGACGAGCCGACGTCATGGAGGTGATCACGCGGGGGGCTGCCCAGCAGGGGACGTTCAACGGGAACCCGCTGTCATGCCGGGCGGGGCTGGTCGCGCTGACGGAGGTCCTCACACCGGATGCCTACGAGCATCTCGGCAAGCTCGGAACCATGCTGGCCGAAGGGTGCCGGCGGGCCCTCGAGGAGGGCGGCATCCCGGCCCACTCCGTCGATCTCGGCGCGAAGGGATGCGTCTCCTACCGGCCGGAGCCGCTTCGGAACTACCGTGACTTCCTGGACTGCAACACGGACCTGTTCGCCGCGTCGTGGCCGTGGATGGTGAACCGGGGCATCTTCATGACCCCCGGCGACGAGGAGCAGTGGACCATCAGCGTCCAGCACTCCGAGCAGGACGTCCAGGCTTACGTGGACGCGTTCGGGGAGTTCTGCGCCGAACTGAACGCCTGACCCGGACCGACCAGCCCGGGACGCTCACCACTGTTCGGCGGTCAGCGGGAAGGGGTCACCGGCGCCGGTTACTGATCCGAACCGCGGATCGGCATCGGGGCGGCTCCCCAGCGGGCCGCCCCGTGCCCTCCCTCACAACGAGCGTTCGGGCCTGGGCTCGCGGCCGAGCTTCCGCAGGGCCAGCCCGGACAGCGCCTCCAACACCAGCCGATTCGCCAGAAACGCGGTGATCTCGCTCTGGTCATAGGGAGGAGCGACCTCCACAACCTCCATCCCGGCGAACCCAACCTGCCAGGCCAGCCGGCGAACCGCTCGAAGCGCCTCCCGTGCGGTGATGCCTCCCGGCTCCGGAGTTCCCGTTCCGGGGGCGAACCCCGGATCGCACACGTCGATGTCGAACGACAGGAACATGTGATCCCAGGGCCTTGCCGCCTCGACCACGTCGTCCATCACCGCGTCCATGCCGCGCTCGCTGATCTCCTCCATGAGGTGCCACCGAAAGCCACGCCGCCTGGCCCACTCGAACTCCTCGGGGTCCGGCCAGTACCCGCGCAGGCCGACCTGGACGATGTCCTCACCCCGCACCGAGCCCTCTTCGACCAGCAGCCGCAGTGGCGTCCCGTGGGAGAGCCGCACCCCGAACACCTCCGCCGCGTTGTCTGCGTGGGCGTCGAAGTGCACCAGCCCCACGCCCTCCGGCTTCACGTGCTCAGCGACCGCTCCGACGTCCGGATGGGCGATCGAATGGTCGCCGCCCAGGACGATGGGCACCGCACCCCCGGCGCAGACCTCCCCGACAATCGCGCGGATGGCCCGGTGGGTGGCCTCCTTGTCGGCCGGCACGACCTCGGCGTCCCCGTAATCGACCACGGTGAGCACGTCGAACGGGTTCACCCCGAGGTCCATGTTGGGGCGGTGGGGGCCTCCGCCGACGTCGGCCAGGCGGATGGCGCGGGGTCCGAACCGTGCGCCCGGGCGGTAGCTGACGGCATCGTCGGTGGGTGCGCCGACGATGGCGACGTCCACGCCGGTCAGGTCGTTCGGATCGAGGACGAGCGGAAGCTTTGCGAACGTGGCCCCGGCTCCCGCATAGGCGGGCTCGGAAGGCCGGCTGACGGGGACGCCCGGCATCAGGGGCGATCCGGAACGGGAGGCTTCCGCTGGAATCGCTCCTGCACGACCGTGGTGCCGGTGGCCCTGGCCACCAGGACCGGCTCTTCGAGGACGTCGGCCGCGGACTCCGCCACGTCGTACCGGGTCTCGATCACCTTCCACGCTTCGGCTTGGAAGGTCCGCGACGTCCGGCCCTCCCGAACGATCGTGGCCCGGCACTCCAGGAAGTCGCCGGGGCGAACGGGCACCAGGAACTCGACGCGTTCGTACGCTCGGAGCAGCCCCTCGTCGCCGTCCCGCCGCACCGTCAGCTCCGTGGCGAGGTCGCCGAACAGCTGCATGACGAACGCCCCCGCCGCGATCGTTCCGTAGTGGGCGTCCTCGGATCCCACGCGAAGTCGAAGCGTTGCCTCGATGGGTCGTTCGTTCATGGTCGGGTTCCTTTCGTCATCATGCCCGGAGTACCACAAGGGCGTCGGCCGCGACCACCCCGCCGGGACCGGCGAACAGAGGGTTCACGTCGACTTCGGCGATCTCAGGGTGGTCCACCGCCAGCCGGGACAGCGCGGCGATCACGGCGGAGACGTCGACGGAATGGGCACCGGCCACGCTCACCAGCCGTCCTGCGGAACACTCCTCGAGCATCTCCTCCAGGTCCTCGGGCGATGCCGGACACACTCGCACGGCGACGTCGTGCAGGACCTCCGCGAACGCGCCTCCGGCGCCCACCAGCACCACCGGGCCGAACACAAGGTCGTGCCGCATCCCGCAGATGAGCTCCACGCCGGCCGCCGTCGCCTCGACCAGGACTCCTCGGGGCTCGCCGCGGGGGGTCCGGGCCCGATCCATCAAGACGGCGAACTCATTCTCGACGGCCGCCGGGGAGGAGATGTTCGCAGCCACCAGGCCGGCCGCCGCCTTGTGGGCCACGCCTGGGACGTCGGCCTTCATCACCACCGGGTATCCGACGTGCCGGGCGGCCCGGATCGCCTCGGTCGCGGACGAGGCGAACAGCGCGGGGACGATCGGGATCCCGTATGCCTCGAGCACCTGTCGGCTGGCCGCCTCGGAGAGGATCGGGCCGCCCTCCGAGAGATCGAGGTCGACCGGCCGTCCCTGCGGCCGCGGAGTCGATCTGGGCTTCCACCCTCCCCACCACCAGGTTCGCCGCAGCGCCACCATCGACGGCCGAAGCCCGTGCAGGAGTGGTACCCCGGCGGCCCGCAGCGGGTCCCGCACGGCGGGGGCGGCCGAGCCCGTCGCCGGCACGGTGAAGAACACGGGCAGCTTCGGCGAATCGGTCATGGCGGCGATCAAGGCTTCGGCTGCGGCGATGCCGAGGTGGACCTCGTTCTCCCCGGCCCACGTGGTGACCTTGTCCAGCGCCACGACGACGACGTCGACGTCTTCGCCCGCTGCGGCGTCCAAGATCTCGCCGTACAACGCCGGGTAGTCGGGATCGACGCCCCACGGATCGATGGGGTTGCCGATGTAGGAGAAATTCGGCCATCGCTCCTTCAGCCGATTCACCAAACGGTCCGAAGGAGGGGGTAGCTCCAAGCCGACCCGCCTGGCGTGATCGGAGACCAGGTTGGCCTCGCCTCCGGAGTCGGTCACGACGAACAACTTCCGGCCCCGGGGGAGCCGTCCGTGCCCGAGGATCTCGGCGACCTCGAACAGCTCGTCGAGGTCGTCCACCCCGATCGCCCCAAGTTGATGCAGCAGGCCGGAGATGACTTCGTCCGTTCCGGCCAGCGTCCCCGAATGAGCGGCGATGGCGGCAGCCGACTCCGCCGAACGACCGGCCTGCAACACCGCCAGCGGCTTCTGGGCTGCCCGAAGAGCCTTCGCTCCGGCCACGAACCCCTCCGGGTCACGGAAGCCTTCCAGGAACAGGGCGACAGCCCCGGTCGCACTGTCGCCCGCAAAATAGGTCAGATAGTCCCCGATCGTCGTGACCGCTTCGTTGCCCGACGACACGAGCGCGGAGAAGCCGATCCGAGGGCCCATGTTCACGGCGGCCTCCACCACGGAGCCGCTCTGGGATACCAGCGCCACCCGCCCGGGCAGCAGGCTCGGGGGGATCTCGCCGATGTACATCGCCGAGTGGGCCAGGGGGGAGATCACGCCCATGCAGTTGGGGCCGCACACCGCCATCCCGTACTCCGCGGCCACCTCGGTCATCTCGGCTTGGGCCCGAAGAGAGACTGCACCGGTCTCGGTGAAGCCGCCCCCGGGGACGACGGCGGCCCCGGCGCCCCTCTCCCCTGCTGCCCGGAGGACATCCGGCACGCGGCCGACGGGCACGGCTGCGACCACCGCCTCGGGCGCATCGGGGAGATCGTCGAGCGAGGGCCGGCACGGCCACCCGGCCACTTCCTGGTAGCTCGGGTTGATCGGATACACATCCCCGGCGTACCCCAGAGCCCGGAGGTTCTGGCACAGGATTCGACCCACGTAGGACCGGGATGACGCTCCCACCACCGCGATGGACCGCGGCGCCAGGAGCGACCGGATCCGGCCGGTCGCCTCAGGCTGGCTCTTCTGCCGCACCGGAGGATTGTTCCGCGCCGATCTCCCGGCCCTCAAGTCGCGTGCGGCGAGGGCGGCTCACCCTCTTTGGACGTTCCGGCAGTGGGGCCAAGTCGGTCCCACGTTTCTCGAGTAGCTTGGTCAGGGCGAGCGCATCCCCGGGGGCCGCCGCCAGTGGGTCGTTGTTGAAGAACACGTACGTGTCGCGGGCCTCCAGGCCCGCGATCCGGCCCGCCCAGGCCCTCAGCTTCGACCGGGCGTACTTCGGATGGAACCTCCGGCCCTGGTGGAACCGGATGTAGGACCATCCGCCGGTGACGATCGTGGGCACCGCCCACCCGGGGCGGTCGGCCATGACCCACGCCGCGCCGGCTCGATCCAGCAGTTCGTACACCTCCTCGCGGTTCCAGGAGTCGTCCCGGAACTCGAAGGCGGCCCGCATCGGAGAGGGCAGGACCGACAGGAAGTCCGCGAGCAGGGAGGTGTCCGCCCTGAAGTTCGGCGGGAGCTGGAACAATACCGGTCCGAGCTTCTCCTCGAGCCGGACCGCCCTCGACCAGAAGAGGCCCACCGATTCCCTGGCCTCTCGAAGCCGCCGGATGTGCGTGATGTACCGGCTCGCCTTCACCACGAACACGAAACCGGCCGGAGTCGACACGCGCCATCGGTCGAAGGTCTCCTCTTTGGGAAGGTGGTAGAAGGAGTTGTTCAGCTCCACCACGGGGAAGGTCCCCGTGTAGTGGTCGAGCCAGGATCGCTGCGGAAGCTTCTCCGGGTAGAACGGCCCCTTCCAGGACCGGTACTGCCAGCCGCTGGTCCCGATGTAGATCATGGCCGGGAGCTTCTACCCGAACTCGCCGTAAACTTGAACCGTCGAAAGGACGGACATGGGACTCCTGTTCTTGCTGCTGATCATCCTGCTCCTCGCCACTGCGGGGATCCTCGGGTTCGTGGTCAAGGTCGCGCTGGGCGTTGCGGTCGGGCTGGTCGCGGCGGTCATGCTCCTGGTGTGGGCGGTGAAACGGCGGGTCCGGCGAGCCCTGTTCGGAACCACCCGGCCCCGCGCGCAGTGGCGACGCGTGCCGGGGTCCCGAGTCGAGGTCCTGGACCGGGGGGAGCCTCCGGTTCCGGGAGAGCGGCCGCTCCGATGATCCCCGACCCGCAGATCCGGGCCACCCTCCAGGAGACGCCCGGCCATTGGCGGTCGCCTCCTCGCATCCCGCAGGGCCGCCCACCCCGTGGATGGCGGATGTGGGTGCTCGTGGGGCTCGCCGTCGTGATCCTCGCCGCCGTGGTCGTGGTGATCCTGACCGCGTCCTGACCGGGGCCAGTCTTCACGACCCGTCCCCCACCAGCAGCTGGCCGACCGCGAATCCAGCGACGGCCCGCGCGGCCTCCCGCTCCCGGCGAAAGAAGAAGTGGTCGGTTCCACGGATGATCTCCACCGTCGCCCGGGAGAGCTTCCTGCCCAGTGACCGCAGGTCCGGAACGGGGCAGAAGGGATCGGCTTCGCCTGCCAGCAGCAGGACGGGTCGATCGAACGCCTTCAGACGCTCGCGGCCAGGGAGCTGCGGAAGGACCAGGCTCGAGTCCGACAATGGAAAGCCGATCAGGGCGAGCGCTCCCACCCGTTCGTCATCGAGGCCCGCTCGCAGGGCCACGTGGGCCCCGAAGGACCACCCGCACAGGAACGTCCCCTTCGCCTCCTCCGTCTCTTGGCGAACCCGGCCGATGGCCGCCACCGCGTCCGTCACCTCGGCGACGCCCCCGCCGTAGCTCCCTTCGGAACCCATGACCCCGCGGAAGTTGAAGCCGAGCACCACGAATCCCCGGGCGGCCAGCTCGTTGCGAATGGCCCACAGGAGGGGATGGTTCTTGCTGCCGCCCTGCTGCGGATGGGGATGGCAGATCAGGGCGGACCCGGCGGCGACGCCTTCGGGCCTTCGCAGCGCCCCCTCCAGGGTGAGTCCGTCCTCCGTTCGGAAGCTGACCGGCTCCACCACGGGAGCGACCATACGGGGTTGCGACCGACGCCTCCAGGGGTAGACTTGGATTTCCACGGTCACCACCGTCGAAAAGAGGAGAATCGGAGCCATGACCTACACGATCTGCGAGACATGCATCGACGTGAAGGACCGGGCCTGCGTCGACGAGTGCCCGGTGGACTGCATCTACGAGGGCGGCCGGATGCTCTACATCCACCCCGACGAGTGCGTCGACTGTGGTGCGTGCGAACCCGTCTGCCCGGTGACGGCCATCTTCTACGAGGACGACGTCCCCGCGGAGTGGAAGAACTACACGCCGATCAATGCGGAGTTCTTCAACGACGAGATCAGCGGGATCGGTTCGCCGGGAGGGGCTGCCCAGGTTGGAGCCGTCGACAAGGATCACCCCTTCGTCGCGAACTTCGCCGCTCCCCAATAACGCGGAGCGTTCGGCGGCTACCGGTGGAGGAAGCCGAACCGCGACGGCGGCCATAGGATGACGAAGGCCCGGCCGACCACCTTGTCCTCCGGGATGAACCCCAGCGAGCATCGCGAGTCGCAGGAGTGGGCACGGTTGTCCCCCAGGACGAAGAGGTTCCCGGCGGGAATGCGGGTCGGGCCGTAGTCCACCCCGCCGGTCCCGATGGTGAGGCCCGGGTAGTCCTCGCGGAGCTGCCGGCCGTTGATGAGGACGCGGCCCATATGAACCTCGACGGTCTCGCCCGGCAGGCCGATGACCCGCTTGATGTAGTCCTTGTCGGGGCTGGTCGAGGCGCCCAGTCCCTCCGTCAGCCAGTGCAGGAACCCCTGGACCGGGTTGCGGTGGATGGCCTCCCCATGTGGCTCCGAGAACACCACGATGTCGCCACGGCGGGGGGGATGCAGGTGATACACGACCTTGTTCACGAGGACCCGATCCCCGACCAGGAGCGTCCGTTCCATGGACTCCGACGGGATGTAGAAGGCCTGGACGACGAACGTCTTCAGGAGCAGCGCGACCAGGAACGCCACCAGGAGGAGAACCGGGAGCTCTCGAAGGAGTCCTCGCCGGCGGTCGCCCCCGGCAGGGCGCGGGTCCTCCTTCGTCGCTGTATCGGTCACGGAGCGGGTTCGGGCGCGCGCTCCGAGCCGGGGGTGGCCGCGCCGTTCCCGCCGGCAACCGCCTGGCCGTTCGGCTCGGGCAGGACGCCGGGGAAGGACCACTCGGCGGGGAGCTCCCCGCCGGGCCAGCGCTTGCGTGAGTTGGCGGCCAGCTTGTCCATGAGCGCCAGCGCGGCGGGATCCTCCCGGCCCGGTCGCCAGTCGATGATGCCGGCCTCCAGGGCGTCTCGCCAGATCTGCTCGCCGCGGTCCGTCCGGATCACAGTGAGCGTCCACCCGTCGTTCTGGCCGAGGCCTCCGAAGGAGATGTCGGCGTGCTCCGCGGCGAAGTCGGGGCATCTCAGGCACCCCGGACGCGTGTACGCGTGCGCTTTCTTCAGCGAATAGGTGAGCTCCCGGCCGTCGCGGGTGTAGAAGAGCAGCTTGCCCTTCACGTTCACCCGGGCGATGTCCTCCAGGGCGAGCCCCAGCTCATTCTGGGCGATCTCCACGTTCAACCCCTCATAGGTGAACGTCTTCGAGCACAGCAGGCCGAACGTCCACGCGATCCGCTTCCGCCACTTGTTGACCCGGCGTGCCTCGAGCGCGCCGGTCACGCTGGCCTGGCAGGACATGCCCACCAGCGCGACGCTGGAGAGCCCCATCTCCGCGGCCTTCACCAGGGCCAGGGGGTTCGCGGAGTACGTGTAGCGCGAACCGGCCGTGGCAAGGACGCCTTCGGCGTCGGTGACAACCGTGGGCTCGGCGTCCCACGGCCGCTCGTCGGAGAGCTTCGACGTCAGCGCGCCGTCGATCCGTCCCGTCTCCATTCCCCAGATGAGAAGCGCCGACACGACCCCGCCGTCCTGTCCCTGGGCCAGCACGCGGGGGTCGCGGGCCTTTGCCAGCACCACGTCCTGATGGACCCCGATGACCTCTTCGGGCAGCCGGGTCCGTCCGAACAGGAGCCGGTCGAGCTCGGGTTCCCACTCCCGGAACCGAGGGCAGGCCCGGGTGCAGATGTCGCAGCCCTTGTCGCCGTGCACGCAGATGTCGGGCCCTTCGGGCATCAGTTGAACGGGTTGATCGTTCTCGTAGCCGAGGACGTGGAAGGGACAGACCACCACGCAGGCCGAACATCCCGTGCACAGCCCGGTGAGGACGACCTCGTCGTAGAGGTCCTTCCACTGGGTCTTGTCTGCCGAGGACGGCATCTCCGGAGTATAGGCCGGGCCTCCGGAGGTGATCCCGGCGGCCACATGCTTTCACCCGGGCCTTTCGGTTGCTAGGCTCGCGCCGTGGGAAACCATTCCTCCGTCCGGGTGCCATAGCCGTGCTCGAGCCCGAAGCGGTCTCCGCCGCCCTTCTCGCCGCTGCCGGTGAGGTGCAGGCGCTGATGAACCATCTGGGCCTGGCCGCGCGGTCGGCCCCTACCGCCAAGTTCGTGTTCGAGGCCGACCTTCGAGCCTCTCTCCGTCGGGCCCTGCAGTTCGGTCGGTCCGAGCTCGTTTCCGTCGAGACCAGCCTGGGGAAGGGCGGATCGCTCGGCCAGCCCAGCGACGTGGTGGTGGCGGCGCGGGCCAAGGTCCCCCAGCTCGCCGTGGAGCTGCAGTTCCACCCTCGAGGCGAGGATCACGCCGGCTTCGCCACCGGGGTCATCGGCGACATCGTCAAGATGGCGGTGGCGAAGTCGCGCGACGCCGTGGAGCAGGCGACGGTCCTCATCGCGGCGCCGTCCCGGTTCTGGCGGTGGCTGCCCGGGTTCGCCGAGGAGCGCCTCGGCTACGAGCTCCTGAACCCCGAGGCAGACACCCCGGCCAGCGTCAAGAGCGACTTCCTGGCGGGCTCCACGTGGGACGCGATGTTCGAGGCCGGCATGGACTCGAACGTTCCCGACCGGCTGTGGACCTCATCGCTCGGGTCCGTCGAGGCGAAGTCGCCGTGGACCGAGATCGAACTGCACCTGCTCGAGGTCAAGGGCCTCGGCGCGGCGAGGGACGTCCGGGCGGAGTAGCCCGTCTTCTAGACGGAGAACGACTCTCCGCAGGCGCATTCGTGTACGGCCTGCGGGTTGTTCACCTTGAACCCGCCCCCCAGCAGCGTGTCGTTGAACTCCAGCGTCGAGCCGGACACGATCGGCACGCTCTTGGGGTCCACCAGGACGGTCAGCCCGTACGCTTCGATGACGTGGTCCTCGGGGCCGGGCTGGTCCTCGAACGACAGCTTGTAGGAGAAGCCGGAACAGCCCCCCGCGAGCACCCGGAGGCGCAGGCACGGCTGGGCATGGCCTTCGCGCCGCGAGAGTGAGATGGCCTTGACGGCAGCGGACTCGGTCACCCCGATCACGGGCGTCTGGATTTCGGTGCTCACGCCTTCCATGATACGGCGAGCCGATGAAACGCAGCCCGCACGGATTCCGACAGCGTCGGATATGGATGGATGGCCTGGCCGACCGTCCCGGCGTCGACGCGTCGAACACCGTGCCGTCGGCGAGCTCGACGCGGTGTGGACCCCTCAGACGGGCCTCCTGCATGAACACGCGCGCGCCGAGCTCTTCGTACGGTCGTGCCCCAGCGGAGGTCTTCAATTCGATCAGCCGCCGGGACGCGCCGCATCATCGCCGAGAAGTCGACGGCCAGCCAAAATGCCAGCATTCGCCCCCGAGCCGGTCGCGCTGGGCCATCGCCACCGTGAGGCCCGCCCCGGCGCTCGCCCCGGCGAGCGCTCCGGTCACTTCGGAGCCCGTCCCGTCCCCGCCCATGACGAACGCATCGACCCGCTCCACGAACCTCCCCGGCTACGATTGGCCGAACAATGTACCGGCCCGAAGAACTCCGCGACAGGCTTCGCCGGCTCCTCGGAGCACCAGCGGCGACCGACCTGCCGACCGTGCCACCCGGGACGGTCCCCGCTGCGGTGTTGGCGCCCATCCTGGGGGCGGGGCCCGAACCGCGCCTGGTGTTCACCAAGCGGGCGGACACCCTGTCCCGTCACGCCGGCGAGATCTCGTTCCCTGGAGGGTTGGTCGACCGAGGCGAGGAACCTGCGGCGGCGGCGCTCCGGGAGGCCGAGGAGGAGCTCGGGCTGCGCCCGTGGGACGTGGAGCTGCTCGGGATGCTCGAACCGGTGCATACCAGGGTGACGGGCATCCTGATCCTCCCCTTCGTGGGCTGGCTTCGGACGGATCCGAGGTTCACCCCGAATGCGGCCGAGATCGCCGATGTCCTGGAGTTCGGCTTGGCCGACCTGGTGGCGAGGGGGACGGAGGCGGAATTCGAGCATGACGGGCGGTCGTTTCGGACCCACGTGTACCGGATGGACGGCCATGTCATCTGGGGCGCCACGGCCCGGATCCTTCGGTCGCTCATCGAGGTCCTCGAAGGGGCGCGCATCAGGACCAGGGAGGGGTAGGCGTTGCCGGAGCAAGAGCCCGAGCACGAACTCGCCCCGTACCGGCCGAGCGACCAGGAGCTCCGTTCGATCCTGGGCGACGCCCGGACCATCGCCGTGGTCGGCCTGTCGTCGAATCCCCGGCCCGCATCCCACGACGTGGCGGGGTATCTGAAGCGCAGGGGCTACCGGATCATCCCGGTGAATCCGAACGAGACCGAGGTCTTCGGGGAGAAGGCGTACCCCACCCTGCTCGACGTTCCGGGCAAGATCGACGCGGTCGACGTGTTCCGGCGGCCCGAGGAGGCTCGGCGCATCGCGGAGGAGGCCGGCCTCGATGTGGTCATGGGGGTTTGCATGAAGCACACGCACAAGCGATTGGGGGTGTGAACGATGCAGCGATGGGAGTACTTCGTGGCCCCGCTTCTCCCGCACAATCCGGGAGACATCCTGAACACGTTCGGCCAGGACGGCTGGGAGCTGGTCGCCGTGGTGACGCAGGAGACGCCGGCGGGCGGGATCTCTCTGGTGGCGTACATGAAGCGGCCGAAGGCGTAGCTCAGGCCGACCCGGAACCTCCGAAGCCGGCCCGATTCTCCACGATGACCTTCCCGTGCATGAACGGGTGGATCGAACACAGGTAGTACACCGTGGTCGGGAGGCCGAACAGCTCGCTGCTCACGGAGTGCGAAGGAAGCTGGAGCAGCTTCCCGGTCTGGTCCAGGAGCTTCACCGTGTGCGGGACGTCATCGTGGTTCACCCACGTCACGGTGGACCCCGACGGGATCTGGATGATCGCGGGATCGAACACGTTGTGGGCGATGTCGACGCTGGTGGAGGCCACCGGCGTGCCGCGCACCTCGAAGGGGACGCCCTTGGGCAGCTTCGTGCCGGAGCAGCCCGTCAGTGCGATCACCACGACGCCCACCGCGGCCACTGCCCCCCGAAAGCTCATGGAACGCATCTCGTTCACCTCGATGACCGTTGTTGGAGGATTGCCCTTCCATGGTACCGAGGGAGAGGCGTTTTCTCAGGCCAGGGCCTGTCGAAGGTCCTCCAGCAGGTCCTCGGGGTGTTCGATCCCCACCGAGAGTCGAACGAGCGTCGCCGGAACCTCCAGGGGTGAGCCGGCCACGCTGGCGTGCGTCATCCGGCCGGGGTGTTCGATCAGCGATTCGACCCCGCCCAGGGATTCGGCCAGGAAGAACAGCTTGGTCCGGGTGCACACGTCCAAGGCCTCCTGTTCGGTCTCCATCTCGAAGGAGACCATCCCGCCGAACCCGCTCATCTGCCTGGCCGCGACGTCATGTCCCGGGTGCTCGGGCAGCCCGGGATAGTACACGCGCTTCACCTTCGGGTGGCCCGCGAGCATCTCGGCGATGCGGCCGGCGTTCCGGCAGTGGGCCTCCATCCGCAGGGCCAGCGTTTTCAGCCCTCGAAGCACCAGGAAGCAGTCCTGAGGGCCCGGAACGGCGCCGACCGCGTTCTGGAGGAAGCCCAAACGCTCCAGCAGCTGGCTGTCATTCGCGGCGATCACTCCGCCCACCACGTCGGAGTGTCCGCCCAGGTACTTCGTGGCCGAGTGGATCACCGCGTCGGCGCCAAGGGTCAGGGGGCGCTGGAGGTACGGCGATGCAAACGTGTTGTCGACAGCGCACCACGCGCCCACCTCATGGGCGATCTCGGCGATCTCCGCGATGTCGACGATCTTCAGAAGCGGGTTCGTGGGGGTCTCGACCCACACCACGCGTGTCTCGTCCCGGACCGCCTTCTTCACCGCTTCGACGTCCGTGAGGTCGACCGCGTCGAACTCGAGCCCCATCGACGGTGCCAGCACCTTCGACACCAGCCGGTACGTCCCCCCGTAGACGTCGTCGCCCAGCACCACGTGGGCGCCGGCTTGGAGCAGGGAGAAGAACGTGGCCTCCGCCCCCATCCCCGAGGAGAAGGCGAGCGCCCCGGCTCCCTCCTCCAACGCCGCGACGGCCTCCTGGAGCGCCGTGCGGGTGGGGTTGCCGGTGCGGGCGTATTCGTAGCCCTTGCTCTCGCCGACGCCAGGCTGGGCGTAGGTGGAGGTCTGGTAGATCGGAACGCTGACCGCGCCATACGTCGGGTCTGGGTCCTGTCCCACATGGATCGCCTTCGTCTCGAATCGCATGCCTGGCTCACTCCTCGGTGAGGTACGCGGCCCAGCCTAGCCGAGCCAGCTGCTGTCTGGCCGCCGAGCCCGCTCGAACGTGCCGCAGCAGGCGCGACCGGAGCTTCGCGTCGTGGCCGGGGAGGAACCGCCGCCGGACCGGCTCGCCGCACCCGCACTCGCAGAGTCGAGGGGCCAGGTCTCGGCCGGCCGGCCCCACGATCCCGTCGGCGGTGGGCGGGGCGCACCGCCGGTAGGCCTCTTCCAGAGCTGGGGTGGGCAGGACGATGACGCCCTCCCGAGGGTCACCCAGGAAGGAACCGTCTCCCCTGCGACCTCTGCCCATATAGGCGGGATAGCCAGCGTCGCGAGCCGCGGCGTAGGCTTCGAACCCTGCGGTCATCCACGAGAACAGCAGGGCTTCCTCGTAGTGGGTCTGGTGCGAGCCGATGCCTCGGCGCGACAGCTCGTATTCCGCCACCCGCCGGGCCAGGTGCTTCCCGGGGCCGGAGGGACCCGGAGCCGGGCTCGTTCGGACCCTCCCGGAGCAGGCCCTTTCCCGAAGCGGGCGGCGCGTCGATGGCCCCGGCGATCGGGCGATGCTCCTCGAGCAGCTCCTGGAGCGCGTGGGGTCCCAGCCTGCTCCACGTCTCCTTGACCGTCGAGTCCTCGAGCAGCACCGCGTCCAGTCCTCGCCCCAGGGACACGTCGACGCCGAGGACGCCGGAGGACACCGCAGGTCGCTCCTAGGCCCGGTTGCGTTCCCGGTGGGCCAGGAACTCCAGGAGGTCCGAGCGCGTCAGGATCCCGAGGGCCTCGCCATTCTTGGCCACGATCACCGCGGACGAGTGCTGGAGCTCGCCGAACGCCACCTCCAGCGGGTCGTCGAACTCGACCATGGGGAACGGCGGGGCCATCACTTCGGCCACGTCGGCCTGGAGGGAGTCGGGGTCCCTGAAGATACGGTCCAGCAACGTCCGTTCCCGGATGGAGCCGACGAACGAGGTGACCTCACCGGTGTCCTCGCGGACCACCGGGGCCTGGGAGATCCCGAACTCCTGGAGCTGGTCGATGGCCTGGCGGACCTTTCCGCGCGCGCCGATAGTGACCAGCGGGGGAACCTCGCCGTGCTTCGCCGTGAGGACCTCCTCCACCCGGATG
>DHWM01000188.1:0-7190 GCA_002413185.1 Actinobacteria bacterium UBA5182
GGCAGCGTCAGATGTGTATAAGAGACAGGCTCTGAACATGGGCTCGATGAACTACGCGAAGTACAGCGAGAAGCGCAAGGGATTCGTGTTCAACTTCGTGTTCGAGAACAACTTCGACGACATCGTCTTCCTGCTGGAGCGGATGACCGAGGCCGGCGTGAAGCCCGAATGCGAGTGCTTCGACGTCGGCCACGTCGAATCGGTCGGGCCCCTGGTCGACCTCGGCGTCATCTCCACGCCCATCCAGTTCTCGCTGATCCACGGCGTGCTCGGAGGGATCCAGGCGACCTCGCGGAACCTGGCTCACATGTCGAGCGTCGTCCCCGACGGGTGCACGTGGGGCGTGATCGCGGTCAGCCGCGACCAGTGGATGATGGCGGCCGCCTCCGCCGCCCTGGGCGGGAACGTCCGGGTGGGATTCGAGGACAACTTCTACCTGCCCTCGGGCGACATGGCGTCCTCCAACGGGGAGCTGGTCGAAACAGCCGCGCAGATCGTCTCGCTGCAGGGCCGTCGCGTGGCCGAACCCGCCGAAGCCCGCCGCCTCCTGTCGCTCCCGGAGACGCCGGACCGCTCCGCCGTGAACGCCTGACGCATGGCCGCGATCCTCGCCGAGATGGTGGCGAACGTGTGGAAGGTCGTCGCCGCGGAAGGCGACACCGTCTCGGAGGGCGACACCCTCGTCATCCTCGAGTCCATGAAGATGGAGATCCCCGTCGAATCGCCGATCGCCGGCACGGTCACGGCGATGCGGGTGCAGGAGGGTGGCGTCGTCCAGGAGGGCGACGTCATCGCGGTGGTCGAATAGGGCCATGGCCCTGGTCGAGGTCGAACGGGCCGACGGCGCCGCGGTGGCCCGGGTCGTCCTCACCCGGCCGGACCAGCGCAACGCCGTCTCCAACCGCATGCTCGAAGAGCTGGTTTCGACCTTCGGCGCCCTGGCCGTGGACCCCGGGCTGCGGGCGGTGATCCTGTCCGGACGGGGTCCCGACTTCTGCGCCGGGGCTGACCTCGCGGACGTCACCATCATGAGCGCCGACGCGGACTATGGCCGGTCGTTCGAAGAGGTGGTCACGGCCGTCGAGACGCTCCCTTCGCCGGTGATCGCCGAGGTCCATGGGGCCGCGCTGGGCGCGGGCTGCCAGCTCGTGGTGGCGTGTGACCTGGCCGTGGCGGCGGAGGACGCCCGGCTGGGTATCCCTTCGGCCCGCCTGGGCCTCCTGATCAACTACGAGAACCTCGAACGCCTGGTGCTCGCGGTGGGTCGGAAGCGCGCCGGGGAGCTCCTCTACGCCGGCCGGGTCCTGACGGGCGTTGAGGCCGTGGAGTGGGGGTTGGTCACCAAGGCCGTTCCGGCCGACAAGCTGGCGGAGACCGTGCAAAAGCTCGCCGAACGGATCGCCGACCTCGCTCCGCTCTCCGTGCGTGGCTCGAAGAGAGGGGTCACCGCCGTCTCGCTCAACCTCGCGCTCGACCGGACCACCGAAGGGCACCGGATCGCCGACTTCGGCATGATGGCCGCGGAGGCCTTCCAGAGCGAGGATCTTCGGGAAGGGCTGGCCGCGTTCCGGGAACGACGAGACCCTCGGTTCCAGGGCCGGTGAGCCCGTCGGAGGCCGAACGCCGCCTCGACCGACGCTCGCCTCTTCGTGAAAGAGCTCCCGTGATCATCCGGCGGCTGAAGAAGACGTATCCGGGTGCGACGGTGGCGCTCAGGTTCTCCAATCCGTTGGAGTGCCTGGTGGCCACCATCCTTTCGGCCCAATGCACCGACGAGCGGGTCAACCAGGTCACCGCGTCGCTGTTCCAGAAATACCGGACGCCACAGGACTATGTGAAGGTCCCCGAGCCGGAGCTCGCCGCCGACATCAAGCCAACCGGGTTCTTCAACCAGAAGACGAAGTCGCTCCGGGGGGCCGCCCGGAAGATCATCGAGGAGTTCGGTGGAGAGGTGCCCCAGACGATGGCCGGGCTGATCACTCTGCCGGGGGTGGCTCGCAAGACGGCGAACATCGTGCAGGGCAACTCCTACCCTGGCCGCCACCGGAGGGACCCGGACGCCGGGATCGCCGTCGACACCCATGTCCGGCGGGTCAGCCAGCGCCTCGGCTTCACGCAGAACACCGAGCCGGACAAGATCGAGCAGGACCTGATGTCGATCCTCCCGAGGAAGGATTGGTTCTCCTTCACGTACGTGCTGATCGAACACGGGCGGCGCACTTGCAAGGCGCCCGTTCCCAGGTGTGAGGAGTGCCCGGTGAACGATCTGTGCCCGTCGAGCCGGGTCTAGGAGCCGCGACCGACCTTCCGACGGCTACGCGTGGACGGCGATGCGCCCGGCCTCGCCGCGCCGCCGGGCCCGCCGGAGAGCTCGTCGTTCGTCCTCCGAGAGCCCGCCCCACACACCGGCGTCCTGTCCGGTGGTCATGGCCCACTCCAGGCATTCCAGGCGGACCTCGCATTGCATGCAGACGGCCTTGGCCGCGGCGATCTGTGTCGCGGCAGGGCCCGTTGTCCCGATGGGAAAGAACAGCTCGGGGTCTTCGTCTTTGCAGCGTGCCCGGTGAACCCACTCCATGACGAAGCCCCTTTCCTCCCGGGCATGGATATCGACTGTCCCCGGCGACCTGGCCCGGCGAGGGCGCGGCCGCAGGTGATATTTCGACCAAACGGAGCTATGAGAAGCGCGGATTATACTGACGGCCCTTCCGGGAGCACAATGCCTCGCGCGAATCTAAGTCGACAAATCTGGCCGGCGATCGTGGCGCATCGCGGCGCCTCAGCCGCCTATCCGGAAAACACGCTCCAGTCCTTCGAGGGAGCGATCGAGACCGGTGCCGACGTGGTCGAGCTCGATGCCCGCCTGACGTCGGACGACGTCGTGGTGGTGATGCACGACGGCGACGTCGCGGTCACGACCGACGGGACCGGCCACGTGCACGAGCTCACCCTGGCGGCCGTCAAAGCGCTGGATGCATCGAACGGCCGGGGGCCGCGCATCGAGGTTCCCACGCTGGAGGAAGCGCTCCGGGCGCTGTCCGGGCGGGCCGGCGTGAACGTCGAGATCAAGAACATGCCGGGCGAGGCAGGGTTCGATTCCCCGAAGGAACGCATCGCCGAGCAGGTGGTGACCCTGTTGGACGAGGTTGCCTTCCAGGGCCCGGTCATCGTGTCCTCGTTCAACTGGCTCTCCATCGAACGGGTGCGGGAGCTCGCTCCCGACCTTCCCACAGGGTTCCTGACGATCGGCGCGATCGATCCGTGGGCCGCGCTGGTCTATGCGAAGAGCCACGGCCATAGCTACGTGCTGCCGCAGTCACCGGCCCTGTTCGAGGCTGGGGGCGAGTTCGTGCAGGAGGCTCACCGGGAGGGTCTCCTGGTGGGGACGTGGACGGTTGACGACCCGGAGGCCATCGCCAGACTGTTCGAGATGGGCGTCGACGCCGTCGCCACGAACGATCCCGGGATGGCGGTGCCGATCCGGGACCGGTTCCGGTCCGCGTAGCGGGGGCACCTGCGGCGCCCTCAACCTCAGCAGATGATCGAAAGGGCGTCGGGCACCGATTCGACCAGAAGCTCCATCCGTTCGCCGACGTATTCACCGTCGGCCTGGAACGGCATCGGCCTGTCGCATCGGATCCGAACCGCCTCCTGATCCCTCCGGTACGTGACATGGCGATTGGATGTGTGGCGGGGTGAGCTCGAGAACGCGGAGAGCAGGACGGGCAGGATCGTGACCGTGGACATCCTGTCCATGGCGAGCCAGTCGAGCCCTCCGTCCATCGAGCTCTCCGGGCAGACCTGAAGCGCACGGCGGCCCAGGAAGGTGAAGGGCGGGACGTTCTGCACGATGGCGAAGAAGACCCCGTGCTGCCATTGGCTCCCGTCGCGTCCCGGCGCCACGTGCACCCGGGGGTGTCGGCGGTCATAGCCCATCGCGAACAGCCGGAGTCCCACCCAGACGAAGAACCAGTCGCCGACCCGGCGCTTGACCTCGGGGTGGCGCTCGACAGCCCTGACGATCGCAGCATCGAAGCCCACCCCGCAGTTGCAGGTGAAGTAGCGTCCGTCGGCCCGGCCGAGCGGCATCCGACGGGGGGGCAGGTCCGCCGCGCGCATCAATGCCGCCGCCGCTCGCCACGGGTCCCTGGGGATGCCCAGCGAGCGGGGGAGGACGTTCGCTCCGCCCCCCGGGATGATCGCCAGCGGCAGGTCGGTCCTGGCCAGGCTGTTGACGACCTCGTTGACCGTGCCGTCACCGCCGAACACCGCGACCCCGTCGACGTCCATCTCGGTGGCGTCGCGAGCAAGATCCGTGGCGTGGCCGCGGCTCTCCGTGAAGACCACCTTGAGGTCGAACCGCGCCGAGAGGAGCCGCTCGAGGTCGTCGGCGCGCCGTTCGTTCACTCGCTGGGCCTGCGGGTTGACGATCAGGAGCAGCCGTCGCACCGCTTCACGCCCCGCCGTCGCTGTCACCGTCGTCCTCGAGCCCGGCGCGGAGCGTGGCGAGCGTCTTGGCCAGGAGCCGCGACACGTGCATCTGGGAGATCCCGAGCTCCTTGGCGATCTCACTTTGGGTCAGGCCCTTGAAGAACCGCAGGTACAGCATGTGGCGGTCCCGGGGCGGGAGGCGATGCAGCAGCGGGCCCACGCTGACCCGGTCCTCCAGCGCCTCCAGCGCTTCGTCATCCGTCCCGATCTGCTCGTGATACGAGAGTCCTTCCTCGTTCGCCCCGGCGTCCAGCGAGATCAAGCTGTAGGCGTGAGCCGAATCGAGCGCTTCCAGGACCTCGTCCTCCGTGGCCCCGGCCGCCTGGGCGATCTCGGCGACGGTCGGTGAGCGCTGGAGGTCCTGGGAGATCTGACTGATGACGGAGCCCAGGCGAAGGTTCAGCTCTTGGAGCCGCCGAGGCACCCGAACCGCCCATCCCTTGTCCCGGAAGTGTCGCTTCAGCTCACCGACGATGGTCGGCGTGGCGTAGGTAGAAAATTCGACCTCCCGGCCGGGATCGAACCGGTCGACCGCCTTGACCAGCCCGATCGTCGCCACCTGGGTGAGGTCGTCGAGGGGTTCGCCTCGGCCGGCGAAGCGCCGGGCCAGGTATTCGACCAGCCCGAGGTGCGCCTCGATGAGCTTGTTCCGGATGTCGCGGTCGTTCGTCTGACGAAGCTCTCGGAGGAGGCGCTTCACTTCGGTCTTGGGCAGCTGGGGGCGCCGCTCGTAGCTCAGACGGAAACACCCCTCCCAAGGTGGAAGGTCACGCGGGCCGACCCGTCGCTGTCGATGATCTCGAGGCTGTCGGTCACGGACCGGAGGATGGCCTGGGACCACTTGGTCAGGAACTGGACGTCGGTCCGAAGAGGGGTGTCGCCCCGAGCCGTGACGGTGAGCTCGCCCCGGTCGAGCTGGAAGGTCACTTCGATGCGGGAAGAGGGGGGCTGGCTGGTCGCCATGATGCGGGAGCACACCTCGTCGATGGCGATGTGAAGGTCCTGGATGCGGTCGTACGTGAAGTCCAACAGGGCGGCCAGGGCGCTCGCCGCCGACCGGACCAGTCCGATGTGCGGAGTGGACGCGGGGATGCGGACGATCACCAGGTCTGCCACGAGTCGAAGATTCTACCCGCGTCGGTTGGAGCGACTTGCGGGCCGCCCGGGCGCTGGTGGAGGCTTTCTACAATCCCGGGCATGGGGGGAAGGCGCAGAGGCCCGGTGAGGACTTCGCCCGAAGCGCGAAGCGCCCTGGGGGCGTTCGGCCAGACCGTGCGAGCCGTGGAAGAGGCGAAGGCGGCGCTGGTGTCGGCCGTGCCGGGGCGACGGGGTCCGGGCACAGCGCTGGCCGAGGCGCTGGCGGGCTTCGAAGGAGGCCTACGGGAGGCGGAGTCCTCGATGGACGCCTGGCAGGATGCCGCTTCCGAAGAGGAATGGTCGGCGTGCCGGGCCGGGATCGAGGAGGCGCTGCGACGGGCCGAAAGCCTTCGGCTGGAAGGCTCACCGCAGGGCTACGAGGAGCTCGCCGGCGTCCTGGCAGACTTGATGGAGCCGCTCCACACCTTCGAGGCCGCCGCGCGATCCTTCCACGACCGCGGGACGTCGGGATAGCGCCGGTCCTTCCCCCTCGGGAATCCCTTTCAGCAGCTCGGCTGCAGCCCCTCCAGGATGCTCCGGACGGACTCCTTGACGAACTGTTCGTCGGTGCCGAGCTTGGCATCCTGGCCCACCGTCTCCTCCAGGAAGACCTGGCCGAAGCAGGCCCCCAGCAGCAGCCTGGCGGCGTGCCGTGCGGAGACGCGATTCGACACCCGCCCCAGGCGCTGCTCGCCTCGGAGGTACGTCGTGAGCGAGCCCACCGTGCGCATGGGCCCGCCGTTCGATTCCTGGAAGTGCCGGCGCTGCGCCTCCAGCAGCTCCCGTTCGCGGACCGTGCCCGCCACGATCGGCAGGATGGCGCGATAGAAGGACATCGCCGAAACGGCCAGCTCCTCTAGGTTGCCCCGAACGGTCGCCTGGCCCACCCGATCCGGAAGCGAGGAGGTCAGCTCGATGAACTGCGGGTAGCGCGTCTTGATGCATTCGATGAACAGGGCCTGCTTGTCGGGGAAGTAGCGGTAGATGCTCCCTTCGGCGCATCGCGCCTCTTCGGCGATGGCCCGGGTCGTCGCGGCGGCGACGCCGCGGTCGTGGATGACCCGCTCCGCCGCCTCCAGGATGTGGCTGCGGATCCCGGTGATGGCTCCCGGGTCGGCCTCGGTCTCCTGGGAATGGCTTCCCGTTCGGCCTCGAGTTCCTCCCTTAATGGCCAAGGGGCCCTCCGGCGTCCATAGCCTCGGGCTCGACGTGACTCCGGACGTACACCGCGGAGACCACCGCCGCGAGCACCATGAACGCGATCGCCACGACGATCCCAGCATGGATGGCGTGGACGAACGACTGGTGGATCGAAGACACGATGCCCCGGGCCTGGGCGACGGTGGTGCCGGGCGGCGAGCGTCGAAGCACCGTCGCCACGGTGGCGCCGCCGGCGGCCGAGTTCGCCCCGGCCTTCGCGACGATGCCGGCCGCCTGCCCCGCGGGCAATCCCAGCGCAACGAGATGGCTGGTGAACGAGCTCCTGAACGACGACGTGACGATGGCCCCCAGGAGGGCGATGCCGAAGACGCCGCCGATCTCCCGGCTGGTGTTCGTCGCCG
>DHWM01000188.1:7349-18717 GCA_002413185.1 Actinobacteria bacterium UBA5182
TCCCGGCTGGTGTTCGTCGCCGCCGAGGCGACACCCGCGTGTCGGGTCTCCACCGACGCCATCACCGCCGCCGTCATCGGTGTCATGGTCATGGCCATGCCCGTGGCGAGGACGATGAAGGCCGGAAGGAGCACCGTCGCGTACGGCGAGCCGACCTGGGTCCGCAGCAGCAACGCCAGCCCCCCTGCCGCGAACAGCGGTCCGATCGTCATGAACCATCGCGAGCCATACCGGTCCGACAGGCGGCCCGAGACCGGAGCCACGACCAGGATGACGGCGGAGAACGCGAACAGCCGGATCCCCGCCCCCACCGGCGAGTACCCCTGCACGTTCTGCAGGTACAGCGACAGGAAGAACACGCTGCCGAACATGGCGAAGAACACTGCCCCCGCCACCACGTTGGCCGCGGCGAACGTGGGGATCCGGAAGAAGGCCAGCGGAAGCATGGGGGACTCTCGATGCGACTCGACGAAGAGGAAGGTCGCCAGCAACACCGCGGCCACGGCGAACGCCGCCAGGATCAGCCCGTCGGTCCAACCCCTGGCGTTCCCTTCGATCAGCGCGTAGACCAGGAAGAACAGGCCCGCCGTGCCGGTGACCAGGCCCGGTGGGTCCAGCCGGCGCGATGTGTTCGGGTCCTTCGACTCCGTGACGATGAAGGCGGTCATGACGATCCCGAGGATGCCGATCGGGACATTGACGAAGAAGATGCTCTGCCAGGACACGTGCTCCACCAGGAAGCCCCCGACCACCGGGCCGATGGCGATGGCCAGGCCGGACATGGCGGCCCAGATCCCGATGGCCGCTCCCCGTTCCCTCCCGGTGAACGTCGCCGTGATGATCGACAGCGAGCCGGGCAGGAGCATCGCCGCCCCGAGCCCCTGCACCGCCCGGAAGGCCACCAGCTGTTCGGTGCTCCCCGACAGGCCGCACATCAGCGAGCCCACCGTGAACAGCCCCAGCCCGCCGATGAAGAATCGCTTCCGGCCGTACAGGTCGCCCAGCGCGCCGCCCGTCAGCATGAAGGACGCGAAGGTCAACGTGTAGGCGTCGATGATCCACTGCAGGCCGGACACGCCGGCTCCCAGCTTGCGCTGGATCGTCGGCAGCGCCACGTTGACGACGAGGTTGTCGAGGACGGGCATGAAGAGTCCGAACACCATGGCCGCGAGGACCCACCACTTCCGGCGGTCGGTCTTCGAGGGGCCGGAAGGTGAGACGGCCTGCTCGATCGTGCGTGCCATGGCTTGTCCTTCCTCGCCGTGATGCGCGTGTATGCTGTACCGTTCTCGGAATGAGTGAGTGCTCACTCATTCTAGCATGGGCCTGTTGAGTGAGTGCTCACTCATCCGACGAAGGGAGTCCGCACGGTGGCTGACGTCGGCGTCGCGTCCAGGGTGAACCTGACGCACCGCCAGATCATGGTGGTGTACAGCGGCCTGATGGCCGGCATGCTGGTGGCGGCGCTCGACCAGACGATCGTGGCCACGGCCCTCCCCACCATCGTGGGCGACCTCGGTGGCCTCAACCACCTGGCGTGGGTCGTGACGGCCTACCTGCTCACCTCGACGGTCTCCGTCCCCCTGTACGGCAAGATCAGCGACCTGTACGGGCGAAAGAATCTGTTCCAGTTCGCCATCGGCATCTTCGTCGTGGGGTCGGTGCTGGCGGGACTGTCACGGAACCTCGGCCAGCTCATCGCGTTCCGGGCGTTGCAGGGCGTCGGTGGCGGCGGGTTGATCGCCATGGCCCAGGCCATCATCGGCGACATCGTTTCCCCCCGAGAGCGGGGGAAGTACCAGGGGTACCTGGGCGCGGTGTTCGCGTTCGCCAGCGTGGTGGGGCCATTGCTCGGAGGGTTCTTCGTGGACCACCTCTCCTGGCGATGGGTCTTCTACATCAACGTGCCGGTGGGAGCGGTTGCGCTGTTCATCACGTCGATCGTGTTGAACCTGCCGTACCGAAAGGTTCGACACGCCATCGACTTCCTCGGGTCCGCATTGATCATGGCCGCCGCGACGTGTCTCCTGCTGGTGACCGTGTGGGGAGGCGACCAGTATCCGTGGGGTTCGCGCGAGATCGTCGGACTGGGCGTGGCGGGGATCGTGCTTCTCGGCCTGTTCATCCTCCAGGAGCAGCGCGCGCCGGAACCGGTCATCCCGCTGCGCCTGTGGAAAAACCCGATCTTCTCGGTGGCGAGCGGCCTGGAGTTCCTGGTCGGGTTCTCCATGTTCGGCGCGATCATCTTCCTGCCGCTCTACCTGCAGACGGTCGGCCACGCCTCGGCCACGAACTCGGGCGTCCTGATCCTCCCCTTGATGGCCGGGCTGATGTTCTCTTCGATTACCTCTGGACGGATCATCACCCGGACCGGCCGCTACAAGGTCTTTCCGGTGGTCGGGACGCTCGTCATCGCCATCGGCCTGTACCTGCTCTCGACCCTGCACGTGGGGTCGTCGCGGGTGGCGTCGTCCCTGTACATGGTGGTGCTGGGGCTGGGCATCGGGATGATCATCCAGGTGATGGTCCTGGCGGTGCAGAACTCCGTGGAGCATCGCGATCTGGGGACGGCCACCGCCACGGAGAGCTTCTCCCGGTCGATGGGCGGGGCGTTCGGTGTGGCCGTGTTCGGTGCCGTCCTGACGAACCGTCTGGCCTACAACCTCCACAGGCTCCTTCCGCCGGGGACCAACCTGGGCGGTGTCAGCACGAACTCCATCGCGGCCAGCCCCGCCGCCATCCGCGCGCTGCCCACCCCCGTCCGGGACGCGGTCATCCAGTCACTGGCCCTGTCGATCCATGTGGTGTTCCTCCTGTCGGTTCCCATGGCCCTGCTGGCCTTCGTGGTGACGTGGTTCCTCCGGGAGAGCCCCCTCCGGGAGACCGCCCACATCGGGGTGGAGGCGGCGCCGGGAGAGCCGGTGCCACCGACTGAAGCCGTCGTGTAGGCTCGGTGGGATCGCCGCGAGCGGGCGCATCGGGCGCTGCGGCCGGCACGTCTCGCAGGAGGTTCCGCGATGGGCAACTCCATCAACCTGGTCACCGAGCTTCCGGGCCCGCGTTCCAAGGCAGTCCTCGAACGGAAGTCGAAGGTCGTGTCAGACGCGCTCGACATCCACGTGCCTGCCGTCATCGATCGCGGCGAAGGCGCTCACGTCACCGACATCGACGGCAACACCATGCTCGATTTCTCCGGGGGCCTGGGCTGCCAGCTGGTCGGCTACTCGCACCCCAAGGTCGTGGAGGCTGTGCGGGAGCAGGCCGGGCGGGTCAGCCACACCGACTTCTCGGTGATCCCCTACGAGCCCTACGTCGAACTGGCCGAGCGGCTGATCGCCGCGACCGGGGGCGGGGACAGGAAGGCGGCGTTCTTCAACGCCGGGGCCGAGGCAGTGGAGAACGCCGTGAAGTTCGCCAAGGCCGCCACGGGACGTCCGGCCGTCGTTTGCTTCGAGGGCGGCTTCCACGGTCGAACGCTCCTCACCATGTCGCTGACGTCCCGGTACAAGCCGTACAAGGCCGGGTTCGGGCCGTTCGCTCCTGAGGTCTACCGCCTTCCCTACGCCTACCCGTATCGCAGCGTGCACCCCGATCAGGCCGCGCAGTTCGCCCTGGAGGGGATCGAGCGAGCCTTCGCCACGACGGTCGACCCGACGTCCGTCGCGTGCGCCATCGTCGAGCCGATCCAGGGTGAGGGTGGGTTCGTGGTGCCGCCGGCCGAGTTCCTGCAGGGTCTCTCGAAGATCTGCCGTCAGCACGGGATTCTCGTCGTCGCGGACGAGATCCAGACGGGGTGCGGGCGAACGGGCTCGTTCCTGGCCTCGGACACCTTCGGCTTCCAGCCCGACATCGTGCTGCTGGCGAAGGCCGTCGCGGCCGGCTACCCCCTGTCGGCCGTGATCGGCCCTCGCGAGGTGATGGACGCGCCGGGACCGTCGGCGATCGGCGGGACGTACGTCGGAAACCCCGTGGCGTGCGCCGCCGGGAACGCCGTCATGCGGATCATCGAAGAGGAAGGTCTCATCCAGCGAGCGGAGGCCCTCGGCAAGACGCTCACCGCTCGGTGGGAGGAGATCGCGGCGGAGACCCCGGAGATCGGCGAGGTTCGCGGGGTCGGCGCCATGGTCGGGGTCGAGTTCGTGAAGGACCGGGGGACCAAGGAGCCGAACGAGGAGTTCCTGGGCGCAGTCATCGGCGGGGCCATGAAGCGCGGGCTGATCACGGTGTCGTGCGGTGCCTATCACAACGTCCTGCGGCACCTCATCCCGCTGGTCATCACCGACGAGGAGCTCGACGAAGGTCTGGACGTCCTGGCCGACGTGGTGGCCGCCGCGCGCAAGGGCGGGGGTCGCACCGACACGCTCGAGCCCGAGGGCGAGTAGCTGGCCCCGAACGTCTCGGAGACCTCGATCGTGGCGTGGCCGTTCGACGATCCACGCCTGGGGGAGCTCCTGGCCGAGCGACACCGTGACCTCGCACGCCGCTACGCCGGAGTCACCGATCATCCCGCCGACCCCGTGGAGCCTTCCGAATTCGTGCCGCCATCCGGCACCTCCTTGGTGGCGCTGGCGGACGGCGTGCCGGCGGCGTGCGGCTCGCTTCGCCGGCTGGAGCCTCGGGTGGGCGAGATCAAGCGGATGTACGTGGGGGAGCGATCTCGCCGTCGCGGCCTGGGCCGAGCGATCCTCGCGATGCTCGAGTCCGAGGCCGTCCAGCTCGGCTATTCGAGCATCCGCCTCGAGACGGGCGTGCGCCAGGATGAAGCCCTGGCGTTCTACCAGGCGGCCGGCTACCGTCCCATCCCTTGTTTCGGCAGGTGGATGGACTCAGCGCTGAGCGTATGCTACGAGAAAGGGTTGGCGGCGAAAAGGCCGTGAGGGGTCGGTCCTGTACGCCGTTCCCGATCAGACGCCCACCCGCCAATGCTCCACTCGGAGCTCTGGCATCGGGAAGTCCTTCGGGTTGCCGGTGGCGAGCGTCGCACCGAGCGCTGCCGCCGCGGCCGCGATCAGGCAATCGGCCTGGCTCAGTGTCCGACCACGGGCAGCGAAGGCTCTGCGCCACGCTCCCGCCATCTCCCCTTCAGCTCGGCCGAGCGGCGCGATCCGGAGACCGTTCAGCAACTTGCCAACTGGTTGCGCTTCACCCACGTGGAGCCCCCGGGTGAGCTCCTCGATGTTGACCGCACACGTGAACGGGACGCCGCCCGTCCGCCGCATGGCGCGGATCCGATCCGCGGCCGCCCGGCCGCGCAACACATCGATCAGAACGGTCGTGTCGAGAAGGACCGCACCCACGGATCAGCCCACGCGGCGACGATCCGCATGGCGTTCGGCGTGAACCCATGCTGCCGGATCGGCATCCCATTCGTGACCCTCGTCGGGAATGGCGCCGAGCGCGGCTTCGATCTCGTCCCACCGCCGCTCGTCGTCGAGGGCTCGGCGGACCGTGGCGGAGATGAACGCGCTCCGCCGCCTGCGGCCGACTCGCGTGTCCAGTTCCGCGAGAGTGTCCTCATCGAGGTTTATGTGCACACGCATGGCCACAAGTTAGCACACATTGTGCGGCGACCAGGGGTGGACGCGGCTCCTTGGCGGACAAGAACTCAGGGCATAGCATCGCAAGCGCTCGCTGTCGGAAGGGATGAGCGGATGAACGCTATCGAACGCGTGACCAGGCCCCGGCGGTCGTGCCTCTCCGTCCCGGGCTCCTCACCGAAGATGCTGTCGAAGGCACCCGGGCTTCCCGCCGACGAGGTGTTCATGGACCTCGAGGACTCCGTGGCGCCACTGGCCAAGGAGGAGGCTCGCGGCAACATCATCCAGGCCCTCAAGGAGGGCGACTGGACCGGCAAGACCGTCGTGGTGCGCATCAACGGCGTCTACACGAAGTGGTGCCACCGCGACGTCATCGAGGTGGTCGAGAACGCCTGGCAGTACCTCGACTGTTTGATGATCCCGAAGGTGGAGTTCGCCTCGGACGTCCAGTTCGTCTCCACGCTGCTCGACCAGATCGAGGCGACCACCGGCATCGACAGGCGGATCGGCCTGGAGGTCCAGATCGAGACCGCCACCGGCATCACGAACATCGACGCCATCGCCTCGGCCAGCGACCGCACCGAGGACCTGATCTTCGGACCGGCCGACATGAGCGCCTCGCTCGGCCTCCCCGCGCTCACCGCCGGCCTTCCCATGCCGGACTATCCCGGGGACCACTGGCACTTCATTTTGTCCAAGATCCTGGTGGCGGCGCGGAACGCCGGGCTGCAGGCCATCGACGGCCCCTATCTCGTCATCAAGAACCTCGAGCAGTTCCGGGAGATGTCCCAGCGGGCTCGCTCGCTGGGCTACGACGGCAAGTGGGCGCTGCATCCCGGCCAGATCGACGTGCTGAACGAGGTGTTCTCGCCGACCCAGGACGAGTTCGACAAAGCCGCGGCGATCCTGGAGGCCTATCGGCACGCCACCGACGTCCAGCGCACCGGCGCAGTGATGTTCGGCACCGAGATGATCGACGAAGCCTCGCGGAAGATGGCCGAGCAGCTCGCGGCCAGGGGGCGGGCCGCCGGCATGCGGACGGACAAGAAGCTTGAGGACTTCACCCAACCCAAGGAAGGGAGGTAAATGTGGCGGCGATGGGCGGCGGTACCGGCCTGGTCGAGCTGACCGACGAACAGCAGGCCATCGTGGAGACGGTTCGGGAGTTCGTTGACAAGGAAGTGATCCCCGTGGCGGACGAGCTGGAGCATCGCGACGAGTTCCCGGAGAAGATCGTCGCGGGGATGAAGGAGCTGGGTCTATTCGGGCTCACCGTGCCCGAGGAGTACGGCGGCGCTGGGCTCGACCTGATGACGTACGCGCTGGCCGGCGTTGAGCTCTCTCGGGGGTGGATGTCGCTCTCGGGCATCCTCAACACGCATTTCATGGCCGTCTACCTGCTGAAACAGCACGGGAGCGACGAACAGAAGCGGAAGTGGCTGCCCCGGATGGCGACGGGTGAGCTTCGCGCAGCATTGTCCATGTCGGAGCCCGGCGCGGGCTCCGACGTCCAGGCCATCCAGTGCCGGGCCAGCCGAGACGGCGACGACTACGTCGTCAACGGCACCAAGATGTGGGTGACCAACGGCCTCCGGGCGGGGCTGGTCGTCCTCCTGTGCAAGACCGATCCCCAGGCCGACCCGCCCTACAAGGGGATGTCGGTCCTGTACGTGGAGAAGGAGCCCGAAGCCCGAACGTTCCAGGGGATCTCGATCCCCCCCAACCTCGAGAAGATGGGCTATCACGGTGTGGAGACGACGGAGCTCGTGTTCGAGGATCACCGCGTCCCGGCGGCGAACCTGCTCGGCAAGGAAGGGGACGGCTTCCGCCAGATCATGGACGGCATCGAAGTCGGCCGGGTGAACGTCTCGGCTCGCGCCGTCGGGCTGGCCACCCGGGCCTTCGAGGAAGCGATCCGGTACGCTCAGGAGCGCCACGCCTTCGGCAAGCCCATCGCCCAGCACCAGATGATCCAGGAGAAGATCGCCGACATGGGCACGAAGCTCGAAGCCGCCAAGCTGATGTTGATGCAGGCGGCGAAGAAGAAGTCAGCCGGCGCTCGCTCAGATCTGGAAGCGGGCATGGCCAAGTACTTCTGCACCGAGATGTGCCATGAGATCGTCACCGACGCCCTGCGCATCCACGGCGGATACGGGTACTCGACCGAGTACACCATCGAGCGGTTGTACCGCGACGCGCCCTTCCTCCTGATCGGCGAAGGCACCAGCGAGATCCAGAAGATCGTCATCGCCCGCCAGCTCCTGGAACGCCACAAGGTTCAGGGCTGAGCACGATGCCCACAGACGCATTGGAAGCGCTCCGCCGCGAGTGCGAGCTCGCCTCGCAGATCGTCCTCGAGCTCCCCGAGGAGGACTTCGCCAGGCGAACGCGCCTCCCAGCCTGGAACGTGAAACAGCTCCTCGGCCACATGTACCGCGACGTGGATCGAACGAACGTGGGACTGGACACAGATGCGCCGGCTGTTGCCGACACCGATTCGACCTCCTACTGGCGTGAGTACGACCCCGCCACCGACGGGCCCGCCACCGCCCAGCGGGCGATCGAAGTCGCTTCGGGCCATGAGACCGGCCAGGCGCTGGCCAACGCATGGGACGAGATGTGGCGGCGTGCCCTCGGCCGGGCGGGCGACACGGACCGGGACCGGGTCCTGGTCACGTGGGGACCAGCGCTCACGCTGGAGGAGTTCCTGCGGACGCGCGTCCTGGAGATCGCGGTGCATCGGATGGACCTGAACGCAGCGCTGGGTCTCCCCCCCAACCCCACGGAGGACTCGGTCACCATCGTGACGGAGATCCTCCTCGGGCTCCTCGACGCGCCGCCCCCCGGAAGCGTCGACGTGTCCGACCTCGCGCTGATCGAGGTCAGCACCGGCCGCCGCGACCCGACGGCCGAGGAGCGCTCCGCACTGGGTGACCTGGTGGACCGACTCCCCCTCCTCCAGTAACTCGGTCGATTCTTCCCGGGCGGGCTACGCTTCCCGCGTCTGCTGCCACAGGGAAGGACGGGCACATGGGAGAAGCGAGGCCGTTCGGCAGGTATCTCGAGGACTTCGAGGTGGGCGACGTGTACAAGCACTGGCCGGGCAAGACGATCACCGAATACGAGGACCATCTGTTCTGCATGATCACGATGAACCACCACCCCCTGCACACCAACGCGCACTACGCCGAGGAGGCCACGCAGTTCAAGCGCAACGTGGTCGTGGGCAACCTGGTGTACTCGCTCGCGCTGGGCATGAGCGTCCCGGACGTTTCCGGCAAGGCGATCGCCAACCTCGAGGTCGAATCCCTCAAGCACACCGCGCCCATGTTCCACGGCGACACGCTGTACGCGGAGACGAAAGTTCTGGAGGTCAAGGAATCGAGCTCGAAGCCGGACCGAGGGATCGTCACCGTGGAGACGCGCGGCTACAACCAGGACGGCACGGAGGTCCTGTACTTCCGGCGCAAGGTCATGGTGCCGAAGCGCGGAAGCGTCGAAGAACAGCCCGGCCGTCCCGTCCCTCGCATCGAGGGGTAGGGAGGGCAGCTCGAATCTCAGTGCAGCCGGAACGTGGCTTCGGCCACGGTGACCCCGCCCTCGACGCGGATCGACAGGTCGCCCTGGCACGCCTGGCACAACCGGGCCGCCAGGAACAGCCCCAGGCCGAACCCGCTGCGGTCTCGGGTGGAGCTCATGTCCTCCTGGAAGAAGGCCGAGAAGTCGGTCGCCGCCGGGGCCCACCCCCCGCCGTCGCAGACGGTCAGGCCGGCGCGGTCGTCCCTCCGCGAGGTTCGGACCTCGATGGGCGGCGCCCCGTGGCGCGCCGCGTTGGACAGGAGCTCGAACGCCACGCGTGACAGATATCGGTGGGACACGCCCGTCCAGGCCTCGTCGAGCACCCCGGCGGTGTCGGGGTGGATGCCGATCCGCTCCGAAGCGGTGATGATCGCCGGCCGAGGGTGCGCCGCGCCCCCGTCCAGGGACGGCCCGGAGGCCACGAGCTCCAGGCCTTCGACCAGGAACTCGAGTTCGGCCACCCTCCGGATCGCGCTCTCCACGAGCTGGCCCTCGTCGGAGTCGACCGCGGTTCGGCGGAGCATCTGCAAGGCGCCGGAGATGACGGTGAGGGGAGTCCGAAGCTCGTGCGAGAGGATCTGGACGAACTCCGCCCTGGATCGGGCCAGGCGTTCGATCTGCTCCCGCCGGCCGCGCTCCTCGTCGAGGAGCCGCCGGAGGTCCTCCATCGCCGCCGGCAGGACCTTCTGGTCGAGCTCCGGCTCGCCGCTGGAGGCGTGACGGATGGCCGAATAGAGCTCCTCGATGCTGCCGCCCTTGACGACGTAGCCGATCGCGCCTGCCGTCAGCATGTCGCGAACGGTGGCGGGGTCGTCGGACCAGGTCAGGGCGACGATCCTCGTGGACGGGCGTTTGGCCATGATGGCCTGGGCGGCCTTGACGCCGTCGAGGTCGGGCATCCGGACGTCCATCAGGATCACGTCGGGCGCGAGGTCCTCGACCCGAGCGATCGCCTCGTGCCCCGTTCCGGCCTCGCCGACCACGTGGATGCCGCCCTCCAGGGCCAGCGCCTCCCTCAGCATGGTTCGGGTGCTGGCGGAGTCGTCCACCACCATCACGCGCACGGATTCATCCATCTCCAGCACTCATACCACCCACTGTAAGGTCGGCGAAGCAAGCCATCGACATAAATCGGGAGAATGGGGCCTTTCGACCAGGGTCTTCGGGCTGCTTCGGCGGTTCGAGCTTCAACGGCCCCCCTTCGTACAATGGCCGTCGTGCCGCGACCCCAAGACCTCCAGCGGCTGAACGAAGAGATCATGGCGTGTCGAAGATGCCCGCGGCTGGTGGAGTGGCGAGAACGGGTGGCGTCCGAGCGGCGGGCAGCCTTCGCCGCACAGCAGTACTGGGGCCGGCCCGTGCCCGGCTTCGGCGATCCGGCGGCCAGGATCCTCATCGTCGGCCTGGCGCCGGCGGCTCATGGGGGCAATAGGACCGGCCGCATCTTCACGGGCGACCGCTCGGGGGATTTCCTGTTCGCGTCACTGCACCGACAGCGCCTGGCCAACCGACCGACCTCGGTGGACAGGAGCGATGGCCTTCGAGTCCGAGGCGTGTACATCACCGCGGTGAACCGGTGCGCTCCTCCGGGGAACCGTCCAACGCCCGAGGAGCGGGACAATTGCCTGCGGTATCTGAAGGCGGAGATGGAGCTGTTGGATCGCCTTCGTGTCGTGGTGGCCCTGGGAGCGTTTGCATGGGACGGCGCGCTCAGGGCCCTCGCCGCGAACGGCCTCGGCGCGGGCGGGAGGAAGCCGAAGTTCACCCACGCCGCCGAGGCGGCCGTGGGTCCCTACACCCTGATCGGCTCGTTCCACCCCAGCCAGCAGAACACCTTCACCGGCAAGCTGACTCCAGCCATGCTCGACCAGGTCCTGGCCCGCGCTCGAGAGCTGGCCCGGACCTGAGAGACGCGTTTCCCCCTCCCCGCCGTATCCTCGAACCATGCGAAGAGGGGGCGGGTACCACCGCTGGCAGATGAAGTTCCCGGATTCCGATCCGCAGCCCATCAGCAAGGGCACCGCCCGACGGGTGTTCAGTTCCTTCCAGCCCTACCGGCGGACGGTCACCTTCGTCGGCGTGCTCATCGTGATCACCTCGGCCATCGGCGTGGTCAACCCGCTGCTCATCAAGGTGGTCTTCGACACCGCGCTGTTTCCGCACCGTGTGGTGAACGGGCATCCCACGCAGGTGCTGCTGCCGGTGCGGCTCCACCGTCTGTACTTCCTGGTGGGCTTGATGGTGATCATCCC
>DHWM01000143.1:0-142 GCA_002413185.1 Actinobacteria bacterium UBA5182
GGTACAAGGAGGGGTACTTCCCGCTTCCCCCCATGGACCACTTCCAGGATCTCCGGTCGGACATGGTCCTCAACCTCCAGAAGGTCGGGATCCATGTGGAGGTGCAGCACCACGAAGTCGGCACGGCCGGCCAGTCCGAGAT
>DHWM01000143.1:367-7904 GCA_002413185.1 Actinobacteria bacterium UBA5182
ACAAGTACGTCGTCAAGAACACCGCCCACCAGGCCGGCAAGACCGTGACGTTCATGCCGAAGCCGATCTTCCAGGACAACGGCTCGGGGATGCATACCCACCAGTCGCTGTGGCTGGAGGGAGAGAACCTGTTCTGGGACGAGATGGGCTACGCCCAGCTCTCGGACACCGCCCGGTATTACATCGGCGGTCTTCTTCAGCACGCCCCTGCGCTCCTGGCCTTCGCCGCGCCCACCACGAACTCCTACCGGCGCCTGGTGCCGGGGTACGAGGCGCCCATCAACCTGGTGTATTCGCAGCGGAACCGTTCGGCCTGCGCCCGCATCCCCGTGTACTACAAGACGCCCCAGGCCAAGCGGGTCGAGTTCCGGTCGCCGGACCCCTCCTGCAACCCCTACATCGCATTCGCCGCGATGCTCATGGCCGGGCTGGACGGCGTGAAGAACAAGATCGAGCCTCCCGAGCCGATCGACAAGGACCTGTACGACCTTCCGCCGGAGCAGAAGGCTCAGGTCAAGCAAGTCCCGGGGTCACTGGAGGAAGTCCTCGACGCTCTGGAGGCCGACCACACCTTCCTCCTCGAAGGCGGCGTGTTCACCCAGGACGTGATCGACACGTGGCTCTCCTACAAGCGGGACCGCGAGCTCGACCAGGTGCGGCTGCGTCCCCACCCGTGGGAGTTCCACCTCTATTACGACATCTGAGAACGCCTGAGTGCCGGGCGCATCGCTCGGCAGGACGGCTCATTCGTCCTCGCCGTAGAACACGCGTTCCATCGCCAGGCGGGCCTTCCGGGTGATCCGCCGGTAGTCCTCCAGGAGACGCTGCCTGGCCCGGTCCCCGTAGCCGAGACGCCGGGCCAGCGCCGCCTGAGCCTCGGGTGCCGGCGGGAGCGATTCCACGGGGAGACGGCGTTCGAGCTCCAGGGCGCCCTTGATCTCGGACAGGAACACGTATGCGTCGGCCAGGGACCGGGCCACGCTGTCCTCGAGGAGCCGGGCCGCGCTGAGCGCCTCCAGCGCCTCGAGGGTGTGGGTGCGGCGAACCTCGGGGTGAGCGAAGCCGTGGCGCATCAGCGAGAGCTCCACGGCGAACTGCACGTCCGCCAAGCTGCCGTACCCCAGCTTGAAGTGGAACCGCCGGGCGTCGGGTGGACGGACCCGTTCCTCCTCCATCCGCACCCGCATCCGCCTGATCGCCACGACCTGGTCGAGCGAAAGCGACTCCGGATAGGCGAAGTCGGCGGCGTTCGACAGGAACCGGCGGCCCAGGCTCTCGTCACCGGCCACGAACCGGGCCCGCAGGAGCGCCTGGTACTCCCAGGTCTCCGCCCACCGCTCCCAGTATTCGAGGTAGGACGCCATGGACTTCGTCAGTGGCCCGCTTCGGCCCTCCGGCCGGAGGTCGGCGTCGACCTGCCACCCAGAGATCCGAACGCGGCTCAGCACGGCCTCCGCCCCTCGGGAAGCCTCCTCGAAATCCTTCTGACCCTCTCCCTCGTAGACGAACATCACGTCGAGGTCGGAGGCGAAGCTGAGCTCCTCTCCTCCCAGCTTGCCGAACGCCATGATCGCCATGGGCGGGCCCCGGGAGGTCACTTCCGCCAGCGCTCCGGTGAGAAGGCCGTCCGCGATCGAGGACAGCCGCCGGCCCGCTTCGGGGACCCGGAGGTCACCCGCCGCGAACGCTCCCGCCACCCGGACCAGCTCGGCCTGGGCGTCCCCGGCGAACAGGGGCCGCTCCGGCGCGGGGAGGTCGGCCACCGCCGCGGCAAGCGCCGGGCGGGCCACCAGGGCATCGGAGAACGCCGAGCTCACCCCGACCAACGCGGCCAGCCGGCGGGCCGCATCGGGCCGGTCGGCCAGCAGGTCGGGGAGGCGTTCGTTGCCGGCCCATCCCTCCACCACCCGGGCGAACCGGATCAGGGCGGCGTCGGGAAGCGCAGCGAATGCCAGGGCGGGTGCCACCACCGGGAACAGCCCCCGCAGCACCTTCCCCAGCCGGGTGCCCGGATCCACCACCCGCGCGAACAGGTCGTAGGCCGAAGCGGGTTCGGCGAACCCCATCGCCGACAACAGTTCCTCGGTGGCAGCTCGGTCCGTCCCTGGCCGCGGCCCCGCGGGCCCCCCTGCACCGGCCCCACCGAACGCTTCCAACAGCGGCCGGTAGAACAGGCGCTCGTGGAGGCCGCGGACCCGTTCGGTGTGCCGGACGTACTCGGCCCGGAGCTGGTCGGGACCGCCCAGCCCCATGGCCCGGGCCAGCGGGCCCACGGCCCTCCGGTCCGCCGGCAGCTCGTGGGTCTGGAGATCCCGGGCCATCTGGAGCCGGTGCTCGAGCCGGCGAAGGAACCGGTACGAATCCGCCAGGGCCGACGCGTCGGCGGGGGCCACGAAGCCCTCTTCGGCCAGCGCGAAGAGTGCTTCCAAGGTGTTCGGGCGGCGAAGGCGTTCGTCGCGCCGTCCGTGGACGAGCTGAAGCAGCTGGACGGCGAACTCGACGTCCCGGATCCCGCCCCGGCCCCGCTTCAGCTCGACCGCCTCCTTGCCTGCGGCTCGGACGTGCTCCTCGATGCGGGCTTTGGTGGCCCGAACGTCGTCGATGGCCGACGCTGGGAGGATGGCCGGGTAGACGAAAGGGACCACCGACCGGGCGAACTCCGCACCGAGGTCCAGGTCTCCCCCCACCGGCCTCGCCTTCAACAGCGCCTGGAGCTCCCACGTCGCGGCGTGCTTCCCGTAGTACTGGCGGCAGGAGTCGAGCGAACGTGACAGCGGCCCTGCCCGGCCTTCCGGCCGCAGGGCCGCGTCGACCCGAAGCGCCACGCCGTCGGCGGTCGGATGCGACAGCGCGGCGATCAGCGTCGCCCCGAACCGCGAGGCCCGCTCCTGCTCCTCGGGGCCCAGCGCCCGATGCACGAAGATGACGTCGACGTCCGAGAAGTAGTTGAGCTCCCTCCCCCCCAGCTTGCCCAGGCCGACCACCGCCACGCCCTCCCCATCGGCGAGCGACCGGGCAGTTACCTGGATGCACGCTTCGGCGATGCTCGAAAGCTGCAGCATCACCTCCTCGACCGACGCGCCGCCCAGGTCCCACGCCGCGGTCCGATAGGAAGCGCGGCGCCGGAACCTTCGCAGGCCGGGCTCCAGCCCCACCGCGTCCACCGTCTTTCGGAGCTCCTCCGTCAGGGCCTCCTGCGTACGCGGGGAGACGTCCGCCAGCTCGGAGAGCTCTTCCGGATGGGACAGGAAGAAGTCCGCCGCGGCAGTGGAGAATCCGAGGAGGCGAGCTGCCGCGGGGATGATGTCGGGACGGGCCAGGAGCGCTCGGGCCGCGGGGCGTTCGCCCATGCGAGACACCGTCATGCGGGCCAGCTCCGGGTCCGGCGCCTCGCCCAGCGCGCGCCCCAAGAGCTCCGGGGTCATCATCAGTCGATGCTACTTCCAGAACGAGGGCCGCCCCCCCAACCGGGGACGGCCCTCGTTCGTGCTGGGCTGCCGAAGCTACTTGCCGCAGCTGAAGATGCTCACCCCTCCCGGCCCGATCAGCAGGCCGATGATGATCAGCACGATCCCGAAAAGCACACCGCCGCGGACCAGGGTCAGGATCCCGGCGATCACGAATACCGCCGCGATCACCCACAGGACCGTGGCGCACCCGCCAGCAGCGGATGCCATCAACCCGATCAACGTCACCATCTATCTCGCCTCCCCCATCCGGTCGGTTCCTCCGGTCTCGAGCAGCTCCTCGAACAGCGACCGGTAGTGCACCATCGCCTGGCGCAGATCCTCGGTTCCCGCGTCGCCGCGGTCGTTCGCCAGAGAGATCTGGTGTGCCTTGCGATAGTCGTCCACCACGTACGGGTGGTCCACCGAGACGTCGGCGGCCCGCTGCTCGAAGTCCTCCACCGGGTACCCGCGCTCCCGCATGACCTCCAAGACCAGCCGGTCGGCCTGGCCGACGGCGTCGTTCGGGTCGTCCACGAAATGAGCTTGCGTCGCCTGCCACGAGGACACATACCTCTGTCGCACAGCAGGATCGAGCGGGCGGATGTCGAGCACCTCTCGGCGCTTCCGCCTGGCCTCGAGCTCCGATTCGGCCTTGGTTCGGGCCCCGCGCTGGTCGACGGTGCGGTCGTACTCCGGCCCGAACTGCGACCGCAGACGGTCCGTCCGCCGGTTCCGAATGACGGACCCGGCCACGAGCGCCACCACGGCGACGATCGCGAGGACGATGAGGATCCAGCCCCACGTGGGCATGGCCACTCCTTTCATCTTCTTCAGGGGGCGCCCGGCGCGGGCGGGGAAGGACCTATGGATACCCCCGCCTTTGCCGTCGAAACGAAGAATCGCCAAGCGACCGAGCGGTAGGTTCTGGCGGATTCACCTGCGGCCGCGGACGGCGGGTTCGTCACGCCGTCCGAGATCAGGGAGTCGTCACTCCCACCCACACGGTGCCGTCCGCCCCGAGAGAGATTCCCCCTGGACTCACCAGCCCGAGGTAGATCGTCTTGACCAGCTTGTTCGTGGCCGGATCGATCCGAAGGAGATTGCCATCGTTGGCGACGGAGACCCACACCGCGCGATCGTTGGCGACGATGCCGGACATCGAGCGGCCACCAGAGATGACCGCCGTGGTGTTGTTGTCGATCGGATCGATACGCCCGATCGAATCACGGCCGTACAGGATCACCCAAACGGCCTCCTGTCCGATCGCGACCGCGTTCATCTCGGGCCCGTGGATCGTCGTGACCCTGGTCCCGTCGATACGGGAGAGGGTGTTGCTGTCGGCGTTGGTCACCCATGCCGAGCCGAAGCCATATGTCACGGCCGTCGGCAAGGATCCGACCTCCACCGTCGCAACGACCTTGGACGTCTTGAGATCGATCTCGGTAACGAACTCCGGCTCCGTGTGAGGCCGTTCGATCCGCGCATGGTTGATGACCCACAGATACCCCCCGCCGAGGGCCATGGGGCCGGCACAGGCCCGGACCGGGATGGGGGGACTCACGTCGAGGGTCCCCGCGTCCAGATGCTCGACCGCCGGGTGGTCGCATCCGGTCGAGATCCACAGGCCCGAGCCGCCGTCGCTGATCAGCGAGTCGGGATGGCTTGTCGGGATGGACACCGTCGTCTTGGCGCCCGTAGTGGGATCGACCTGGTACAGGGTCCCGTCGTCGGAGTTGATGACCCACAGCGACCCCGACACGTCCACCGGCGTACCCGGCCGGTTCCCGACGGGGATCACCTTCACGACCCTGTTCGTGTTTGGATCGATCTGGATGATGGAGTTCGGCTGGACCACCGGCGCGGCCGGCCCGGCCCCGCCCGAGGGGGAGCTTCCGGCTCCCGGAGCTGTCGTCCCCGAACGCCCGACGGCGATGACCACGCCGGCCACGACCAGCAGGACGGCCGTGATGAACGCCGCCAACACCTGCGGACGCTTCAGCCTGGACAGGGCCACCTTCCCCACCGGCCCGCCTCCAGCCGGAACGGTCGCGGCGGCCGGACCCACGGCCCCCGCTCCTCCAACCGGGGTTCCCAGCACGTCGCGGGCCGCCTCGATCAGCTCTACGCACGTGGCGAACCGGTCCTGCAGCGACTTTGCCATTGCCCTGGCGAGGACGGCATCCAGCTCGGCGGGAAGCTCGGGCCGGGACTCCCGTGCTGAGGGGATCGGCGACAGGAGGTGGGCGTACATCACCGCCACCTCCTGATCGCGTCCGTATGGGACGTGGCCGGTCAGGCAGGCGTACAGCACGCACCCCAGCGAGTACACGTCCGTCCGGCCGTCGAGCGTCTTCCCTTCGAACTGCTCCGGCGCGGCGTAGTCGAGCGTCCCCACGAACTGGCCGGTCCCGGTCACTCCGGAGTCCGAGAGCGATCGCTTGGTGAGGCCGAAGTCCGCCAGGTAGACGTGCTCCCCCACCCCGGGGCGGGACCCGGGAGAGATCAGCAGGTTGGCGGGCTTGACGTCACGGTGGACGAGGCCCCGTTCGTGGGCGGCGTCGAGCGCGCCGGCGGCTTGGGCCAGCAGTCCGACGGCCCGCTCGGGCTCCAGGGTGCCCTCTTGCTCCAGGACCGCCTTGAGGTCCGTCCCGCGAATGAATCGCATCGCGATGTAGAGGAGGTCGCCGACCTGTCCGGCGCCGTAGATCGGGACGATGTTCGGGTGCTCGATGGACGCGGCGGTGTTCGACTCCCGAACGAACCGCTCCCGGAACCGGCTGTCCTCGGCCAGCTCCGGCGACAGAAGCTTCAGCGCGACCTTTCGCCGAGGGAAGTCCTGTTCGGCCAGGTACACGACGCTCATCCCTCCACGGCCGACGACCGATTCGATCCTGTAGCCGGCGAGCTCCGTGCCGATCCTGGCGTCGGTCATGTCGAGGATGTTGGCATCAAGATGCCATCTCTGCCAGAGCGAACGCCGGAATTGGGGCACTGATATACTTGACACAGTAGCGGGCTAGTCGTAGACTCAGTTCACGAGCACGGATCGAATCCCGACCAACCTCCTTGAGGCCATCCGGTACTTCCAAGACCTGGACGTGGCCAATGACTTCGTGGCTGCCCTCCGGTGGCCCGATGGCCCGGAGTGTCCAATCTGCGGCGGCAGGAAGCTCGGCTACATCAAGACGCGGCGGCTGTGGGAGTGCAAGGACAAGGAGTGCAAGAAGCAGTTCTCGGTCAAGGTGGGGACGACCTTCGAGGACTCGCCGATCGGTCTCGACAAGTGGATCGCGGCGGTCTGGCTCATCGCGAACGCGAAGAACGGCATCAGCTCGCACGAGGTCGCTCGGAGCATCGGCGTCACTCAGAAAACGGCGTGGTTCATGATGCACCGCATCCGGCTTGCCATGCAGACCGGGACCTTCCGCAAGTTCTCCGCCGAGGACGAAGCCGACGAGACCCGCATCGGCGGCAAGGCCCGGAACATGCACCGGAGCGTCCACGCACGCAAGATCAGCGGCTCAGGGACCGTGGACAAGATCGGCGTGATCGGCTTCAAGGAGCGGGAGAGCGGGGAGGTCCGGGCCTTCACCATCGCCGGGAAGCGCCGCCAGGACTTGCAGCCCGTCGTGCGAGCCAACGTGGAGCCCGGAGCCAAGTTTTACGCGGATTCGAACGCCGGCCACTCGGGCCTCTAAGAGGATGACGCCCACGAGGTTGTGAACCACGCCGAGACCCGGTCGTGTGGGTAGCGCGTGAGGAAGAATGGCAAGCGGCGGAGCGTGAGGGCCGCGAACCTGACGCGACGCCCTGGCCAGCCGAGGACGTGCACGCGGAGGAGTTGAGAAAGGCATGAAGCGCGATACGGAGCCCCCGAGGACGAAAGTAGGCCGGAAGAACGGCCGGGGGACGAGCGATGAGTACGACCGCTTCGAGCGCACCATGCACGGGCTCCTGAAGGTTCCGAAGAAGGCGATCCAGGAGCAGGGCGAGAAGGCAAAGACGCCGCCCGGCTAGGACGACTGAGGGATTCAAGCAGCGTCGGGGGGAAGAGGAGCGTCCAGCCCTCAGACAACCGGCTTCGGAGC
>DHWM01000057.1 GCA_002413185.1 Actinobacteria bacterium UBA5182
TGAACTTCTCCACGGTGCCGCCGAAGCGTTCGATCTCCTGGCGCAACCGCGCGTGATAGGGCCGAAGGGTGGCCCGGACGTCTTCGGGGTCCGCGTTGTCGGAGCGGGCAGTGAACCCGACCAGGTCGCAGAACAGGACCGTGACCAGCTTGCGCTCCTCCCCTGCGGACGGGGCGACGGCGGGAAGCGGAGTTGCGCATGCCAAGCAGAAGCGGGCCCGCTCCGGATTCTCCTCCCCACACGACGGACAGCGGATCACCGGAGCAGTCTAGGCCGGGGCGCTGCGGGAATGGCAGAGCGAGCGGTCGATCAGGGGCAGGTGGCCTGGGCCGAATCCGCGCTCACCTGGCACGCCGATTCGTCGACGGCCTCGAAGGCCGACGCCGGCACCGACTTCAGTTGGTCCAGGAGGTGATTCGGCCACCGGCTGTCCTCCGTCCCCTGGAAGAACCAGTTGGAACCGTTGTCGGCCAGGATCACCCCGTAATGCTTCATCGCGGTGAGGATCACCTTCGCACGTACGGAGAACCCCGCCAAGCTGAAGCTCGCCTTCAGCCGGAACCGGGCACCCATCGGGGGGTAGCTCGAGTTGCAGGTCCCGGCGTCGTGCCGGGCCGGCCACAGGTGGGAGCAGTCGGTGAGGGCGGCGGTGAAGCGGATGGCGTGGGTGATGGCGCCCGTGGCCACTTCGTCCTACCTCACCAGCCCCGGGAAGATCGGGAGCCCGGCAGCGTCGGCCGAGGTCCAGCCGTCGGGCCTCAACGCGTCGGAGGAGAGGTCGAAGATGGCGCCGCTCCCCCCGCGAGGGCGTCCGTTGTTCCAATTCGCATCGAAGATCTCGAACAGGGTGCAGGTGTCCTTGTTGATCATCAGGGCGTGATGGTCGGACCCCTGTTCGAGCGGGATATCGGGACCGAAGGGGTACGGGCCGGGATCGCTCTCGTCGGCGTACAGGAACTTCACCGTCGTGACCGGATGCGAGTTGTCCACCACGGCGAAGGGGAGGCCGTAGGGCGGTTTGCCGAAGTCCGGGTGGAGGTTCGTGGTGGCCGCGGCCATCGTCTTCAGCCAGGTGCCGCTGCGCGGATCGACCGGCAACGACGAGATGTCGGTGTTCCAGATGTTGTCACCGGGGAACACCGTGCAGGTCGTCCCGGGGACCGGCGCCACGGCCCGGGCTTGTCTCGCGGCTGTCGAACCCGCCACGGCCTGGGACGCCGGCAGCAGCACGGCCATCCCGCTCAGGACCGCCGCCATCCGCCGGGGAAGGGAGGACGGCCGGCTTGAACTCCTCACGTTCTGTTCATCGTGCCGGCCGGACGCAGGGTGGAGTCCATCGAAAGGCTCGCTTCGCATGCTTGAACGCATTCACCGGGGGAGAGTACCGTCCCCGCATGCCGTTTCCTCGCCGCCTGCTTTCCGAGGGCGAAGAGCTCGTCCTCGACCTCCGTCCGCACTGGATCGCGCTGGTGAAACCGGCCATCGAGACTGCGGTGATCCTGGCCGCCATGATCGTGGCCCTGGCACACCTTCGCTCGTCATGGCCGGGTTGGGTCTCCCTGGCGGTGGTCGGTGTGGCCGTACTGCTGTTCCTGGGGGCGCCGGCGCCGCGGCTGGTCCGGTGGGTCACCTCGCACTTCGTGGTGACGTCGGCCCGGGTGATCCACCGTTCCGGCCTCATCGCCAAGCGGTCCACGGAGATCCCGCTCGGGAAGATCAGCGACGTGAAGTTCCACCAAGGGGTGATCGAGCGCCTGATCGGCGCGGGCGACCTGACCCTCGAGTCGCCCGGAGAGTACGGGCAGGAGTACTTCAGTCACGTCCCGAACCCCGAGCAGGTCCAGAAGACGATCTACGAGCTCACCGAATCGAACCGACGCCAGCCGTGGGTGGTGACGCCCGGATCGAGATCGACCGGTTCGGACGGGCCTGTTCGTCGCTCCTCCGTGGCCGACGAGCTGGCCAAGCTCGAAAAGCTTCGGCGGGCCGGCATCCTAACCGACGAGGAGTTCCAGGCCCAGAAGACGAGGTTGCTCGACACCGGGGCGTCGCCCTGACGGGTCCGGGGCCGGGGCCAGCGGACATGCCGCCTTCCCAGCCGGAGCGGTGGCCGCCAGGCCTCTTCGACAAGCTCACCACCCAGTCGCTCAAGCTCGAGCAGTTCGAATCGGCGTTGCGCGATGGCACGCCGGTGCTGGTTCGACCCGTCGTTCCTTCGGACAGGGAGCTGCTCCGGGTCGGTTTCGCCAAGCTCTCCGACGCGTCCCGCTATGCCCGGTTCATGGCGCCCATCTCCGAGCTCTCCGAGGAGCAGATCCGGTACCTCACCGAGATCGACTACGTCGACCATTTCGCGTGGGCGGCCGTTCGAAGTGACCGCCGGACGGAGGGCATGGGCGTGGCGCGGTACGTGCGGATCGGCACGGAACCGACCGTCGGAGAGGCCGCGGTCACGGTCCTAGACAGGTACCAGGGGAAGGGCCTGGGGACCCTGCTCCTGGCGCTCCTCGCCGTGGCGGCCAGGGTCGCCGGGATCGAGCGGTTCCGGGCCTACGTTCTGGAGGAGAACGCGCCGATGCGTGACCTCCTGGACGCGCTGGGCGCCGAGACCACGTACGACTCTCCGGGGGTTTTGCGCATGGACGTGCCGCTCGATCCGCACATGCTCCCTGACTCCCCGGCCGCCCGGGTGCTTCGGGCGGTGGCGACGCGGCTGGTCTCGCCAGCGCTCACCAAGCCGCCGGGCCCGTCGGGGGAGGGCCCCGCGATCCAAGCCTGAACGACTGGCCGCCGGGCTACACTTCGACCGTGGCTTCCGAAGATGCCGGCAGGCACGAGCCCGTCGCCGAGATCATGGAGCGGGCCCGGTCGGGCGGAGCTCCCAAGTACCACCAGAAGCTGGCCGAACAGGGGAAGCTCTTCGTCCGGGAGCGGCTTCGCCTCCTGCTCGACGACGCGGACGCCTTCGCCGAGGACGGCCTACTGGTGAGTGCCCTGGCCGGTGACCTCCCCGCCGACGGCGTGGTCACCGGCGTCGGTGACGTGGGGGGGCGCCCGATCGCGGTCATGGCGAACGATCCCACGGTGAAGGCCGGGTCGTGGGGCCCCTCGACGGTGGAGAAGATCATCCGGATCATCGAGACGGCTCGGAGGCGCCGGCTCCCCATGGTCTACCTGGTGGATTCGGCAGGAGCGCGGATCACCGACCAGGTCGACCTGTTCCCGGGGCGTCGGGGCGCCGGCAAGATCTTCTACAACCAGGTCCAGGCGAGCGGCCGAGTGCCCCAGGTGTGCTGCCTGTTCGGTCCGTCGGCCGCCGGCGGCGCGTACATCCCGGCGTTCTGCGACGTGGTGTTCATGGTGGAGAAGAACGCGTCGATGTACCTCGGCTCCCCCCGGATGGCCGAGGAGGTCATCGGGGAGAAGGTCACGCTGGAGGAGATGGGCGGGGCCCGGATGCATTGCGAGGTCAGCGGGTGCGGCGACCTCTGCGTGCCCGACGACAAGGCTGCCATCGAAGCGGCCCGAGCCTACTTGTCGTACTTCCCCTCCTCCTACGAAGGGGAGCCGCCTCGGATCGACGGGCGCCCCGCGGCCTACCGTGGGTCGCTGTCGGGCATCGTGCCGGAGGACGAATCGAAGGCGTTCGACATGTACGCGCTGGTGGCGGGGCTGGTGGACGAGGACTCCTTCTTCGAGATCAAGCCGGACTTCGCCAAAGAGGTCATCACCGGGCTGGGAAGGATGAACGGCGCGGCCGTGGGGATCGTGGCAAACCAGCCGCTCCACAAGGGCGGGGTGCTGTTCGTGGATTCCTCGGACAAGGTGGCGCGGTTCGTGTGGCTGTGCGACGCGTTCAACATCCCGCTGGTGTTCCTGGCCGACGTCCCTGGGTTCATGATCGGGTCGGCCGTGGAACGCCAGGGGATCATTCGCCATGGAGCCAAGCTCATCACCGCCGTGAGCGAGGCAACCGTGCCGAAGTTCTCGGTGATCGTCCGCAAGGCGTACGGCGCCGGGTTGTACGCCATGGCCGGGCCGGGGTTCGAGCCCGACGCGACCATCGCCCTCCCCACGGCCCGCATTGCGGTCATGGGACCCGAGCCCGCGGTGAACGCCGTGTTCTTCAACAAGATCCAGGCGATCGAGGACGCGTCGGAGCGACAGGCGTTCGTGGCGGAGAAGCGACGGGAGTACGAAGAGGACATCGACCTGGTCCATCTGGCGTCGGAGAACGTGATCGACGCGGTGGTGGAGCCCGACGATCTGCGGGCCGAATTGGTAAAGCGACTTGACCACTCCAGGAGCAAGGACCGAACGTTCTCCGATCGCCGCCACGGTGTCCCCCCCGTATGACGTCCGTCGACGTCCGGCTGGACGGCCACGTCGCGACGGTCACCCTGAACCGGCCCGACGCCCTCAACGCAATCTCCTCCGAGGTGGCGGACGAGCTGGCCGGGACGTTGCTGCAGGCCGGGGCGCAACCCGACGCCTGGGTCGTCGTGCTGGCCGCGGCAGGAGACAAAGCCTTCTGCGTGGGGGCCGACCTCAAGGAGCGCAACCGGCTCGACGACGCCGGCTGGATGCGGAACCGGGTCCTGATGCGCTCGATGTTCGAGTCGTTGAGGGCGCTTCCCCAACCGACCATCGCGTCGGTGTTCGGGTTCGCCTTGGGAGGAGGATGCGAGCTGGCCCTGTCGTGCGACCTGATCGTGGCCTCCGACGACACGATGTTCGGCCTGCCCGAGGTGCGCGTCGGGATCGTCCCGGGAGGCGGTGGCACGCAGCTGCTGCCCCGGAAGATCGGGCCGGGGCGGGCCAAGGAGATGATCTTCACCGGCCGGCGGATCTCCGCGACCGAAGCCCAGGACATCGGCCTGGTGTCCCGGGTGGTCGAGCGCGAAGCGCTGGAAGCTGCCACGGAGGAGCTGGCGGGCGAGATCTGCCGATCCTCTCCGGTCGGCGTTCGGGAGGCGAAGCGCGCCATCGACCGTGGTCTGGAAGCTCCCATGGACCAGGGGATCGACCTGGAGGACCTGGCGTGGCGACGGGCCGTGGCGTCGGAGGACCGGCGGGAAGGCATCGCCGCGTTCAACGAGAAGCGCGATCCGCACTGGAAAGGTCGATGAGCCCGTGCTCACGGCGCTTCTCCTGGCGATGCTGGGGGTGTTCTGCCTGGGCTTCGGCGTGGTCCTGCTCCGCCGGGGCGAGTCCATCGCCGAGCTTCCCGAGCGCGAGGTCTTGTTGAGCCGTCGGGAGGACACTGCCGACCCTCGGGTGATCCGGCGACGGGGCGCCGTGTTCGTGGTCCTGGGCGTGCTCGGGATCGCGCTGGCCATCCTGGCCGCCATCGGGGCGAGCTGACGATCGGTGCCGGCTGAAGGGTCGTTGCCCCAACGGGTCACCATCAGGGAGGTCGGGCCCCGGGACGGCCTGCAGTCCGAACGTCCGCTCTCGTTGGGGGACCGGGCCCGCCTGATCGGCGCACTCTCCCGCGCGGGCATCCCGAAGATCGAGGCGGTGTCGTTCGTCTCGCCGCGAGCCGTCCCCGCGATGGCGAACGCCGCGCAGGTCTGGGCGGCGGCGGAGCGAGCGCCGGGCGTGCTGTATTCGGCCCTCGTGCCCAACCGCCGCGGCGCGGAGGCCGCCGTCGAGGCCGGCGGGTTCCATTCGCTCCAGGGGTTCCTGGCGGCCTCCGACGGCTACAACACGAAGAACGTCGGGAAGACCGTCCAGGAATCGGTGGCCGACGTGGCCGACGTGGTGCGGGTGGCCCGCGGGGCGGGCATCACCGCCGAGTGTTCGATCTCCGGGGCGTTCGGCGATCCCTATGGGGGCGACGTGGCTCCGGAGCGGGTGGCCGATGTCGCCTCGACGGTGGCCGCGGCCGGAGTCGACGGAGTGTCGGTGGGAGACACCACGGGCATGGCGACGCCGTCCCGCGTCTGGCGGGTCGTGGAGCTGCTTCGCGGCCGGGTCCCGCACCTCCGGCTCAACCTCCATTTCCACGACACCCGGGGAACGGCCATGGCGAACGTTCTGGCCGCGATGCAAGCTGGTGTCACCGAGTTCGACGCGAGCATCGGTGGCCTTGGCGGGTCGCCGTTCGCTCCCGGGACGAACGGCAACCTGTGCACGGAGGACCTCGTCCACATGCTGGTGGACATGGGCATCGAGACGGGGATCGACTTCGACGCGCTGATGGAGGCGGCCCGGGTGGCCGAGGAGGTGGTGGGTCACCCGTTGGCCGGTCAAGTGGCCAAGGCCGGGCCCCGCTGGGACGTGGTCGGCCGAAACGGATAGCCGGCCCGTCTCGCCGGTAGAGTCCCCGTCGCGATGTTCTCCAAGATCCTGATCGCCAACCGCGGCGAGATCGCCGTGCGGGTGGTCCGGACGTGCCGCGAGCTGGGCGTGGCGACGGTGGCGGTTCATTCGGACGTGGATGCCCGTGCTAGGCACGTGGCCCTGGCCGACGAAGCGGTGCACCTTCCTGGCGTGGCGCCGGCGGAGACGTATCTCAACGTCGAGGCGATCCTCGAGGCGGCTGGGGCCCGTGGTGCGGAGGCGATCCATCCCGGCTACGGGTTCCTGTCCGAACGGGCCGCAGCCGCGGAAGCCGTGAACGCGGCCGGCCTGGTGTGGGTCGGCCCGCCCCCCCAGGCGATCCGCGCGGTGGGGGACAAGCTCGAGGCCCGAAGGCTTGCCGAATCCGCGGGCGTCGCCTCCGTGCCGGGGACCCTTCAGCCTGTGAGCGGCCCAGAGGACGTCATGGCATTCGGGCGGGAACACGGGTATCCCGTCGCCATCAAGGCGACCGGCGGAGGGGGCGGACGAGGGCTGAAGGTGGCGACGTCGCCCGAAGGCGTCATTCAGGCGCTGGGGTCCGCGATCCGCGAAGCCGAGGCGTACTTCGGGCAGGGCGCCGTCTACCTCGAGCGGTATCTGTCGGCGCCGAAGCACCTCGAGGTCCAGATCCTGGCGGCTCGGGCCGGAGAAGCGATGTGGCTGGGCGCCAGGGATTGCTCACTGCAGCGCCGGCACCAGAAGCTGGTGGAGGAGACCCCGCCTCCCCGCTTCGCCGAGCGGGTCGAGGAGATGGGGGCAGCCGCCGTGGCGGTGGCGAACGCATGCGGCTACGTCAACGCCGGAACCGTCGAGTTCCTGATGGATACCGCGGACGGCCGCTTCTACTTCCTGGAGGTCAATGCCCGGCTGCAAGTCGAGCACACCATCACCGAGGAGGTGCTCGGGATCGACCTGGTCGCCGCGCAGCTCCGGATCGCGGCTGGAGAGGACCCGGGTCTCTCCGAGGGCATCCCAGACCCACGAGGCCACGCCATCGAATGCCGGATCAACGCGGAGGATCCTTCGAGGTCCTTCCTTCCCCGTCCCGGTCGCCTGCGCCGCTACCGCGAGCCCGGCGGCCCGGGGATCCGGGTGGACTCGGGGTTCGCCGAGGGCGACGACATCCCCAGGGCATACGACAGCCTGATCGCAAAGCTCGTGGTGTGGGGCCCGAACCGAGAGGATGCCCGGCGGAGGGCGATACGGGCCCTGGACGAGTTCGAGGTCGAAGGGGTCCCGACCACGATCCCGGCGCACCGGGTCCTGCTGGAGAACCCGGCGTTCGTGGACGGCAGCTACTCGACCGCGACGGTGGAGGGTGGCGCTCTCGACGTGCTCACGCGCCCCACCATAGCTCCAGCCACCGGCACGCCCCCACCAGCGTTGCTGGACGTGGCCGGGACCGCGGTGCGACTGTGGCACCCAGCCATCGCCGGCGCGGTCTCCGCTTCCGGCTCTGGACCGAGCTCCGTCGGACAGGGAGCCGTGGTCGCGCCCATGCATGGCACCATCCTGCAGGTCCTGGTGGCAGAAGGGGAAACGGTCGAAGCGGGGGATCCCGTGGCCGTCCTGGAGGCGATGAAGATGGAGACCCACGTCGCCGCGGGAGCGTCCGGAGCGGTCTCGGCCGTTCATGTCGGGGTCGGATCGATCGTCGAAGCCGGTGAGGTGATCGCCGTCATCGGCTGAGCTTCATCGGCCCCGAGCCTGGCCATGGGGCGAGCGCTACACTCGCCTCAGTGTCGCCGGACGCCTCGCAGCGCTTGGTCAACGAGCTCGACCTGGTCTTCTACTGGGTCTCGGACATGGAACGGGCGGTTGGCTTCTACCGCGACGTCCTGGGGCTCGATCTGATCCGCCGGGACGGCGACAACTGGGCGTTGTTCGACGCCGGTGGCCACCGGTTCGCACTGCATTCGGCGGGCGAAGGGCAACCCGTGGCTCCCGGCGGGGCAGCCGCGGTGTTCTCGGTGAGCGACCTCGACGCGGGCCGGGCCCGGCTGGCGGACCAGGGGGTGTCCGTCTCTCACCAAGGCGTGGTCGAGGGCTACGCCCGATTCGCCTCGTTCCAGGACCCGGACGGCAACACCTTCCAGCTCATCGAATACGCCAGGCCACAGACCGAATCGATCCCCGAGGCCAACGCGGCGCGCTGACTTCGGACGGCCCTTCCGCTCGCTCCCCGTATGCTTGACCGGTGGACGAGTTGACCTGCCAGCGATGCGGCGCGCCCCTGCCCGAGGACGCCAGATTCTGCCCTCGATGCGGGGCGCCGGTCGTCATCTCCGCGGTGCAGGAGCGCAAGGTCGTCACGGTGCTGTTCGCCGACCTGGCCCGGTCCACCGAGCTCGCGGCCAGCCTGGATGCCGAGCGATTCCGTGACGTGATGGGGGAGTTCTACCGGATGGTCTCGACAGAGCTGAGCTCCCTGCGCGGCCGGGCCGAGAAGTTCATCGGCGATGCCGTGTTGGCCGTGTTCGGCCACCCGCACGCCCACGACGACGACGCCCTCAGGGCGGTCCGGGCCGGCCTGATCATCAGGGATCGAACCGTCCGGCTGGGAGAGACGCTGGACCTCCCCATGCCTCTGCAGGTCCGGGTGGGCGTCAATTCGGGCCCCGTCGCGCTCGGCTCCGAGCTGACCGACCAGTTCCTGGTGTCCGGCGCTCCGGTCAACCTGGCAGCCCGTCTTCAGGAAGCCGCCGACCCCGGAGAGATCCTGGTCGGTGAGACGACCCATCAGCTCACCAGGTACTCCGTGGGGTTCGGTGAGGTGCGGCTGGTGCAGGCGAAGGGCTTCGGAGAGGTCCGGGCGTGGCCGGTCGCATCGCTCTCCCCGCGGTCCTCCCGCCGGACGATTCCCCTGGCCGGTCGGCGCCGGGAGCTGACCCTTCTCGAGGACGCCTTCCAGCGGGCCAGGGAGGGTTCGCGCCCCCACCTGGTCACCGTCCTCGGAGAGCCCGGGATCGGAAAGACCCGCCTGGTCGAGGAGTTCGTCTCCGGCCTCCCGGAGGACACCAAGGTCCTCACGGGACGGGCCAGCGAATACGAGGAGGACGCCACCTTCGCCCCCCTCGCCGAGATGATCCGGGGCGAGCTCGGCGTGGGCCGGGACGAGCCGGCCGAACAGCTCAAGCGCCGCCTCGACGAGGTGGTCCAGGGCTGCTGCCAGCCCTCGGAGGCCGAACAGGTCAGCGCGCGCCTCGGCCTGGCCCTGGGCTTCTCCGGAGAGGGCCGGGAGAGTCGCCGGTATCGGGCCGCCGAGATCCGTTCGGGCTTCCTCGCCTTCGTCGCCGGCATGTCGAAGGGCAACCCCGTGGTTCTGGTCTTCGACGACCTCCACGTGGCCACGCCGGCGCTGCTCGACCTCATCTCCGAGACCGTCCGGCAGTCGCGAGGGCTTCCGTTGCTGGTCCTGTGCGTTGCTCGGGACACGCTGCTGGAGCAACGTCCGGACTGGGGCGGAGGGATTCCCGACGCGGTCACCTTGCGGTTGGAGCCGCTCCGGCTGGAAGAGGCCACGGATCTGGCGGTGGCGGCCGGGGAGTCCCTCGACCAGGAGACCGCCGAACAGATCGCCCTGGCCGCCGGCGGCAACCCCTTCTTCATCATCGAGACCACCGGGATGCTCCTCCAGGAACACATCGAACACGTCACCGGGGTGCTCCACAGCCACGTCCTCCCACCCACGGTCCAGGCGGTGGTGGCTTCCAGGATCGACCATCTGCCCGAGCCGGCGCGGGACCTGGCCCGAAAGGCGTCGGTGTTCGCCCGGGCGACCTTCCAGCTCTCAGACCTCGCGTTGATCGCAGAGCCGCACCCCGAGCTGCTGCAGACGCTGGAGGACGCGGAGCTGCTGGTGCGAGACCCCCAGCGCGAGGACGTGTGGCGGTTCCGCCACGACATGCTCCGCGACGTCGCCTACGAGAGCTTGCCCAAGCGGGAGCGGCAGCGCCTCCACCTGCTGGTGGCCGAAGGGTTGGAGCGGGAGGCGCCCGGCCGGTATCCCCAGGCCGTCGCGTACCACCTCCAGCAGGCTGCCCGGGCCGGTCTGGACCTCGATCCAAAGGACCGCACGCTGGCCGACCGAGCCGTGGAGGCCTTGGCCCATGCCGGCGACCTGTCCAGGTGGCGAATGGAATCCAGCACCGCCGCCGACCTGTACGCTCGGGCCCTGGCCCTGGCCGGCCCGGAGGAGGGCTGGGGCGTCCGGGAATCCCGCATCCTGGCCGCGCTGGGAGAGACGGGATATTGGAGGGGCGAATTCGATGAGGCGGCCGCCGCGCTGTCCCGGGCGCTGGAGATCGGCGGCGAGGACCCATGGACCCGGGCTCTGGCCTGCCGGTTCCTGGGCGACATCGAGCTCAACGTCCGGGGCCAGCCCGACCGCGCCGAGGTCCTGTTCGACCAGGCGCTGGCGGCGGCAAGAGAGCTCACCCACCCCGACCAGCCCTGGGTCCTGGCCCGGGTCCTGTTGATGGCCGGGTGGGCGCCGTACTGGCGGAACGACCTCCCGGCTGCGAGGGCCACGTTCGAGGAGGCGCTGGCGGTGGCTCGCGCCAATCCGGAGAAGGACCTGTGGGCCCAGGCGAGAGCGCTCACGTCGCTGACATCGGTGATCTCTCCGGTCGGAAACGAAGAGGAGTGCCTGGACCTCGCGAAGCAGGCTCTCGCCTTGGGGCGCGAGATGGCTGATCCGTTCACCATCGGGGTCGCACAGCAGAACGTGGGGAACTCGCTCAGACGGATGTGGCGGTTGGACGAGGCGGCGCCGGCGTTCGACGACTCGGTGGGACGGTTCCGGGAGATCGGAGCGCGCTGGGAGCTGGCCAGCGCGCTGGGCGATCGCGCAACGGTCCAGCGGTATGCGGGACGGCTGGCCGCCGCACAGAAAGATGCTCGCGAGGCGCTGGAGCTCTGCCGGCAGCTCCGCGAGCGGAGCCTGATCTCATGGACGGCCAGCGAGCTGGCCTTGATCCTTCTGGCGAGGGGGGACACGTCAGGGGCGCGAGAGGTACTCGAAGAGCCGTACGCCGTCCTCACCACCACCGAGCCGGGGTCGGCGTCGTCGCCCCGGATCGCGGGCAGCCTGCTGGCCCTGGCGGAGGGAGACCGTGACCGCGCGTTGAAGCTGGCCCTGGAGGCGCTCGAGATCGCGCGGAAGGACGGCCATCCCAACCCCATCGCGGCCCGGGTGTGGTGGATGGGACGGCTGTTCGGGCCGGAGGATGTGGGAGGGGAGGACGTCATGGAGGACGCCCGCCGCACGCTGGAGCGGGCCCACTGGATCTCCTCGCTACACGAGCCCGATCCGACCCTGGCCACGCTGTCCCCCTCGGCGGAGGCCGACCCGAGGCGCTCCTGAGGGCCTGATCGGGCGCTGTAACCTTCTGTGGCCATGGACTTCGACCTCACTGAAGAGCAGCAGGAGTTCCGAAAGGCCGTCCGTGAGTTCTCGGAGGAGGTCATCGCGCCGCGGGCGGAGCAGATGGACCGGGACGAGGAGCTTCCCCTCGACATCGTCAAGCAGATGGGCCAGATGGGCCTGTTCGGGCTCCCCTTTCCCGAGGAGTACGGGGGGCAGGGCGCGGACTTCCTGACATTCTGTATCGCGGTCGAGGAGCTGGCCCGGATCGATTCGTCCATGGCGATCACGCTGGAGGCGGGGGTGGGGCTCGGCGCGAACCCCATCTACGCCGATGGGACCGAAGAGCAGAAGCGGCGGTGGCTGGCCCCGATGTGCCGGGGCGAGATCCTCGGGGCGTTCGGCTTGACCGAGCCGGGCGGCGGCTCAGACGCCGGCTCCACGAAGACGACCGCCAGATTGGACGGCGGCGAGTGGGTGATCAACGGCTCCAAGGCGTTCATCACGAACTCGGGGACCGACATCACCGGTCTGGTCACGATCACGGCCGTGACGGGAGAGGGCGATGGCGGCCACAAGGAGATCTCCGCCATCATCGTTCCCACCGGGACGGCCGGCTTCGACGTGGGGAAGTCCTATCGCAAGGTCGGGTGGCACGGTTCGGATACGCACGAGCTGAGCTTCAACGACTGCCGGGTCCCGGAGGCCAACCTGCTCGGCGAGAAGGGAAAGGGGTTCGCACAATTCCTCCGGACCCTGGACGACGGCCGGGTCGCGGTGGCGGCGCTGGGCACGGGGCTGGCTCAGGGCTGCCTGGAGGAAAGCCTGAAGTACGCCGGCCAGCGTCACGCCTTCAACCGTCCCATCGGCGCGTTCCAGGCCATCCAGTTCAAGATCGCCGACATGAGGGTGGCCGTGGAGACCGCCCGGCTGGCCACCTACCAGGCGGCGTGGCTGAAGGATCAGGGGCGGCCCTACAAGGCGCAGGCCGCGCTGGCCAAGCTGTACGCGAGCGAGATCGCCGTGACCTGTGCCCGCGAGGCCGTCCAGATCCACGGTGGATACGGCTTCATGGAGGAGTTCCCGGTGGCCCGCCACTACCGCGACTCGAAGGTCCTCGAGATCGGGGAGGGCACCAGCGAGATCATGCGCTGGATCATCGCCCGCGACCTCGGCCTGCCGGAGTCGAACGCCTGACCCCCATGAGAACCGCTGATCGCGGTCCGGCCGGCAGAATCTCTTGGGTCATTCCCTGCTCTTGTCCGGAAGAATTCCCGCAAACCCTTGTC
>DHWM01000034.1 GCA_002413185.1 Actinobacteria bacterium UBA5182
CCCCCTCTGGGTTTTTTTCTGAAGGGATCGGGGGGGGGGGGGGCCCGCCGGGGGGGGGGGGGGGGGCCTGTGGTACGCGGCGCTGTTCGGCGCCTTCCTCACCGCCATCTACATCAGCCGGGCCACGTTCCTGACGTTCTTCGGGCCGCCCCGCCGCGAGCGGCACGCCCACGACGCGCCGTCGCTGATGCGCCTGCCGTTGGTCCTGCTGGCCGTTGGAGCCGTCGTCGGCGGCGTCCTCGGAGTGTCCGCCACCACCGGCCTCATTCCCAGGTTTCTCACCCCTGTGGTGGGCAGGGTCAAGGAGGCGGTGTCGGGTCCGTCGGAGGTCGTGCTCGCCCTGACCTCCGTGGTGATCGCAGCAGTGGGGATCGGACTGGCCGCCTACGTCTACGCCTCGGGGCGGTTCGACTGGCAGGCCATGCGGCTGCGGTGGGCCGGTGCAAAGCGGATGCTCCAACGAGGCTTTTACGTCAACGACGTCTACAACGGGGTGCTGGTGGCCCCGGGGCAGGCGGCGGCCGCATTCCTGGCCTACGTGTTCGACGCGCGGGTGATCGACGGAGCCGTCAACGGGCTGGGGACGCTCACTCGAAGGGCGGCAGCAGGGGGCCGAAGGGTCCAGACGGGATTGGTTCGAACCTACGCCCTGGCGTTCCTGGCGGGCGCTGTCGGGATCCTGTGGTACCTCGCGGTGAGGTTCTAGATGCTGGCCCAGATCGTCTCGCACGGACCGCGCATCGACCACAGCCACCTCCCCTGGCTCACCGTCGTGACGTTCCTGCCCCTGGCCGGCGCGGCGGTGCTGGCGTTCTTCCCGTCCCGTTCGACGAACCTCCACCGGTTGTGGGCGCTGTTCGTGGCGGTGCTGACGTTCGGCGCGGCCGTCGCCGTCTTCGTCGAGTTCCGCACCGGGCAGGCCGGCTTCCAACTGGTGGACCGGGCGGCCTGGGTCCGGTCGCTGAACCTCCAGTACTTCCTGGGCGTCGACGGCATCAGCCTGTTCCTGGTCCTGCTGACGGCGTTCCTGATGCCGGCCGCCGTCCTGGTGTCCTGGGGAATCCAGAACCAGGTGAAGAACTACATGCTGGCGCTCCTCGTGCTGGAGACGGCCATGATCGGTTCCTTCCTCGCCCTCGACCTGCTTCTGTTCTTCTTCTTCTTCGAGGCGCTCCTGTTCCCGATGTACCTCATCATCGGGGGGTGGGGGAGCGAACGGCGCATCTACGCCGCCGTGAAGTTCTTCCTCTACACGATGGCGGGGTCGGCGTTCTTGCTGCTCGGCATCCTGTTCCTGTACTTCAAGGCCGGCGCGCAGTTCGGCCATCCCAGCTTCGACTACACGGTCCTTCGAACCCTCTCGCTTCCCGCGGGAACGGCGAGGTGGCTGTTCCTCGCCTTCTTCGTGGCCTTCGCGGTGAAGACGCCACTGGTTCCGCTGCACACGTGGCTCCCCGACGCGCACACCGAAGCACCGACGGCTGGCTCACTGGCCCTGGCCGCGGTGGTCATCAAGGTCGGCGCGTACGGCCTGATCCGGTTCAACCTGGGCCTGTTCCCCGGGGCGTCCACGTACTTCCGGACGTTCGTCATGGTCCTCGCCGTGATCGGGATCGTCTACGGCGCCGTGGTTGCGCTGATCCAGACGGACATCAAGCGCCTGGTGGCGTACTCGAGCGTGTCACACATGGGCTTCGTGGCGCTGGGGATCTTCGCGTTCACCGTCCAGGGGATGACCGGAGGCGTCATCACCATGGTCAACCACGGCCTGTCCACCGGCGCGCTCTTCCTGCTGGTGGGCATGCTGTACGAACGCACTCATACCCGCGACCTGGCCAGGATGGGCGGGCTGGGGCGGGTGGTGCCGGCGATGGCCGGCGTCTTCCTGTTCGTCGCCCTGTCCTCCATCGGGTTGCCCGGGCTGAACGGGTTCGTCGGCGAATTCCTGGTGATCCTGGGGACGTTCGTGGTGAGCAAGGCGTTCGCCGTCGCCGCGGTCATCGGGGTGGTGCTCTCGGCGATCTATCTCTTGTGGGGCTACCAGCGGTTGATGCACGGCCAGCCGGCTATCGCGGGGGGATCGACCAACGGCCACGGTGCCCCCGAGGGGCCATCCGGGTCGACGTCGACCGGGCCGCTCGGGCGCCTCCGGGACCTCGAGCTGCGCGAATACCTGGTGATCGTGCCGATCATGGCGGCGATCCTGTTCATCGGGATCTACCCGAAACCCTTCCTGTCGAGGATCGAGCCGGCCGCGACCACCGTAGTCGCCTGCGTCCGGCCGGGCCTCTCTGGTTCGGCTCGCTTCACCTATGTCCCGGTGAGCCTTCCGCCGGCGAGCTGTCGAAGCGGGCGATGATCAGGTGCTGAGCGTTCTGGGCCAGGTCTCAGGGGGGCCGGCGGTCGCCCACGGGAAGCTGCTGTTCCGCCCGATCGGCCCGGAGCTGATCCTGGTCGGCGTGGCCCTGGCGGTGATGCTGCTCGACGCGGGCTATCCGGAACGCCATCACGCCACGCTGGCCCTGCTGTCCCTGGCCGGCCTCGCCGCCGCGGCCGCCTACTCCCTCTCGCTGTGGAGCTGGACCGGGCCGACCACGGTGCTCGGGGGGATGGTCGCCGCTGACAGGTTCACGGTGTTCTTCCGGCTGGTGATCCTGGGCGTTGCGGCGCTCGCCGTCCTGCTCTCCTACCAGTACCTCGAACGGGCGGACGAGGTTCGGGGCGAGTACTACCCGCTGCTCCTGTTCGCGACGGCGGGCATGACGCTGATCACGGCGGCGGCCGATCTGATCGTGGTGTTCCTGGCGCTCGAGGTCCTGTCCCTCTCGCTGTACCTGCTGACCGGCTTCTCCTTCCGCCGACTGGCCTCCGCCGAAGCCTCCATGAAGTACTTCCTGCTGGGCGCGTTCTCTTCGGCGTTCTTCCTGTACGGCATCGCTCTGGCTTACGGGGCCACCGGCACGACGAACCTGGCCGGCATCGCCCACGGGCTGACGGGCCAGGTGGGGCCGCTGTCCCTGGCGCTGGCCGCGTCCGGCCTCCTCGCGGTCGGCTTCGGGTTCAAGGTGGCCGCGGTGCCGTTCCACATGTGGGCGCCCGACGCCTACCAGGGCGCGCCCACGTGCGTCACCGCGTTCATGTCGGCGGGGACGAAGGTGGCCGCGTTCGCGGCGTTCCTTCGGGTGTTCGACGTGGCGTTCTCACCGCTCATCTGGGATTGGAAGCCGTTCGTGTGGATCCTGGCCGCCCTCACGATGGTGGTCGGGAGCGTCCTGGCCATCGCCCAGAGCGACGTCAAGCGGATGCTCGCGTACTCGTCGGTGGCTCACGCGGGGTTCATCCTGGTCGGGGTCACCGCTGCCAGCCACGCCGGCATCCAGGCGGCCATGTTCTATCTGGCCGTGTACCCGGCGATGATCCTGGGCGCGTTCGGCGTGGTGATGGTGGTGTCGGGGCGGGGGGAGCGAGGACTCACGCTCTCGTCCTACGCGGGATTGGCTCGCCGGAGCCCGCTGGTCGCGGCCGTGCTTGCGCTGCTCCTGCTGTCCTTGGCCGGCATCCCGCCGACCGCCGGGTTCATCGCCAAGGTGGCGGTGTTCACCGCGGCCATCCAGTCCGGGCACTGGCCGCTGGCGCTGGTCGGTGTGCTCGCTTCCGTGGTGGCCGCCTTCTTCTACCTGCGGGTCATCGTGCTCATGTACATGCAGGAACCGGTCATCGCCGGTGGGCAGCGAGAGGCCGAAACCGGATTTGATGCCGAACCCGGCGCGGTGGGATCGCTGGGGTTCGTGGCGATCGCCGTGCCCGCCCTGCTCACGCTCATCTTCGGGGTCTTCCCGGGGATCCTGTTCGGCGTGCTGAAGAGCGCCTCGATCATCCGGTTCTGATGGCCGGCCCAACCGCACACGTGGCGCCCGCGGGTGGGGCAAGGCGCGCTGGCCGCGACGGGTCGGCCCGGTTAGCATCGACGGCGATGCAGAAGGGGGAGTGCCCGTGACCCGGGCGGAGACGCGCGGCCTGGAGGCCCCCGATCGCGCCCTGGAAGAGGAGCTCCGGGCCCGCTTGGGCGAGGTGGAGGCCTCCCTCGAGAAGGCCGTCCGGTCCGACACTGAGTTCGTCACGGACGCCGCGAGGTACCTGGTGGCCGCCGGGGGGAAGCGGTTCCGTCCCCTCCTGGTCCTCCTGGCAGGGTATTTCGGCGATCCCACCGACCCTCGCCTGATCCAGGGCGCCACGGCCATCGAGCTCACCCACGTCGCCACGCTCTACCACGACGACGTCATCGACGAAGCGGACCAGCGCCACGGCGTACCGTCCGTCAACGCCAGGTGGGACAACACCGTGGCCATCCTCACCGGCGATTTCCTGTTCGCCAAGGCTTCGGAGCTCTCGGCGGACCTCGGAACCGAGGTGACCCGGCTTTTGGCCCGCACCATCGCCACCGTCTGCGACGGCCAGCTGCGGGAGGTGGAGGCGTCGGGGCGGAGCGGGCAGTCCAAGGACTCCTACATGGAGATCATCCGGCGCAAGAGCGCCTCCCTGATCGCCACCTCCGCCCGCCTGGGCGGGATGCTCTCCGACGCCTCGCCCGAGACGATCGAGCAGCTCGACGACTACGGGACGGCCCTGGGCCTGGCGTTCCAGCTCTCCGACGACATCATGGACGTGATCTCCACCGAGGAGGAGCTCCACAAGGAGCCCGGTCAGGACATGCGGGAAGGGGTGTTCACGCTGCCGGTCCTGTACGCGCTCGAGGAGGGGAAGGACGCCGCCGAGCTCTCGGAGCTGTTGGGGAACGGCCCGGTGGACGGCGACCGGCTTCACCGGGCTCTCCAGATCGTCCGGGGAGAAGGATCCCTGCTCTTGGCCCGCCGGGCCGTGACGCGGGAGGTTCGCCGGGCCAAGCAGCTGTCCGAAGGGCTCGCCCCCGGCCGGGCTCGAGACGCGCTGGTGAACATCGCCGACTTTCTGGCGGAGCGTTGTGGCGCGGATCGCTGAGATCCCCGCGAACGGCCCGACCGGCGCCGCCAGATTCCCGGTGAGCCGCCGAACCTAACTGGCGGCGTCGCTCCTCGGAAAGGCCTTCACCGCGTACAGAGCGGCCTGGGTGCGGTGGGCCATGCCCAGCTTGGCCAGGAGCCGCGAAACGTGGTTCTTCACCGTCTTCTCAGCCAGGCCAAGGCGTTCGGCGATCTGCCGGTTGGTCAATCCCTCGGCGATGAGGCTGAGGATGCGCTGCTCCTGCGGTGTCAGCCGGGGCTCGCCCGAGGTCCTCTCCCGGGTCATCTCCACGCGTAGCTCCCTTCGGCCGGCGGGCATGGCGCGGTCGTTCCGGTCCCCCGAGGGGACCTCTCGCTGAGCCCGTGCTCCGGGAGATCTACTTTGGCCAGGGGAATCCCGCCGTCGCCCCGATGGCGAGCGCCAAGACGATGGCGACCGCGAACATCATGGTCGCGACACGCTTCATGTGTGGCTCCTTTCTGAAGGCCGAGGCCCACATCCTAGGGCAAGGGTTAACCCACAGTCAACTATGGAAGTTAAGGACATGGCGGAGGTAGACTGACCTGGTGACGCTGGCCGATCGGATGCGCGACCTGCGGAGTCAGGCGGGACTGACCAAGACAGCCCTGGCGAAGCCTCGCTACACAGTGAGTTACGTCAGCCAGATCGAGGCCGGACGGCGGACCCCCTCCCCACAGGCAATGGGCTATTTCGCGGACCGCCTGGGCGTCAGCAGCCACTTCCTCACCACCGGCATCCCGGAGCACATCGAGGAGGAGCTCCGGTATGGGCTGGAGGAAGCCAGGAGCCACCTCAGGGCCGGGGAGATCGACCCGGCCGAGCAGGTTCTGGGGCCGCTCGAAGGACGGGCCTCCCAGTACGGCCTGTCCAGCCTGCGGGCCCAGGTTCTCGCGCTGACCGGCGAGCTGTTGGTTCAGAAGGGGAATGTCCATCAGGCCCTGGACCTCTACGAGGAGGCGCTGGAGGGCGAGCTGCCCGAGCGCGACGCAGGCATGGCCGTGGCCGGGCTGGCCCGGGCCTATCGCACCGTTGGTGACCTCACGTACGCGGCCGAGTTGGTAGAGAGCTTCCTGGCGAAGCCCCGGGGCGGGCCGCTCGACCCGTCGGTTGCCGCCGAGCTCCAATCGGTGCTCGTGTCCGTGTACATGGAGCGGGGAGACATCGTTCGGGCCGAGCGTGCGGCCAGGCGTGCCCTCGCCGTTGCTTCCCAGGGAGCTTCCATGGAGCTCCGGGCGAAGACGTACTGGTACGCCAGCCGTGTGCTGTCGGAGGCCAGGCGGTGGGAGGAGGCGCTCGAGTTCGCCACCCGCGCCCGCATCCTGATGGAGGAGCTCGACGACCGTCGCGGAGTGGCCCGGCTGCACAACGCCTACGCCTTCATCTGCATCGAGTCCGAACCGCCCCGGGTGGCCGAGGCTCGGGAGCATCTCGACAAGGCTCAAGCGCTTCTGGTGGAGCTGGGGGCGCCCGGAGACCTGGCGTACGTGCTGGAGGAGCGGGGCCGGCTGGCCCTGCTGGAAGAGCACCCCGAGGACGCCCTGGCCTTCGCCGAGGAAGCGCTGTCCGGAGCCCAGCCTGACCAGCTGGAGTGGGCGCGGTGCCTGTCGATGAAGGGGCGGGCGCTCGCGGCAATCGGTCGGAGCGAGGAGGCCCAGCAGATCCTCCGAGAGGCCGCGGGCTCATTCCGGGATCGGGGGGCCCGCCAGCAGGAGGCGTCGTGCTGGCGGGAGCTGGGTGAGCTGCAATTGGCAGCCGGCGACGTCCAGGGCGCGGCGGAGTCTCTCCGGTCCGGCCTTCACGCGCTCGAGCCCGAACGCGTTCGGGCCTGAGCCGAGCCCCGTTTCGAGCCTCCCCACTTCCTTCGCCGTCTGATTCGGCCGTCAACCGGACCCTTGCTAGAATCTCTGAGCTTGAGAAAACATTCACAAGCTCGGGGAAGCGAAAGGCGCGCGTGAGCGAGACCTACTACCAGTCCTACGGGATCGTGGTCGCCCTGCTAATCGGGGGCGTCGGCTTGGTGGCAGTGGCGTTCGGGGCGGCCCGGGTGGTGGCCCCCCGACGCCAGCTTCCCGAGAAGCTCACCACGTACGAATGTGGGATCGATCCCGTCGGCGAGGGCTGGTCGCAGTCCCAGATCAGGTACTACATCTATGCCTTCCTGTTCGTCATCTTCGACGTGGAGAGCGTCTTCCTGTTCCCCTGGGCCACCACGTTCGAGCGCCTCGGGATGCAGGCGGTCGTGGAGATGGGGATCTTCGTGTTCATCCTGGCACTGGGTCTCCTGTACGCCTACCGGAAGAAGGTCCTCGAATGGGTCTGATGGACCAGGTGGACATGCCCCAACCCGTCAAGTTCATCCTGAACTGGGGGCGCCGGTATTCCCTGTGGGTGATGAACTTCGGGCTGGCGTGCTGCGCCATCGAGCTCATCGCCACCTCCACCTCCAAGCACGACTTCATCAGGCTGGGGGTGATCCCCTTCGCCCACGGCCCCCGCCAGGCCGACCTGCTGGTGGTGGCCGGCACGCTGACCGACAAGATGGCCCCACCCCTGAAGCGGGTCTACGACCAGATCCCCGACCCCAAGTACGTCATCTCCTTCGGGTCGTGTTCGAACTGCGGCGGCCCCTATTGGGATTCCTACTCGGTCACCAAGGGCGTCGACCAGATCGTCCCGGTCGACGTGTACGTGCCCGGCTGCCCTCCCCGGCCCGAGGCGCTGCTCCACGGCATCATCAAGCTCCAGGAGAAGATCGCGCAGGAAGACATCAGGGAGAAGTGGAGTGGCAAGCTCTCGACGCCCCCTGTCACCGTCTGAGATCGGCGAGCGTCTCCGCGCCCAGTTCGGCGAGGACGTCCGGTCCTCCGACGACGTCTTCGGCCACGCCGTGGTGACCGTCGGGCCGGAGCGATTCGAGGAGATGGCGACGTTCCTGCGCGACGAGCCGGACCTCGACTTCGACTATTTCGACTTCCTCACCGGAGTGGACTACCGGCCGAAGGGGCGAGGGTTCGAAGTGGTCACGCACCTGTACTCGACGCGACTGAACCACCACGTCCGCCTGAAGCTGGAGTGCGACGCCGAGGACCCGCATTGCCCCACCCTCTCGGGGATATGGCCCGGCGCGAACTGGCACGAGCGGGAGACGTGGGAGCTGTTCGGCGTGATGTTCGACGGGCATCCGCACCTGGTGAAGCTGGTGTTGCCCGAGCAGTTCGAAGGGTACCCCCTGCGGAAGGACTTCGCCCTCATGACGCGGGAGGCCAAGCCCTGGCCCGGCGGGGTGGAAGGGGCCGATGAGGAGGTGGCCACCTGAGCCACCCCTTCCTGCTCACAGCGGGCCAGAGCTTCATCAACGGCTGGTTCGACAACTTCTGGCTGGTCCTGGTTGCGAAGACCGTGATCGTGCTGGGGTTCTTCCTGACCGCGCCCATGGGGATCGGCTACATGGAGCACAAGGTCCTGGCCCACATGCAACATCGCCTGGGACCGATGGAGGCGGGCGGGTTCCACGGATGGGCCCAGCTGGTGGCCGACGGGGTCAAGTTCATCCAGAAGGAGGACATCATCCCGAAGGCCGCCGACTCCTGGGTCTTCACGCTGGCCCCGGCGGTGGTGATGGTGCCCTACATCGCGATCTTCGCGGTCATCCCGTTCGGCAGGACGCTGTGGGCGGAGAACCTCGACATCGGGATCTTCTACGTGCTGGCGATCACGGCGATCTCGGTGATCGGGATCCTCATGGCGGGATGGGCCAGCGCGAACAAGTTCTCCCTGATCGGGGCGCTCCGGGCGGCCGCCCAGCTCATCGCGTACGAGCTGCCGCTGATCCTGGCATCGGTGGCGGTGGTGATGCAGGCGGGAACGCTCTCCCTCGTCGGCATCAGCGAGGCCCAGCACCACTACTGGTACATCTTCACCCAACCGGTGGGGTTCTTCATCTTCATCGTGGCGTCGCTGGCCGAGCTGACCAGGCCGCCGTTCGACATGCCCATCGCCGACTCCGAGATCATCTTCGGCGCGTATACCGAGTACACGGGGCTGAAGTTCGCGTTCTTCCTCCTGGCCGAGTACGGCGGCATCGTGGCGTTCTCGGCCATCGCCAGCGTGTTGTTCCTGGGCGGCTACCAGGGGATCCCGGTGATCGGCCACCTCATCCCGGGCTTCTTCTGGATGTCCGGGAAGGTCGGGGCGCTGGCGTTCTTTATCATCTGGCTCCGGGCCACCTACCCGCGGCTCCGGGAGGACCAGCTCCAGCGGTTCGCCTGGGTCGCGCTGATCCCGCTGGCGCTGGCGGACATCATGGTGACCGGAGTGGTCAAGGTGCTGGTGAAGTAGGGCCTCGGCCCCAACCGGACGACACAAACCAGGGGAAGTGGATGGCGATCGACACCGAGCAGGAGGTCGGACCGGGCGCGGTTCCGGAGCCGGAGAGGAAGCGGCGATCCCTGCCGGGGATCGGGCTGATGAAGGGTCTCGGGGTCACGCTGAAGACCATGCTCCAGCGTTCGATCACCCAGCAGTATCCGCACGAGAAGCCGGACCTCCCGCCGCGGACCCGAGGCGTCATCGCGCTCAAGCAGGAGAACTGCACCGTGTGCTACCTGTGCTCGCGGGAGTGCCCGGATTGGTGCATCTACATCGACGCGCACAAGGAGACGCACCCCCCGGCCGGCGGCGGACGGGCCCGCTCGGTCAAGGTGCTGGACCGGTTCGCCATCGACTACGCGCTCTGCATGTACTGCGGGATCTGCGTCGAAGTGTGTCCGTTCGACGCGCTGTTCTGGAGCCCGGAGTTCGAGTACGCCGAATACGACCTCCTCAACCTGACCCACGAGAAGGAACGGCTGGAGGAGTGGACGTACAAGGTGCTCCCCCCGCCGGCGCTGGAGGACGGTGCCGAGGCCCCGCCCGAACCCGAGCCCGAGCCCGAGCTCGCGCCCGCGACCGCGGCCGCGGTGGCCCCGCCGGCGGAAGGCACCCCGACCGGCGCCCAGTCACAGGCGCCGGGGGCGAAGGGGCCCGAGGTGGCGGCTCCGGCCGCTCCACCCGCCGAGGCGCCGGGGGGGACTGCCGACGCTCCGCCGGCCCAAGCTTCCCCACCGGCCGCCTCCGCCCCACCGGCCGTCCCGGCCCCAGCGGCGGAGGGGCGCCACGAGGTCGAACCCGACCAGGAGACGTATGACCGGGTGCTCCAGGAAGAGATCGGCAAGGGAACGGATCGCCGGGTGGCGGAGGGTCGGGCCAAGGCGGCCGCGGTAAGAGCGGCCCGCAAGAAGGCCGACGGGTAGGAGACTGCCGATGAGCGTCCAGGAGATCACGTTCGTCATCATCGCCGTGATCGGCGGCGTGTCGGCCGTCCGCATGGTGACCAGCCGGAACGTCGTGCACGCGGCGCTGTATCTGGTTGTGACGCTGGCGATGGTCGGGGCCGTGTACCTCGTCGTCGCCGCGGAGTTCCTGGCGTGGGTGCAGGTGCTCATCTACGTCGGGGCCATCGTGGTGCTGCTGCTGTTCAGCCTGATGCTGACGAAGGCACCGATCGGCCGCGACACCCTCGACAACCAGCAGCGGGGGCTGGCCGCACTGGTGGGCATGGGCGTCCTGGCCGGCCTGGCCTTCCTGATCCAGGATTCCTTCGGCGGCTCGAAGCCCATCACGCTTCACCAGGCCACCACGGAGCAGGTGGGCGTCACCCTGTTCCGGGGGTTCGTGTGGCCGTTCGAGGTGGTCTCGGTGCTCCTGCTGGCCGCCCTGGTGGGCGCGGTGGTCATCGCCCGAAAGGATGACCCCGCCGGCTCCCGCCGGGGCCCTGACCGGCGCGCCCCCCTCCGCCGGGGTTCGGAGGCGACGCGGCGATGATCCGGCTCCCCTACCTGCTGTTCTTCTCCGCGGTCCTGTTCTCCGCAGGCGTCTACGGCGTGCTGGCCAGACGGAACGCCGTCCTGGTCCTGATGTCGATCGAGCTCATGCTGAACGCCGTCAACGTGAACCTGGTGGCGTTCAACGCCTACCTCCGCGACGCCGCGCTGACCGGTCAGGTGTTCGCGCTGTTCGTCATCACCGTGGCCGCGGCGGAGGTCGGGATCGGCCTGGCCATCGTCATCCTGATCTACCGGAACCGGGAGACGATCAACGTCGACGAGGTCAACCTCCTGAAATGGTGACGGCCGTCCGAGCCCCCATGCCGGCATGAGGTTCGCCTGGCTGATCCCTTCGCTGCCGCTGGTGGCGTTCTTCGTGATCCTGTTCTTCGGGAAGCGCTCGCCGGGCCACGGTGCCCCCATCGGCATCGCGGCGGTGGCGGGGTCGTTCGTGCTGTCCCTGATCTGCCTGTACCAGGTGGCCCAGGGCCACCCCGCTGTGGAGCGCTCGCTCACGCTGTTCACCACCTCGACCTTCCGCGTGGAGATCGGCGAGAACGTCGACGGCCTGGCGGCGGTGATGTTCTGCGTGGTGACGCTGGTCTCGCTGTGTGTGCAGATCTACTCGACGGCCTATATGCACGAAGACACTCGGTACACCTGGTTCTTCGCCGCGCTGTCGTTGTTCACCGGGTCCATGCTCAACCTGGTCATCGCAGACAACCTGTTCCAGCTGCTGGTGGGATGGGAGCTCATCGGGATCTGCTCCTACCTCCTGATCGGGCACTGGTGGGAGGAGAAGGAGAACTCCAACGCGGCCATCAAGGCGTTCATCACCACGAAGACCGGTGACGTCCCGTTCCTGTTCGGCATCTTCGCGCTGACCGTCGCCGCGCACGGGGACGCCAACATCTCCCACATCAGCAAGCTGGCGGCGACCGGCGCCATCGGCACGGGCGCGCTCACCGTGTCCGCGCTCCTGCTGTTCGGCGGAGCGATCGGCAAGTCCGCCCAATTCCCCCTGCAGGTCTGGCTTCCCGACGCGATGGCGGGTCCAACGCCGGTCTCGGCACTGATCCACGCGGCAACCCTGGTCGCGGCGGGGGTCTACCTGGTGGGCCGGCTTTTCTTCGTGTTCGATGCCTCGGGCCACGCGCTGGCCTTCGTCGGGACGATCGGGTCGATCACGATGCTCATCGCGGCGCTCCTGGCCGTGGTCCAGGACGACATCAAACGGGTCCTGGCCTATTCGACCGTCTCCCAGCTTGCGTACATGGTCTCCTCGCTGGCCCTGGGGCGGGAGGGCTACACGCCGGGCCTGTTCCATCTCTTCACCCACGCGTTCTTCAAGGCCCTGCT
>DHWM01000030.1:0-305 GCA_002413185.1 Actinobacteria bacterium UBA5182
GAGGCTCAGACCTTCGGCATCGAGCTCGAGTTCGTCGAAGGCATGCAGTTCGACAAGGGCTATATCTCGCCGTACTTCGTCACCGACCAGGACCGGATGGAAGCGGTGTTCGAGGACCCCTACATCCTGCTGGTCGGCAAGAAGATCTCCAGCGTGCAGGACCTCCTGCCGGTGCTGGAGAAGGTGGTCCAGGCCGGGAAGCCGCTGGTGATCGTGGCCGAGGACGTGGAGGGCGAGGCGCTCGCCACGATGGTGGTCAACAAGATCCGGGGGACGTTCCAGTCGGTGGCCGTCAAGGCGCCCGG
>DHWM01000030.1:552-6797 GCA_002413185.1 Actinobacteria bacterium UBA5182
AAGGCGCCCGGGTTCGGCGACCGGCGCAAGGCCATGATGCAGGACATGGCGATCCTCACCGGCGCGCAGGTCGTGTCGGAGGAGATCGGCGTGAAGCTCGACACCGTTGCGCTCGACATGCTGGGGCGCGCTCGCAAGGTGGTGGTGACGAAGGACGACACCACCATCGTGGAGGGCCAGGGCGACCCGGAGGACATCAAGGGCCGCATCAACCAGATCAAGGCCGAGATCGACCGGACCGACTCCGACTGGGATCGCGAGAAGCTCCAGGAGCGGCTGGCGAAGCTGTCCGGCGGCGTCGCGGTGATCCAGGTCGGCGCGGCCACCGAGGTCGAGTTGAAGGAGAAGAAGCACCGCATCGAGGACGCGGTCAGCGCGACGCGGGCCGCCATCGAGGAGGGCATCGTCCCGGGCGGGGGCGTCGCGCTCATCCGGGCAGAGTCGGCCATCGACGCCGGCGCGCTCGGGCTGGACGGCGACGCCGCCACCGGCGTCACCATCGTTCGAAGGGCGCTGTCGGAGCCGGCCAAGCTCATCGCGGACAACGCGGGTTACGAGGGCGCCGTGATCGTGGAGCGGATCCGGTCGGAGTCCGGATCGCAGGGGTTCGACTCCGCCACCGGCGAGTGGACCGATCTGATGAAGGCCGGCATCATCGACCCCGCCAAGGTGACGAGGTCGGCCCTGCAGAACGCGGCGTCCATCGCGGCGCTGATCCTCACGACCGAGAGCGCGGTGGTCGAGAAGCCGGAGGAAGAGGACGAGGTGGCCGGCGCCCACGGGCACGCCCACTAGCACGGCTCGGAACGTCTCACGTCGAAGGGGCCGGGAGCGGAAGCTCCCGGCCCCATCGCCCTCGGTCCGATCAGGGGATGGGCTGCTCCCGAGAGCTCACGAACAGGCCGTACAGCATCCCGAGGGCGAACGCCACGGCCACCCCGGAGAACGTCCACCAGAAGATGCGCGACTCGTGCTCCTCCAAGCCGAATCCCGCGTTCAGAACGACGATGGCGGCGAACGCCACGTTCACCATGGCGAACGCCCACGACCACCACCACAGCTCCTCCACGCGGTGCGCCACCAGCACCATCAGCATGGACAGGCCGATGGATTCGACTCCGAGGAGCCGGATCCACGCCACCTCCCGGCTCAGTCGGAATGGCTGGCCGAACAGGTGCGGAAGGAGCCACTCCGGCACAGCCGCCAGGGCGATCCCGGCGATGGCCCACACCGCGGCTTGGAGGTAGAGCGTCCGCCTGAGGGTGTCCATGGCGTCCGGTACAATACCGGGGCTGTTCGCGAGCGCGGGCCCACCGGGCGCCGCGCTCGTTCCAGGATGGGTATGGCGCCCGAATCCCTCGCCCGCACGGAATCCGCGAACCAGGAGATGTGAGAGGCATGGCCCAAGGACCACGGGTGGCGGTGATCGGACTGGATTGTGGAACGCCGCAGCTCCTGTTCGACCAGCTCGCCGACGAGATCCCGAACATCAACGCGCTGATGCAGCGGGGCTTCCATGGTGAGCTGGCCAGCATCACCCCGCCCATCACCATCCCGGCCTGGGCGTGTGCGATGAGCGGCAAGACGCCCGGCCAGCTGGCGATCTATGGCATGCGCAATCGCAAGGACACCACCTACGAGGGCCTCTCCATCGCCACCAGCCTGGCCGTCAAGGAGCCGCAGGTGTGGGACCTGCTGGGCCAGCGCGGGCTGAAGTCCCTGCTCATCGGGGTCCCCCCCGGCTACCCGCCGCGCCCCGTGGAGGGCTGGAGGGTGTCCTGCTTCCTCACGCCGCCGTCCGCAGAGACGTACACGCACCCCGCCGGCCTGGCCTCGGAGATCAAGGAGCTCCTGGACGGCGAGGACTATATCTTCGACATCCCGAACTTCCGGGAGCAGGGATACGAGTTCGTCCTGGACCAGGTGTTCAAGATGACCGAGCGCCGGTTCAAGGTGGCTCGGCGGTTCGTCAAGACGAAGCCGTGGGACTACTTCATGCTGGTGGAGATGGGGCCCGACCGGCTTCACCACGTGTTCTGGCAGCACTTCGACCCGCAGCATCCGAAGTACGAACCCGGGAACAAGTTCGAGACCGCCTTCCAGGACTATTACCGCTTCATCGACCGGGAGGTCGGACGGCTCCTGGAGGTCCTCCCAGAGGACGCCGTAACCATCCTCATGTCCGATCACGGAGCCCGCCGCATGGTGGGCGGGGTGCAGTTCAACGAGTGGCTGGCCAAGGAGGGATACCTTCGGTTCGTGGAGGCGCCCTCCGTCCCGACGCCCATCGCCAAGGCCCCCATCGACTGGTCGCGAACGGTGGCGTGGGGAGACGGCGGGTACTACGGGCGCCTGTTCCTGAACGTCAAGGGCCGCGAGCCCCAGGGGATCGTCGAGCCCTCCCGGTACGAAGGGGTCCGCGACGAGCTCATCGGGAAGCTCGAGGCCATGCCGGGGCCGGACGGCGGCTCGCTGGGAACGAAGGTGTACAAGCCGCAGGACGTGTACTCGGAGGTCCGGGGCGTGGCCCCCGATCTCATCGTGTACTTCGGAGACCTGGAGTGGCGTTCCGTTGGCCAGGTCGGTACGGGCGAGCTGTTCACCTACGAGAACGACACCGGCCCGGACGGAGCCAACCACGACCGCACCGGGGTGTTCGTCATGGCCGGCGCGCCGGGACCCTCTGTGGGGCGGAGGGACGGGCTCCGGCTCATCGACGTCGGTCCTTCGATCCTTTCGCTGTACGGCATCGACGCGCCGGAGGGCGCGCAGGGAAGGAGTTTCCTATGACGCATCACCCCGAGCAGAAGGGGTTCACCATCTGGTTCACCGGGCTGTCCGGCGCGGGGAAGTCCACGCTCTCCGAGATGCTGCTGCACGAGCTGCGCCGGCGCGACATGCGGGCCGAGCTGCTGGACGGCGACGTGGTTCGGACGAACCTCTCGAAGGGCCTTGGATTCTCCAAGGAGGATCGCGACACGAACATCCTGCGCATCGGGTTCGTGGCGAACCTCCTCACCAGGAACGGGGTCGCGGTGATCACCTCCGCCATCTCCCCCTACCGGGCGGCTCGCAACGAGTGCCGCGCGATGATCCAGGACTTCGTGGAGGTCTACGTCCACGCGACGGTCGACGAATGCGCCCGGCGCGACGTCAAGGGCCTCTACCAGAAGGCCATGGCCGGGGAGATCACCGGGTTCACCGGCGTCGACGACCCTTACGAAGCGCCCCAGAGCCCCGAGATCTACGTCGACACCATGAACCAGCAGCCCGATGAGTCGCTCCAGCTCGTCCTGGACAGGCTGGGCGAGATGGGATTCATCGAGCATGCCGAGCGGCTCGTCACCGAGCCGCGCCGGCACTCCGGCTACACCGACCTCGAGCATGGGAAGTCGGCAGCGTTGCAGCCGCAGGATGGCAACGCGCCACAGCCGAGCGAAAAGCGCTAACGCGGTAGTCTGGACTGCGCTCGGCTGGTAACGTTTCGATATGGAAGACCCGAACGCCTGCCCTTCCCCGGGCGGGCGTTCGCTGCTATCGGGACTGCTTGCGGCGTAGGAGGTCCGTGGTGGACATCGAGATCGGCATCGGCAAGACGGCGCGGCGGGCGTACGGCTTCGACGAGGTGGCCATCGTCCCCTCCCGCCGAACACGGGACCCGGACGACGTCGACGTCTCCTGGGAGATCGACGCATGGACCTTCGACCTCCCCCTCATGGCGTCGGCCATGGACGGGGTGGTCTCGCCCGCCACCGCCATCGAGATCGGCAAGCTGGGCGGGCTTGCGGTGCTGAACCTGGAGGGGCTCCAGACGCGGTACGAGGACCCCGATCCCATCTTCGAGGAGATCGCCTCGCTGTCCGACGACAAGGCGACGCGCCGGATGCAGGAGATCTACCAGCAGGAGCCGATCAAGGAACAGCTGATCGTGCAGCGGATCAAGGAGGTCAAGGAGAGCGGCGTGGTGGTGGCGGCTTCGCTCACGCCCCAGCGCGTCGCCCGCTACGCGGATCTCATCCTCCAGGCCGAACTGGACATCCTGGTGATCCAGGGCACGGTCGTCTCGGCGGAGCACGTCTCCACCCGGAGCGAGCCGCTCAACCTCAAACAGTTCATCGCGTCGTTCGACATCCCGGTCATCGTGGGCGGGTGCGCCTCGTACCAGACGGCGCTGCACCTGATGCGAACGGGAGCGGTGGGGGTCCTGGTCGGGGTGGGACCTGGGGCCGCCTGCACGACCCGGGGAGTCCTCGGCGTCGGCGTTCCCCAGGCCACGGCGATCGCCGATGCGGCGGGAGCGCGGATGGAGCATCTCCGGGAGACCGGGCGTTACGTCCACGTCATCGCCGACGGGGGCATGCGAACGGGCGGCGACATCGCCAAGGCCATCGCCTGCGGGGCCGACGCGGTCATGATCGGCTCGCCGCTGGCGAAGGCCTACGAGGCGCCGGGTCGCGGCTACCACTGGGGGATGGCCACGTTCCACCCCGACCTCCCCAGGGGGACGCGAGTGGCCACCAAGCGGATCGGCTCGCTTCGGGAGATCCTGGTCGGACCGGCCCACGAGAACGACGGAACCCTGAACCTCATGGGAGCCCTCCGGACATCGATGGCCACCACCGGCTACGGCAACGTCAGGGAGTTCCAGAAGGCCGAAGTGGTGGTCGCCCCGGCCATCAAGACCGAGGGCAAGCGGGACCAGCAGGCCCAGCGGGTGGGAATGGCGTAGGAGCGGCCACGGTGACCGACCCGCGCCCAGTCCTCGTCGTCGACTTCGGGGCCCAGTACGCCCAGCTCATCGCGAGGCGGGTCCGGGAGTGCCACGTGTACTCCGAGATCGTCCCGTTCGACACCCCGCTGGAGGAGCTCGAAGCCCGCCGGCCGGCCGGCCTGATCCTGTCCGGAGGGCCCGCGTCGGTGTATGCCGAACGGGCCCCCGCGGTCGACGACAGGCTGTTCGAGCTGGGAGTGCCCGTGCTCGGGATCTGCTACGGCCAGCAGGCCATGGCCCAGGCCCTGGGGGGCCGGGTCGAGCCCACGGGCCTTCGGGAGTACGGCCGGACGGAGCTCATGGTTGCAGAGCCCGGCGTGCTGCTGGCCGACCTTCTGTCGGAGGAGACGGTGTGGATGAGCCACTCCGACACGGTGGTCGAAGCACCACCCGGGTTCGCCGTCACCGCCCGGACCCCCTCCACGCCGGTCGCGGCGATGGAGGATTCGACTCGAGGGCTCTACGGGGTCCAGTTCCACCCCGAGGTGGTTCACACGCCGCGGGGCCAGCAGATCCTGAAGCGATTCCTCTACGACGCCTGCGAGCTCCTCCCGGAATGGACGCCCGCGAACGTCATCGAGCGGTCGGTCGAGCGCATCAGGCTCCAGGTGGGTGAGGCTCAGGTCCTGTGCGCGCTCTCCGGCGGGGTGGATTCCAGCGTGGCCGCGCTCCTGGTGCACAAGTCCATCGGGAAGAACCTCACGTGCGTGTTCGTCGATACCGGGCTGATGCGGGCGGGGGAGGCCGAACACGTCGTCGAGACGTTCGGCCATCACTTCCAGGTTCCCCTCATCCATACGGATCAGTCGGAGCTCTTCCTGGGGCGCCTGGCCGGCGTCACCGATCCCGAACAGAAGCGCAAGATCATCGGGGAGCAGTTCATCAGGGTGTTCGAGTCCATCGCCCGAAGCGAGGGGCGGGAGGCCCGGTTCCTGGTCCAGGGGACCCTGTACCCGGACGTGATCGAGAGCGGTTCCCGCACCGCCGCGAGGATCAAGAGTCATCACAACGTGGGGGGCCTCCCCGAGGAGATGGACTTCGAGCTGGTGGAGCCCCTCCGGGACCTGTTCAAGGACGAGGTCCGAAAGGTCGGCGAGGAGCTCGGGTTACCCGAGGAGATCGTCCAGCGACAGCCCTTCCCCGGTCCCGGCCTGGCCGTGCGGATCGTGGGGGAGGTCACCAGCCCGCGGCTGGAAGCGGTACGGGGGGCCGATCGGATCGTCCAGGAGGAGGTGCGCCGGGCCGGTTTGACAGCGGGGCTGTGGCAGGCCTTCGCCGTGCTGCTCAGCGTGCAGAGCGTCGGGGTGATGGGCGACGGACGGACCTATCAGAACCCCATCGTGATCAGGGCGGTCACCAGCGAGGACGCCATGACCGCGGACTGGGCCCGCCTGCCCTACGACGTGCTCGACCGGATGGCCTCCCGCATCGTGGCCGAAGTTCCGGGCGTGAACCGGGTCGTCCTGGACGTCAC
>DHWM01000030.1:6986-7203 GCA_002413185.1 Actinobacteria bacterium UBA5182
AACCGGGTCGTCCTGGACGTCACCTCGAAGCCCCCCGGAACCATCGAGTGGGAGTAGGCCCCCGGGCGCCCTGACGTGGCCTCTTGCCCCACCAGACCGTTTGTGTCTTTGTGAGCAAATTGGACTGCGCATCGGGGCGAGTTTTTGACACACTGTCCCCCAGATTTCGGACGGCCTTTTGGGGGTGTGCCATGGGAAGAAGGAGATGGCTGCTCGC
>DHWM01000027.1:0-711 GCA_002413185.1 Actinobacteria bacterium UBA5182
GTGGAACGAACTGGCGGCGCAGCTTTCGGTTGACAGCATCCGGGCCTCCACCGCGGCCGGATCGGGCCATCCCACCTCGTCGATGTCGGCGGCGCACCTGCTGGCCGTCCTGTACTCGGATCACCTTCGCTACGACGTGGCCGATCCGAAGAGCCGAGCCAACGACCGCTTCGTCCTGTCGAAGGGCCATGCCTCGCCGCTAATGTTCTCGGTGCTGAAGGCGATCGGCGCCATCACCGACGAGCAGCTCCTGAGCTTCCGGAAGTTCGGCTCGCCGGTGCAGGGACACCCGGTGCCGGGCAAGGGCATGCCGTGGATCGACGTCGCCACGGGCTCGCTGGGGCAGGGCCTCCCCGTGGGACTGGGGATGGCGCTGGCCATGCGCCTGGACGACACCGGCGGCCGGGTTTGGGTTCTGATGGGGGACTCCGAGGTCGCCGAGGGGTCGGTATGGGAGGCCATGGAGAATGCGTCGTTCCACGGCGTGCGGAACCTCGTGGCGATCCTCGACATGAACCGGCTGGGGCAGCGAGGGCCGACCATGCTCCAGTGGGACGGCGACGCGTACGCGGCGCGGGCCGAGGCGTTCGGCTGGCGGGCCCTGCAGATCGACGGCCACGACGTCGAGGCGATCGACCGCGCATATACGGAAGCGTCCGACGGGACGGGACCGACGTTCATCGTGGCCCGGACGGAAAAGGGCCACGGCGT
>DHWM01000027.1:826-1915 GCA_002413185.1 Actinobacteria bacterium UBA5182
AGCCATCGAGGAGCTGGGTGGCGAGCGCCACATCACGATCACCCCGCCCAAGCCGGAGGCGGTCTCCTTTCCCGACCGGCAGACGGTCACCTGGTCCCTGCCGACGTACGACAAGGAACAGGCCACCCGGAAGGCGTTCGGCGAAGCGCTGGCCGCGCTGGCCGATCTGCCGAACGTGGTGGCGCTGGACGGCGAGGTGGCGAATTCGACCCACACCGAGGACTTCCAGAAGGCCGCGCCCGACCGCTTCTTCGAGATGTACATCGGCGAGCAGAACATGGTCGGGGCCGCGGTGGGGCTGCAGGCGCTCGGCAAGGTTGCGTTCGCGGCGACGTTCGGGGCGTTCCTGTCGCGGGCGTCGGACTTCGTGCGGATGGCCGCGGTCAGCCGGGCGAACCTCCGGCTGTGCGGATCCCACGCCGGTGTGTCGATCGGGGAGGACGGGCCCTCCCAGATGGCGCTGGAGGACCTGGCCATGATGCGGGCGGTGCACGGATCGACGGTGCTGTACCCGGCCGACGGCAACTCGACGGCGAAGCTGGTCGGCGAGATGGCGAAGCTCCAGGGGATCTCCTACATGCGGACCACCCGGGAGAAGACGCCGAAGCTCTACGACGCCGACGCGGAGTTCCCCATCGGCGGCAGCAAGACCCTGCGGCGAAGCGACCGGGACCGGGCCACCGTGGTCGGTGCGGGAGTGACGCTGGTCGAGGGCCTGAAGGCCGCCGACGCGCTGGCCGAGGAAGGGATCGACGTCCGGGTCATCGACGCGTACTCGGTCAAGCCCATCGACGCCGAGACGCTTCGGTCCGCGCTGGCCGAGACCGGGCTGGTGGTGGTGGTGGAGGACCACTGGGCCGAGGGCGGGCTGGGCGACGCGGTGCTCGACGCGGTGGCCTCCGGCGAAGGTGAGCTCGGCGGGAGGGTGGTGAAGCTCGCCGTCACCGAGATGCCGAGCTCGGGTTCCCCCGAGGAGCTTCGGGATTGGGCCGGCATCTCCGCCCCGAAGATCGCCCAGGCGGTGCGGTCGCGCATCGCCCGGGACGGAGACGCCTGAACGCGGGAAAGGAGCGGGTCATGTTCTGTCCA
>DHWM01000027.1:2054-11842 GCA_002413185.1 Actinobacteria bacterium UBA5182
GCAGCCGGATCCCGGCCGAGCTCTTGGGGATCATGTCGCCGAAGGTCACCCGGTGGTTCTGGACCATCCAGGTGGCGGAGCACGATAGCCCGCACGGGGCCATCCGGGTGAGCCGGTACCTCGAGGAACAGGAGATCCGAACCGCCGACGGATCGGTGCGACTGCCCAACCACCACGTCCGATTTTCCGTGTGGTTGGACGACCGGGCGGTATGCGCGGTCTCCCTGCCGGACGACGAGGCGGCGTCCCTCGGAGAGTTCCTGCTCGCGTCGGTCTCTGATGCCTCCCGTTCCGGTACCGAGACGGGAGCGATCGGACAAACCGGCTAGGCTCTTTGGATCGAAACTCCCGGGAAGACGCCATGAAGACGTGTCCGTTCTGCGCCGAACAGATCCANNCCGACACCCGGCATGTCCTCGCCGTGAAAGCCCCGGTAGCTGTGGCCGAGCAGCTGGTAGCCACCGCAGACCGCGAGCGCCGCGGCGCCGCCCGCGATCGCCTCCGCGAGCGTCTGGGCAGCCGAACGTTCGCACGGCCGGTGGCAGGGGGATAATCGCCGTCATGAAGAAATGTCCGTACTGCGCCGAGCAGATCCAGGACGAGGCCATCAAGTGCCGGTATTGCCGGAGCGACTTGACCGTTTCGCCGGGCACTTCAGGCAATCAGCAGCCGTCGGCTCAGCCCGGCTCTCCTGGGGGGAACCCGGCGGGGGCTGGCCCGGCGCTGGTGATCCCGCCCGTCCGGACGTTCGCCCCGCCACCGTCGGCGTCGGCCCAGGGGCCCCGCGTGGGCCAAGGCGCACTGCGGTTCAGCCACTCGGGGGGACGCTACATCCTCGGCTACGGCGTGGACTTCTTCGGGATATGGGACCGGGACCATGCCGGTGGCCCGGTCGAACGGTTCCCTCGAACGGACGAAGGATGGAACCAGGCGTGGAACCAATTCTCCGCGTGGGAGCCGAGCCACGTCGAGGTTCCGCAGACCGGCGCGCCACCGCCGGACGTTCGAGTGTCGACGGGCGCGTTCCGTTCCACCGAAGGGCTGGTCCCGTGGCTGGTGGGTCTGCTGGCACTGGCCGCGCTGGTGAGCGTCATCGGCATCGTGTTCCGGGGGAGCGAGCTGGCGCTGCTGCACCGGGTGGACAGCGGCGGGTTCGTGTCTCGGCGGGAGGCGAACGCCAGCGACGCCAGGATCAGGGCGATCGGAGCGATCTCCTCGCTGGTCGGGCTGGCCACGGTCATCGTGTGGGTGGTCTGGCAGTACCGGGCGCAGTCGAACCTCCGGCCGCTCGGTGCCTCCAACGTGAAGTACTCGCCGGGCTGGGCGGTGGGCTGGTGGTTCATCCCGTTCGCCAACTTCGTCATGCCGTACCTGACCATGCGGGAGCTGGCGAAGGCGAGCGATCCGAACGCGGGGGCCATCGACTGGAAGGCGTCGCGGACGCCCCCGCTCCAGGTGCTGTGGTGGGGCGCCGTCCTGGGGATCGTGATCCTCGCGTTGGCTGCCGTGGGCCTGGCTCCGGGGCAGCACCCGTCCGTGCACCAGCTGGTCGCCCGCGACCCCGTCCTGATGGCCGCGGAGGTCTCCCGGATCGTCGCGGCTGTGGCGGCGATCTTCCTGATCCGCAAGATCGACTCGTTGCAGACGGAGAAGCACGCCCGCATGTCAACGTGGGCCGCCGGACAGAGCACCTCCGTGGGCACCCCGGTGGCGTGAGCGCCGCCATCTCTCCTACGAACCTGCCCGCGCCCAGGTCCACCCGGTTGTGGGCCCGCTGGACCGTGGCGTGGCTGGTGGTGTGGGTCGTGGCCACATTCTTCATGGCCGACGCGAGATCGACCGAGCTGCGCATCCTCGGTGACATCGCGCGGGGTGTTCCGCAGGTCGAAGGGGAGGTTGCCGACAGCGACACCAGGATTCGGCTGCTCACGTCCATCACCATCGTCGCCGGCATCGCCGCGATGATCGGGTGGGTGGCGTGGCAGCTCCGCGCTCAGGCGAACCTCCGGGCGCTCGGGGCGAAGGGCCTGCGCTTCCCGCCGGTGCTGGCGGTGGCGTCGTGGTTCGTTCCCGTGGTGAACCTGGTCGTGCCGGGCCTGGCGGTCCGGGAGCTGTGGAAGGGGAGCGAACCCGGCACGAAGGAGTCCGACTGGCGGTCGCAGCGTCTGGACCCCCGGGTGTGGGCGTGGTGGGCGGCCGGACTGGCCACAGCCGTCCTGGCGTTCTTCACGGTCAGGGCCGGCGTCGCTTCCCACGCCAGCTGGTTCGGCGTCCTGTCGGTGAGCCCGCTCAGCCTGCGGGCAGCCGTGCACGCAAATCCCGCTGTGCCGCACCTCCTGACGCGGGACCGCTTCATGATCTGGGCCTCGGTATTCGGCGTGATCGGGGGCGTGCTGGCCATCACCGTGCTGCTCGGGGTGGAGTGGCGACAGGACATCAAGAGCGACGCCGTGGCGCCGGCTTCGTGGGCGCGCCGGTCGGACGGGTAGGGTTCGCACCCGATGCTGCCGACGTTGCGGGAGGGGCTTCGCGATGCCTGAGGTGGTCCTGGACGATGTCCGCCTCCACGTCGAGGTCGACGGCGATGGCGAACCCGTCACGGTCCTCGCCCACGGCCTGACGAACTCCTGCCGCGAGCTGGCGCAGCTGACCCCGCTGGTCCCGGGGACGAAGGTCCGGTTCTGCTTCCGGGGGCACGGCCACAGCTCCTCGCCGGAGCGAGGCTACCGGTTCGTCGACTTCGCCCGGGACCTGGAGGCCGTGGCGGACGAGTACTCCGCCACGAACGCCTTCGGGACCTCGCTGGGGGCCGGCGCCATCGCCAACGTTCTGACTCGCAATCCCGACCGGTTCGACAAGCTGGTGCTCCTGCTGCCCGCCGGGCTCGACCGGGAGTTCCGGTACAAGGAGCGAATGCTCCGGACCGCCGGGCTGGTCGACGGTAAGTCGGCGGAGCAGGCCATCGAGGTGTTGCTGGGCGACCCGGAGCGGCAGGCGAGCTACATCGAGTATCCGTTCCTCCGCGACCTCGACCGGGAGATGCTCCAGAACTTCAACCCCGTGGGGGTGCCCCGGGCCATCCGGGAGGTCATCGAGGATCGCCCTATGGAGGACCGCGAGCAGATGCGGGCGGTGACCGCTCCCACCCTGATCATCTGCCGCGAGGGCGACGAGATCCACCCGGCCGAGGTCGGCCGGATCCTTTCCGAGATCATGCCGAACGGCGAGCTGATCATGTTCCAGGACGGCCAGGAGATGTACGAGGCGATCCCGCAGCTCGTGCTGCGGGTCCGGGAGTTCCTGCTGTCGTGACGCCGTCGGTCGGTCGAGCCCGGTGAGCTCGCTCCGGGACGGCGAGCTCGAGTCCGCGTCGGAGATGGCGGAGGCCCTTCGGGCGGGGGAGGTCCGTTCGTCCGAGCTGGTCGAACGGGCGGTGCGGAGGGCGGAAGCGTGGCAGCCGGCGATCAACGCGTTCTCCCAGCTCTGGGCGGACGAGGCAGATCAGGTGGCCCGTCGGATCGACGGCGCATCCCCGGCAGCGCGCGCCCCGCTGGCCGGGATCCCGGTCGCCGTCAAGGACCTGTTCGACGTGGCCGGGCACGAGACCACCGGTTGCTGCGCCGCCTACCGGGGGGTGGTCGCCGAGAGGGACGCCACCGTGATCGCCTCGATCCGGAGGGACGGCCTGGTGATGATCGGCAAGACGAACCAGCACGAGCTGGCGGCGGGCGGGACGAACCTGGTCTCGGCGTGCGGGCGCACCGGGAACCCCTGGGACCCCCGGCGGATGACCGGCGGCTCCAGCGGCGGCTCGGCCGCCGCCGTCGCCGCAGGGATCGTCCCCTGGGCCCTGGGTTCCGACACCGGCGGTTCGATCCGCATCCCGTCCTCGATGTGCGGGACCTTCGGACTGAAGCCGACCACCGGGTCGTTGCCGCTGGACGGCGTGATGCCGTTGGCGCCCTCGCTCGATTGCCCCGGGCCGATCGCCGGCACCGCCGCGGACCTGCAGGCGCTGTTCGAGGCGATGGGAGGGCCGGCGGGTCGGGAGCCCGGAGACGCGACGGGGAGCGGCGAGCTTCCGCGTGGCCTCCGCGTCGGAGTCCCCGGCGGCTTCTTCGCAGACCTGGTCCATGAGGAGACGTTGGGAGCGGTCGAGGAACTGGCGGAGGTCCTGGCCGATCACGGAGCTCGAGTCGAAGGTGTGGATGGCGGCGGGCTGGAGGGGGTCCGGCGGGTGTGGATGGGGATCTGCGGGCCGGAGTTCGCCGAGGCGCACCGCGCCATCGCCGATCGTCTCGACCAGGTCGACCCGAGCGTGGTGGCGTGGATGCGGCACGGCGAGGGATTGAGCGAAGACCAGCGCGCGGGGTTCCGGCAGCGCCGGGAGGAGGTCCGCGCATGGTTCCTCGACCGGCTGGAGCGCTTCGACGTCCTGCTCATCCCGACCACGCCGTATCCGGCCCCGGCGGCCGATCAACCCGAGGTCGACCTGGGCCCGGCCGGCACAGTCAGGGTGAGCGACGTCGGGCCGGGATGGCTGAGCTGCTCGGTGAACCTGGCCGGGCTCCCCGCGGTCAACCTCCCGGTGGCCCGCTCGTCCGACGGCGTGCCCATCGGCGTGTCGGTGGTCGGCGGGTCGAACGCCGACGGCCTCCTGCTCCGGCTGGCGGTCGCGTGGGAGAGGCTCGCGCCGGCTGGGCGACCGGCCAGACCGGAGTTCCCTCGCTGATGGCGGACACTGTCGCCCGGACCCGGACCTCCGCGTCGGCGGACTTCACCGGCGGCGTGCTGATCGGCCTGACCTCCCTTCAGTTCGGAGCCGTGGTCATCCTGGGGAAGATCGCCACCCGGTCGGGTCTGTCCGTGCCGTCGCTGCTGGCGATCCGGTTCGCCATCGCCGCGGTCCTGTTGGCCGTGGCGCTGGTGGCGATCCGGCAGCCGCTGGCCGCGGCGAGGGGAGAGGGGTGGCGCCTGATCGCCCTCGGCGTGGCCGGCTACGCGCTGGAGGCGCTGCTGTTCTTCGCCGGGCTGACCCACGGCTCCGTCCCGGCCGTGACGCTGCTGTTCTTCACCTACCCCGTGTTCGTCTCCGTGATCGCCTTCCTCACCGGACGGGGCCTCCCCGGATGGCTCCTTGGCGGGGCGCTGGTCTCCGCCGTCGCCGGCGCCGCCATCGTGGTGCTGGGTGGCGGCTCGGCCGTCATCGACGGTGCAGGTGTGGCGCTCTCGCTGTCCTCCGCTCTGACGTTCGCCCTGTACCTGAGCGGCGCGGACGCGGTGTTGAAGCGAACGAACTCCCTCGCCGGCGCGATGTGGGTGAGCGGCGCGGCGGCGGTGGCCCTGGCCGTGTGCGCGGTGGCCTCGGGATCGGCGGAGGCACCGGACGGCTGGCACCAGTGGGGGCCGGTGGTGGGGATGGCGGGGTTGACCGCCGGCGCCTTCTTCTGCCTGTTCGCGGGCCTCCGGCGGCTGGGCGCCGTTCGGACCTCGATCATCGCGGCGACCGAGCCGCTGGCCGCCGCCGCCCTCGCCGTCATCTTCCTGGACGAGCACCTCCACACCGCCACCGTGGCGGGCGGGGCGCTGATCCTGGCCGGGGCGGTGGCCGCGTCGCTGGCCCGGCGGCCGGCCAGGGGGGAGGCGCCGGGCCCGTGAGCGGTACCGGCGAACGGGCTCGGCGTATCGTGCTGGTCCGCCACGGCGAGACCGAGTGGAGCCGCGACGGGCTGCACACCGGGCGATCGGACATCCCGCTGACCGACCGGGGCCGGCGGCAGGGCGAGGCGCTGCGGCCGTGCCTTCAGGCCTGGTCCTTCGGCCGGGTCCTGACCAGCCCCATGCAGCGAGCGATGCAGACGTGCCGGCTGGCGGGGCTGGCCGGCCAGGCGGAAGTCCGGGAAGACCTCGCCGAGTGGGACTACGGCGAGTACGACGGGAAGGCGACCGCGGAAATCCGCCGGAACCATCCGGGGTGGACGGTATGGACGGGGGATCTCCCCGGCGGGGAGACGGCCGAGCAGGTCGGCGCCCGGGCGGACCGGCTGATCGAGGAGCTCCGGGTGGCGCAAGGCGACGTGGCGCTGTTCGGCCACGGGCACTTCTTCCGGGTCCTGGGGGCCAGGTGGATCGGGCTTCCGCCGGACCGGGGGCGAAGCTTCGCCCTGGACGCCGCGGCCATCTGCGTGCTGGGCCACGAGCGGGAGACGCCGGTCCTGTGGTCCTGGAACGAGCAGTGCCGGCAGAAGGATTGAAACCGGAGGCCCCCTACGACCCTCCGATGGCGATCGCCAGCACGGCGAGGGCGATGTAGATGGCCAACCCCCCGGCCACCAGCATCGTTCGGAGCGACCGGGGGATCGCCGAACGCCCGACCACGTAATAGAGGACCGGCCCGAGGAGCGGCACGATCAGCACAACGGCCATCCACGCCAGCCGCGAACCGTTCGACCGGGCCTCCTGGCGGATAAGGTCCCACATCGCGATGGAGACCCAGGCCACGTACAGGATCAAGGGCAGTAGATATGCGTAGGTGGCGAGCAACAGGCTCCACCAGGTGGGGGCGGCGAGCGAGACGCCGAGCACGGTGACCTCCAGTCTTCGAGGGGGATCGGGGATGGGATACGTCTTGAGCCGTGGCGGCGGGCCGGGGATCCCGCCGCCCGGCACGGCGAGTGGGAACGAGGACGGGACGATGCGAGGCGACCGGCCGTCGCTGCCCAGCGAGGTCTGAAACTGGGTGGGGAGGTTCCGGTTCGGTTGGGGCGGCGGGGGCGGAGCGGTGTGCCAGTCCCCTCGGGGGTAGTGGCCGGTCTGGGCCCGAATGAAATACCCCAGCGTCTGGATGGCGCCCGACAGGTCGCCCCCCCCAAGCCGGTCCAGCGAGAACCCGCACCCGTGGATGACCTGGATGGCTGGAGGGAGGCTCGAATGGAAGTCGTTCCCCGAGAAGCAGTTGTGGTCGCCGGCCGGCCCCGACAGGAGCAGGTCGGCCCGGCCCGATCCCCGGACGACGTTGCCCCGGACCGTGTTTCCCGAGGCGATCCAGAAATGCCGGTCGATGTTGGGGAACACCGCGATGCCGTAGTTGTCGTGGTTCCACACCACGTTTCGTTCCACCACGTTGTCGTTGCCACCCGCCAGGAGGATGCCGGTCCCAAGTGCCGACGCCTGGTCCTGTTTGGCCGGCGCGTGCGAGTTGTTGTTGTCGTACACGCGGTTCCCTGCGATGTAGGCGCCGTCCTGTGGCGCGAGCTCCTCGGAGTCGAGGGTGTTGGGAACGATCCCACCCTGGTTGTTTCGCCACACGGAGTTCACGATGCGAAGGTCGCCACCGGCGTTCGTCCCCGAGTAGCCGATCCCGTTGTCCTCGGAGACGACGTCGTCGATGACGGCGTGGCACGGATGGCACTGGCCGATGTAGAGGCCGGAGTCCGGATGCCCGCTGGCGTAGGAATGGTCGAATCGTCCGTACACCGAGTCGAAGGCATAGAGCCCGTAGTCGCCGTCGTCGTAGGCGGTGAGGTAGGAGCCGACATAGCCCTGGACGCCGGTCCAGAAGAACCCGTTGAGCTGGTAGTGGCGGGCGGTGATGTTCTCGATCGAAACGCCGTCCGCGTCGATCACTTCGACACCGTTCGCCAGTGAGAATCCACCGTCCAGGATCACGTCGTTCCGGTGCAGGCCCAGCAAGGTTAGATATGGGGTGGTGACCCGCACGGCCTCCCGGTAGATGCCCGGTGAGATCAGGACGACGTCCCCTGGCCGGGCCGCGTTGACGGCCTTCTGGATGGTCGAGTAGCTGCCCGGCACGGCCCGGATCTCCCTTTGGCCTGTGGGCACCGGCTCGCGGCCCCTCCCCACCCGAGCGCCGGAAGGCGAGGTGAGCGTGGCATTGCCGACCAGGACCACCCCCGCCATCCCGATGCCGCCCGGGGCGCCGTGGTATCGGCAGTAGAACTCGTAGGCGCCGGACCGGGAGAAGGTGTGAATGTACTCCGCGCCGGGCGCGAGGTTGCGCGAGTCGAAGGAGCCGTCGTCAGCCGTCACGGTGTGCGGGCTGTGCCCGGTGTTCTCCCAGTCCACGGTGCCGCCCACCGGCACCGAGATCACCGGTGCGTCGAAGAAGTTGTCCCCCGCGGCGTCGACCTTGGTGGTTCCCGAGGAGTACCCAACCGGCGCGAAGCCGGCGGGCTCGTGCCTCGGCCGGATGGCTGCCGCCATCGTGATCGTGGCGACGACCGCGAACGCCGCCAACGCCGCCAACGCCGCCATGACCGATCGACGGGCGGTCGTGGCGTGCGGTCCGCGGTTCATGTGGCGGCCGAACCATACCTCGGGCTGGGACAGAAATGACGGCCCGGCGGTCCGAACGTCACACTCGCGAGGGATACCGAGGCGCCGGGGCGGGAACACTCGGGGGGACCCTCGTGAAGGGAGGATCGAATGGCACAGGCGCAGGAAGACCTCGAGACAGGGGCGCTCTATCAGCGGTACGTGCGGGCGCTGAAGCGCTACAGCGACCCTAGGGACAAGCAGCCCTCGCCCGGCCGCGTCATCCGCCACTGCACCAACTGCGGGATGCGCGCGATGTTCCGGATGGACCCCGACGGCATGTGGTACGAGTGCCTGCACTGCGGGCACTACGCCTGAAACGCCCTCGGCTCGCCGTCCCGCCCTGAGGTCTTTCTATCCCAAGGTGTAGCCTTCGTCTGACGGATTCGGGTTTCGGACGAAGGGATTCCTCGCGTGGAACGACTGGGCCCACAGGACGCCTCGTTCCTCTATCTCGAGACGCCGTCCGTCCACTACCACGTGGGCGGCCTGGCCATCCTCGACCCCTCCACCCGCCCGGGCGGCGAGCTCCGGTACGAGAACCTCGTCGAGGTCATCGGGTCGCGCGTCCACCTCGCTCCGAGGTTCCGGCAGAAGATCGTGTTCCCGCCCTTGGCGTCGGCTCGCCCGGTGTGGGTGGACGACAAGGACTTCGACCTCTCCTTCCACATGCGCCGCGCCGCGCTCCCCTCGCCGGGAGGGCGTCGCGAGCTGATCGATTACGTCCAGCGGGTGATCTCGCGCCCCCTCGACCGGACCAAGCCCCTGTGGGAGCTCTATCTGATCGAAGGCATGCAGGACGGGCTCACCGCCATCCTGACGAAGGTCCATCACGCCATGGTGGACGGGATGGCCGCGATCGACCTGGCCTCCGTGATCTACGACTTCACGCCCGACGCGCAGGTCCTGGATGTCCAGCCGTGGAAACCCGGTCCGGAGCCGTCCCGGTTCGACCTGCTGGCCGAGGCGGTGAAGGAGCAGTTCACGCACCCCATCCGGAGCGCCGCGGACCTGGCCCAGCGCACGCTGACCACGCCGTCGCGGGTGGCTCGGCAGATCTTCGAGGTCGTGGGCGGCCTCGGCGAGATCGTCGGCGCCGGCGTGCTGGCACCGCCCAGTCCCCTGAACCGCAAGGTCGGGCCGAACCGGCGGTTCGCCATGGTCGAGGCGCCGGTCCAGACGTTCAAGGACATCAAGAACTCGCTCGGCGGAACGGTGAACGACGTGGTGCTCGCCACCGTGGCCGGCGGGCTGAACCGGCTGTTCCGGTCCCGCCGGGAGCCCACCCGCGACCGGGTCCTCCGAGCGATGGTGCCGGTGTCCGTTCGAACCGACGATGACAAGTCTGCGCTGGGCAACCGGGTGTCCTCGCTGTTCGTGGACCTCCCCATCGGGCCGATGGGGGCGAGGAAGCGGCTCGGCCTGATCCGCGAGAAGACGAAGCACCTCAAGGA
>DHWM01000027.1:12098-12340 GCA_002413185.1 Actinobacteria bacterium UBA5182
ATCAACCTGGTGGTGTCGAACGTGCCGGGTCCCCAGATCCCCATGTACATCGCCGGCGCCAAGTTGCTGGCCCAGTACCCGATCATGCCGCTGGCGGACTCGATGGGCCTGTCGATCGCCGTCACCAGCCTGGCGGGCACCATGGCGTTCGGCATCACCGCCGACTGGGACACGCTGCCGGACATCGAGGTCCTCGAAGCCGGGATCGACGACGCCCTGGCCGAGCTCCGGAAGGCCGCCGG
>DHWM01000112.1 GCA_002413185.1 Actinobacteria bacterium UBA5182
CCGCCCGCTCGGACGAGGCGTAGTACGCGTCGTCTGCTCTCTGGAACGAGTCCAAATCGTCATGCGTCAGGATCCACACGAACGTCGATCGTTCCCGGATCGCCCAGGCCCCGTCGACCCGGAAGCCGAATCGCTCCCGGAGCGGCCTGACACCGGACCGCCACGCCTCGACGAATTCGTCGAGGCGCCCCTCGGCGATCCGGTAAATCCGGAGCTGGGATGCGATGGGCATCGAGCCCATCTTTCCTGCTCGCGGCTATGCTCGCACGTCGTGAGCGTGGCGATCATCGGCGGGACGGGCGACGAAGGCTTCGGCCTGGCCCTCCGCCTGGCCCGAGGGGGAGAGGACGTCGTGATCGGTTCGCGGTCGGAGGAGCGTGGACAGGACGCCGCGCACAGGGCCGCGGACCTGCTGGGGCTCGGTTCGGGCTCCGGCTCTCGCGGTTCGGTCTCCGGGACATCGAACGAAGACGCCGCCGCGGCCTGCGACGTCCTGGTGGTGACGGTGCCCTTCGCCGGCCAGGCCGAGATCTACAAATCCATCCGTGACGCGGTTCGACCTACCGCCGTGGTGTGCGATGCCACCTCGCCCCTGGCCACCGCGGTGGGCAGGCCGGCGTGGCAGGTCCTCACGCCGTGGGAGGGCTCGGCGGTCGAACAGGCCAAGGCGATCCTCCCCAGCGGCACCCGGCTGGTCGCGGGGTTCCACACCGTATCCGCCGAGCGGCTGCAGAACCTCGAGCACCCCATGGAGGGCGACGTCCTCTTGTGCGGCGGAGACGGCGAAGCGAAGGCGACCATCGGCGCTCTGGTGGAGAAGGTCCCTGACCTCGGGTGGGTCGACGTCGGGCCGCTCTCCATGGCCCGGATCCTGGAGCGCCTGACGGCGGTCCTGGTGAGCGTGAATCGGACCTACGGGATCAGGGACGCCGGTTTCTCCCTGACCGGCCGCGACTCGTGGGGTCAGCCCCCCAGCAAGGCCTGAACCACCGAGCGAGCCTCGGCCGGAGCGATCACCCGCAGGACCACCACATCGTCCTGGGATGCGATGTCGAAGTCCAGGAAGGGGCAGCATTCGTGCTCTTGAGTGCTCAGGTCCCGGATGGCGTCCTCAACGCCGGGCGAGGCGCGGAAGCGCACGACGGCACCTCGATCGTCGATCCTGCGGTCGATCAGCGCGGCCTCCATCACGGCCCGGAACTCACCCTGCCGTTCGGCCTGCTGGGACGCATCCAGCGAACAGGCGATGGGGATCTCTCGCCGGGCCACGGGACGCTCAGTCCCCATCCAGTCGGAAGTCCAGGTCGGCGGGGACCTCCGCGGTGTCCATCTGGGCCTTCTGCAGCTTCCCGGCGTAGTCCCAGTTCATCGACTGCCACCGGGTGAACTGGTCCAGCACCCAGATCCCCGCCTGCCGCGACCCGTTGCCGCTCTTGCCGTTCCCGCCGAACGGCAGGTGGGCCTCCGCTCCCGATGTCGAGTTGTTCACGCTGATCATCCCCGCGGAGATTCGCTCGCGGAACCGGAACACGTTCACCGGGTCGTTCGTGTAGATCGCGGACGACAGGCCGTAGCCATGTCCGTTCGCCAGCTCCATGGCTTCGTCGAAGTCGGCGAACGACGCCACGCCGACGATCGGTCCGAACGTCTCCATCTTGGAGAGATCGTCACCAGGCGTCACGCTGTCCACGATGGTCGGGTGGCAGTACAGACCGGCCGCAGCATCGCCGATGAAGCCGTCTCGGGGGTTCCCGGCGGTGATCCTCCCGGTCCCCGTGGACCCGAGCACCCGGTGGTGCGGTTGGATCAGGTCCAGCCATCCGAGGAATCGTTCGCAGAATCGCTCGCTGATCATCGGGCCGTACAGCACGTCTTCCATCGGGTCACCGACCGCGGCCTGTCGCGTCGCCTCGTCGAACCGCGCCACGAAGTCGTCGTGGACCGCCTCGTGCACGATCACGGTGCCGAGGGACGTGCACCGCTGCCCGGCCGTGCCGAACCCGCTGAACAGCGCCCCCTCCACGGCCAGGTCCAGGTCCGCGTCGGGCATCACCACCAGAGGGTTCTTGCCGCCCAGCTCCAGGCATGGTGACTGCAGGTGCCGGCCGCACAGCTCGCCGAGGGCGCGCCCGACCTCCGTCGATCCGGTGAATCCCACCTTGTCGACCAGGCCGGCTCGGAGCGTCAGGTCCAGGCCTTCGAACGTGGTCGGTCCGTCGGCGAACACCATGTTGAACACGCCTTGGGGCAGCCCGCCGTGCAGGAACAGCTGGCTGAAGGCCTCCGCCACGGCCGGCGTGTAGTCCGCCGGCTTCCACACCACGGTGTTGCCGCAGACGAGCGCCGGGATCAGATACCAGGAGGGGACGGCCACGGGGAAGTTGCCCGCGGTGACGATGGCGGCCACTCCCACCGGCACCCGGAACGTGAACAGATGCTTGTCCGGCATCTCCGAGGGGACCGTCTGGCCGTAGAGGCGCCGGCCTTCGGACAGGAAGAAGTTGCAGGTGTCGATGACCTCCTGCACCTCGCCCAGCGACTCCGAGTAGGGCTTGCCGATCTCACGGGTGATCAGCCGGGCCAGCCGCTCCCTGTTCGACTCGACCAGCCGGCCGATCTGCTGAATGGCCCGGCCCCTCACGGGCGCGGGAACGCCGGCCCAGCCACGCTGCGCCTCCCGCGCCGCGCGGCACGCCTCGACGAAGGTGGCGGAGTCCGCCAGGACGGCCTCGGCGACGACCTCGTCGAGGTGGGCCGGGTTGCGGGACGTGAACCTCGCGCCGGCCCCCGTGGCGCGGGCATGGCCTCCGATGGTCGAGGTCACGGTCGGCGTCATGCGTTCGCCTCCGCCGAGTCGATGATCGCCAGCGGCTGACCGGTGTCCACCACGTCCCCCTTCTTCACCTTCACCTCGGCCACCGTGCCGCCGTGGCGCGCCGCGATGTGGTTCTCCATCTTCATCGCCTCCAGGATGCACACGGTGTCCCCGGCGGCGACGGTCCCACCCTCCTCCACCATCACCTGGAGGATGGTCCCCTGCATGGGTGCGGCGACGACCTCCCCGGAGCCGGTGCCGGCAGCGCCGTGGCCAGCCCGTGCGGGCGGGGGGGGAGCGGTTCGAACATCCTCGCCCCACACCGAGACCGGCACACGGTGGCCGTCCACTTCGACCGTCAGGCGCACAGGCTTCGGGGCTCCGGCCGTCGCGCCGGCCGAGGAGGTGCGTGCCCTCACGGCGGCGCCCTCGGGCGGCTCCAGCGGGTCGGCTTCGAGCGCGCTCTCCACCCACTTGGTGTGTGCGGTGGCGTTCCGGAACTCCTCCGTCTCCAGGACCCACCGGTGGAACGGGATGGTGGTGGGGATGCCCTCGACCTCGAACTCTCCGAGTGCTCTGAGCATTCTCGCTCGGGCGGCCTCCCGGTTCTCTCCCCACACGATCAGCTTGGCGAAGAGCGAGTCGTAGTCGCCGGCCACTCGCCGCCCCTCCTCCACCCCTGAGTCCAGGCGGACGAACGGGCCGCCCGGTGGACGGAACCGAGTGATCAGGCCGGGACCGGGAAGGAAGTCGCGATATGGATCCTCGGCGTTCAGCCGGCACTCGATGGAGTGGCCGCGGGGTTCGGCGTCCACCCGGACCTCCTCGCCCAGCGCCACCAGGATCTGGAGCCGAACCAGATCGAGGCCGGTCACCATCTCGGTGACGGGGTGCTCCACCTGAAGCCTGGTGTTGACCTCCATGAAGTAGAACGAGTGATCCCGGGAGTCCACCAGGAACTCCACGGTGCCGGCGTTTCGGTATTCCGATGCCTCTGCGATGGAGATCGCGGCTTCGCCGATCCGGTCCCGGAGTCCCGCGTCCACGACTGGCGACGGACTCTCTTCGACCAGCTTCTGGTACCGGCGTTGCAAGGTGCAGTCGCGCTCGCCGAGGAAGGAGATGTTGCCGTGGCCGTCGGCCAGGATCTGCGCCTCGACGTGATGGGCCCGTTCGATGTATCGCTCCAGATAGACCTCCGGGCGGCCGAAGTAGGCCCTGGCCTCCCGGGCTGAGCGCTCCACGGCCGCGGCCAATTCTTCGGCCCGACGGACCATGCGCATGCCCTTGCCACCGCCCCCGAAGGCGGCCTTGACCACCAAGGGGTAGCCGATCCGTTCGGCCTCCCGCTGGGCCTCCTCGGCACCGACGGGATCACGCGTGCCCGGAACGATCGGCGCGCCGACCTGTTCGGCCACTCGTCGCGCCGCTGACTTGTCGCCCATCATCGTCATCGCCCCCGGAGGCGGGCCGATGAACCGGATCCCGGCCTTCGCCACGGCCGCGGCGAAGTCGGCGTTCTCGGCCAGGAAGCCATAGCCGGGGTGAATGGCGGTGGCGCGGGCCCGGTCGGCCACCTCCAGGATGCGGGCGACGTTGAGGTATGACTCCGCGGGGACGGCCGAGCCCAGGCGATGGGCCTGATCGGCCATCTCGACGTGCAGGGCGTCCCGGTCGGCGTCGGAGTACACGGCCACGGTGGGGATGCCCATCTCCCGGCACGTCCGGATGACTCGAACCGCGATCTCCCCGCGGTTCGCAACCAGCACCCTCGTCTGCACCAGACCGACCGGCCTTGCGATAATCCGAACCTCCCAGGGGGACCTCGAAATGCTCACGGAGCATACCGTCGCCGCCGCGGCCAGAGCCGCCGGGATCGTCGCGCCCATCCACTTCGCCGAGGTCACGGGCTCGACGAACTCCGACGCGATGGCTCTGGCAGCCCAGGGCGCGCCGGAGTGGACGGTGGTGGTGGCGGCGAAGCAGGAGGCGGGCCGGGGCCGGCTGGGCAGGACCTGGGTGGCGCCCTCCGGCTCGTCCCTTCACGTCTCGGTGATCCTTCGGCCCTCGGCCGATCCCGCCGACGGGCCCGTGTTCTCGCTGGTGGCGGCGGTGGCGGCTGCGGAAGCGTGCGGAGTGGCGTGCGGGGTGGACGTCCGGTGCAAGTGGCCGAACGATCTTCTGGTGGGGAACAGGAAGCTCGGAGGCATTCTCGCCGAGGCGAGCGTCGAAGGGACCCGCCTGCGCGCGGTGGTGGTCGGCACGGGCATCAACGTCCATCAGCGCGAGGAGGACTTCCCCGCTGGGCTTCGCGCCCCGGCGACCAGCATCGCCATCGAGGGAGGGCGGGCAGACATCCCGGGCCTGCTCCAGGCCTACCTGGGCGCCCTCCGCCGGCTCTGCGAGGAGGGCGCTCCCGGCCTGGCCGAGCGAGTCGCCGGCCCGTATCGGGAGCGATGCGAAACGCTCGGCCGCACCGTCGAGGTCAGCACAGGCTCCGGAGCGCAGGTTCGGGGGCGGGCCGTCGACCTGGGGCCTCGGGGCGAGCTGGTCGTCGAGACAGCCTCCGGCCGGAGGACGGTGACCTCAGGGGAGGTCGTTCACCTCGACCCGGCCTCCTGAGCGTCTCCTTCCAGACCCTGGAGCCATCCATCGACCTCGGCCACGGCCGGACGCGCTCCCATGCCGGCGAAGGCGACACGAGCCTCCCGCAGCGCCTCGAGGGCCTCGCTGGAACGCCCCAGCCGGGCCAGGCATCGTCCCAGCCCGAACAGACACTGCACCCGGCTGACCCGATACCCCATCTCCTCCCAACCCAGGGCGGCCCGGCCGTACCCTTCGAGCGCTTCCTCCAGGCGGTCCTCGGCCTCCGCCAGCTGAGCCCTGGCCATGGCCAGTCCCCACTTCGCCGCGGCGAAGCTCGGGGGGTGGGTTTCGGCGAAGGCGCACCACTCGGCGGCCCGCCGGAGCTCGCCGGCGGCGATGAGGGGGGGCGTGATCCAGGGGGCGGCATAGCCCTGGGTCGATGGGTGGAGACCGACGGCCCCGTCCAGCTCCTCGATCACGTCGTGCAGGTCCGAACGGCGATCCTGCGCCACCGCCACCAGAGCCGCCGTGGTCAGAGCCGGGATGTAGACTTGTGTGTCCTTGATCTCGCGGGCCGCCGGGAGAACGACGTCCATTGCCGCCGCGGCGCCGGAGACCTCTCCCCGGTTGACCAGCACCAGCGCCTTCATGGTCAGCGCGATCACGACGGGTTGGCTCATGCCGCGCGAGCGAGACCATTCCTCCAGCTCGTCGGCCGTGCGGATGACCTCATCCCATTCCCCGAGGTCGAACAGCCGCCACGTCGTCTCGCCGCGCATCCAGGCGGCGGTGGCCAACTGGCCCCGTCGCTCGGCGAAGACGATGCCCTCCAGATACAGCTCGAGCCCCTTGCCGGCATGCTCCATCTCCGAGGTCCAGTCGGCGACGTTCACGTAGGCCGTGGCCGTCTCCGGGCCCAGCCCGAGCTCCAGGCAGGTTCGGAGCGATTGGCGAAGGTCCTCGAGGCCCTCCGGGTCTCCGGTCAGGATCCGCACGATCCCCCGATACTGCAGGGCCCGCACATGGATCTCCGGAAGCTCCAGTCGTTCGGCCAGGTCGATGCACCGCTCGGTCCACCTCAGGCACTCCTCGATGCGCCCGGCCAGCATGTCGTTCCCGGCCCGGGTTGCATAGGCGCTGGCCAGCTCGGGGGTCTCTCCGTGTGACTCCAACGACTGGATGGCCTGGTCGAGGATGGCCTCTCCGCGGTCGGTCTCTCCTTGAACCCGGAGATATAGGGCCAGGGTCCGGAGCGCGGCGCCCGCCTCCAGGGTCCTTCCGAGATCGCGCAGTTCGTCGATGGCCTGGGTCATGGCCGCCTCCACGGCCGGCCACGGAGCAGCCCCGAGGGCCCAAGCGGCGTCCGTCGACTTGATGAGGAGCGTCGGATGCTCCGGATGGTCGGGGCCGGCCAGATCGAGGGCCCGCTGGAAGAACTCATGGGCCTTTCGGACGTCCAGCCGCAAGGCGCGGTCACCGGCCAGGGTAAGGAAGCGGATCGTCCGCTCCACGTCTGCAGGATCGGGGGAGGCGCCGGTGGCCGCCGTCAGCTGCATCGCCTGCTCGGCGTGATAGGCGAGCAGCTCGGCCTGGTCGCCTGCCCGCTCCCCGGCGATCTCCTCGATCCACACCGCGGCCGCGCGGTGCTTGGCGGCCCGCTGGGCCCGGGGGATCTGTCCGTACGCCACGTCCCGAACCAGGGCGTGCCAGAAGGAGTATTCGGCCTGCTCCTTCATCGAGGAGACCCGGGTCGTTCGGACGAGCTCCTTGCGAGCCAGCTCGTGAAGACCGTCCCGAACCGTTCGATCGTCCACCCGGCCCATCGAGGCGAGCGCGCCGGACCAGAACACCTTCCCGACCACCGATGCGTCGTGCAGGAGGGCCTTGCGGGCCGCCGGCAGCGTATCCAGGCGAGCGGCGATCAGTGACTGCACCGACTCCGGCAAGGGGATGGACGCTCGGTCGGCCGTCAGGCGCAGCGTCCGTCCGTGCCGCTCCAGAAATCCCCGGTCCGAGAGCATCCGAACGAACTCCTCCGCGTACAGGGGATTGCCGCCCGCCCGCTCGAGGAGGGTTGTCTGGACCTCGGCCGGCAGGACGGCCTGCGACAGCAGGGCCGACAGGAGACGGGACGTGTCCTGGTCGGACAGCGGCGAGAGCGAGACCGTCGTGGAGTTGCGCTTGCCGCCGCCCCAGCCGGGATGCCGTTCGTACAGCTCGGGCCGGGCCGAGCACACCACCAGCAACGGGACGTCGGTGGACCATTCGACGAGGTATTCGACGAACTCGAGCATCGCCTGGTCGGCCCAGTGCAGGTCTTCGAACACCAGCACCAGTGGACGGCGGGCCGCCACGGCCTCCAGGAACGTTCGCCAGGCGGTGAAGGTCTCGTCTCGGTCGGCCGTCTGGGTGTGGTCTTCGCCGCCATCCGCCGCTCCCACCAGGGCGCCGAGCCGAACCCGAAGCCAATCGCCCTGTACCCGATCCTCGACAACAGCGTCGACGGCCGCCTCGATCTTCTCCGCGGCCTGCTGGGGCGTGTCCGATTCCAGGATGCCGGCCTGGCCCTTCACCATCTCCCCCAGGGCCCAGAACGTGATGCCCTCGCCGTAGGGCAGGCACCGGCCCTGCCGCCAGAAGACCAGGTCGGGCAAGTCGTCGACGAAGCCGCGGAGCTCCCACAGGAGCCGCGTCTTTCCCACCCCCGGCTCGCCGGCCACCGTGACGAGCTGGACCGACGGATCGCCGACGGCCCGTTCGAACGTCTGTTGCAGGAGCGCCAGCTCGCGGTCGCGACCGACGAAGGGGGCCTCACTTCCTTGCTCGACGTCGACGCCGAACCTGCTCCTCGCACCCACCGCCAGCCAGATCGGCAAGGAGGCAGCCTTCCCCTTGACGTCCACCGGCGGGAGGGCCTCGTAGGAGATCAGGTCGCCCGTGGCCCTATAGGTGACCTCACCCACAACGATCCCGCCGACCGGGGCGACCGTCTGCAGCCGCGCGGCCGTGTTCACCACGTCACCGGTGACGATGCCCTCGCCCTCCAGCGGGCGCGCTCCCAGCGCCACCACCGCCTCGCCCGTGTTGATGCC
>DHWM01000117.1:0-890 GCA_002413185.1 Actinobacteria bacterium UBA5182
TAGGTCGAGTAGTAGTAGGGGGTCTCCGCGCCGAACTCCCCGGCGCAGGTGTCGACGGTCTTGAACACCGGCGTCACGCCGAGCGACGACCGGACCGTTCGGACCTCTTCCTCCGTGGCGGCCGTCACGCGCGCGATCCGCCGGTCCGACAGCCCGGCGCGCTTCGCCTCACGAAGCTCCTCCACCGAGAGGTCCGCCAGAGCCCGTCCCTGGATGCCCGCGACCCGCTGGGCCACGAATTCCAGTTGCTCGACGAACCAGGGATCGATGTGACTGGCCTCCGACACCTCATCCACCGAAAATCCCTGGGCCAGAGCGGCTTCCGCCAACAGCAGGCGGCGTTCGGTGGGCGTTCGAAGATCCTCCAGAGGTGTCAGGCTGAGGCTTTCTGCGCCGAGGTCGAACCCGCCCCGCTCCAGCGAGCGGTGAGCCTTCCCCAGCGCCTCGGCGAAGGTCCGGCCGATCGCCATGACCTCCCCGACCGACTTCATCCTGGTGGTGAGCGAAGGATCGGCGTCCGGGAACTTCTCGAAGGCCCACCGGGGTACCTTCACGGCGACGTAGTCGAGGGCTGGTTCGAACGCGGCCAGCGTCTGGCCGGTGATGTCGTTCTGAATCTCGTCCAGCCTGTAGCCCACCGCGAGCAGGGCCGCGATCTTGGCGATCGGAAAGCCGGTTGCCTTCGACGCCAGCGCGCTCGACCGGGACACCCGAGGGTTCATCTCGATGAGCACCATCCGGCCGTCCCGAGGATTCACCGCGAACTGCACGTTGGAGCCTCCGGTGTCCACCCCGACCGCTCGTATGCACGCCAGGGCGGCGTCGCGCATGGCTTGATACTCGCGATCGGTGAGCGTCTGGGCGGGGGCGACCGTGACCGAGTCGCCGGT
>DHWM01000117.1:1030-4532 GCA_002413185.1 Actinobacteria bacterium UBA5182
ACCGTGACCGAGTCGCCGGTGTGCACCCCCATCGGGTCGACGTTCTCGATCGAGCAGACGACCAGCGCGTTGTCGGCGCCGTCCCGCATCACCTCGAGCTCGAACTCCTTCCATCCGGCCACCGATTCCTCAACCAGGATTTCGGTGATCGGGCTGGCGGAGAGCCCTTCTCCCGCGATGGAGGCAAGCTCCCGTTCGGAGCCGGCCAAGCCGGTCCCGCCACCGCCCAGGACGAAGGACGGCCGCACGATCACCGGGTAGCCGACTCGCCCGGCCACGTCCTGGGCCTCCCGCTCCGTCCGGGCGAACCCCGACGCTGGCAGCGGCAGGCCCGCCTCACGCATCGTCTGGACGAACAGGCGGCGGTCCTCGGCTCTCCTGATGGCTTCCAGGCCGGCCCCGATCAGCCGCACGCCGTTCGCGTCCAGGGCTCCCGACTGGGCAAGGGCCACCGAGACGTTCAGACCCGTCTGTCCCCCCAGGGTCGGAAGCAGCGCGTCCGGGCGCTCCCGTTCGATGACCTGCAGGACCGAGCCCGGCGTGAGCGGCTCCACGTAGGTCGCGTCGGCGAACTCCGGGTCGGTCATGATCGTGGCCGGGTTCGAGTTCACCAGGACGACGCGGTAGCCCTCTCCCCGGAGGGCCTTGCAGGCCTGGGTGCCCGAATAGTCGAACTCGCACGCCTGGCCGATGATGATGGGGCCGGACCCGATCACCAGGATCGTGTCGATGTCCGCGCGCTTCGGCATCAGGCCATCAGGTCCCGGAACCGCACGAACAGATGGGCCGAATCATGAGGCCCCGGGGACGCCTCCGGGTGATACTGCACCGAGAAGGCCGGAAGGTCCAGGCATCGCAGCCCCTCGAGCACTTCGTCGTTGAGGTTCCAGTGCGTCAGCGCCACTCCCCCGCCCTCGGTGTCGACGATCGGCGCGGGGCCACCCGCGAGAACCTCCGGGCCGGCCGGCACGCCCCAACCGTTCGGATCCACGGCGAACCCGTGGTTGTGCGAGGTGATCTCGATCCGCCCCGTGTCGAGGTCCTTGACCGGCTGGTTCACCCCGCGGTGGCCGAACCGGAGCTTGTACGTCCGGCCCCCCAGCGCAAGGGCCAGCAACTGGTGTCCCAGGCAGATGCCGAACACGGGAATCCTGCCCAGGAGGTGCCGAACAGCGTCGACCCCGTACCCCGTGGCGGCGGGGTCCCCCGGACCGTTCGAAAGGAACACCCCCTCGAACCCTCCCTCCAGCACCTCCGCGGCGGGGGTGCGGGCAGGGAGGACGGTGGCCTCGCACCCGTGCTCGGCCAGCATCCGCAGGATGTTCCGCTTCATGCCGAAGTCGTACGCGGCCACCCGGAAGACCCGGCCGCGGGTGGTCGCGGCCGGTCCCACCACCGAGGCGGCTTCGAACCGCCGGGCCGTCGAAGCCGACGCGGCCAGATCGGCGCCCTCCATCCCCGGCTGCGACCGGACCCGTTCGACCAGCGATTGGCTGTCCACGTCCGTGGTGGAGACACCGGCCCGCATGGCGCCGGCCTCCCGGATCCGGAGCGTGAGCCGGCGCGTGTCGATCCCTTCGATGCCGACGACGCCGGCCGCACAGAGATAGTCACGAAGGCTCCCCGTGGCCCACCACGACGAGGTCCGCCGGCTGGCCTCCCGCACGGCAAATCCGGCGACCTGGACCGCCCCCGACTCGACGTCCTCGAGGTTGACGCCGTAGTTCCCCTGATGAGGCGAGGTCATGGTAACGATCTGGTTCGTGTACGAAGGATCGGTCAGTACCTCCTGGTAGCCCGACATCGCGGTGTTGAACACGGCCTCCCCGAACGCCTCGCCACCCGCCCCGAAGCTTCGGCCCCGGAACGCGGTGCCGTCCTCGAGGACCAGGAGGGCTTCCCCGCTCACCGCGTGGGCTCACCCTCCCGAACGGTGAACGTTCCCCGGAGCATGGTGTGGACGACCCGACCTCCGAGGGTCCGGCCGGTGAACGCGGAGTTCCGGGCCATCGAGGCGAACGGATGCTCGGTCCCGCCGACGATCCACCGGGCTGCCGGGTCGAACAGCACCAGGTTGGCAGGACGGCCCGGCTCGATGGGGCCGCCATGGTCATCGAGCCCGAGGATCCGGGCGGGCCCGGTGGACATTCGCTCCATCGCATCGATGAGGCTGAGCAGCCCCGGCTCCACGAGCTCCGTCAGGATCACAGCCAGCGAGGTCTCCAGGCCGGTCGTTCCGGGCGGGGCCTGGTCGAACTCCTGCTCCTTGTCCTCGACCGCGTGGGGGGCATGATCGGTGGCGACCGCGTCGAGCACCCCCCCGGTCAGCGCCAGGCGCAGGGACTGGCGATCCTCGGCCGAGCGAAGGGGTGGGTTCACCTTGAGGTTCGTGTCGTAGGAGATGAGGTCCTCATCGATCAGCGCCAGGTGGTGTGGCGTGACGTCGGCGGTCACCCGTGGCCCTCGCGCCTTGTCGCGCTCCAAGAGCTGCACGGATTCGTCCGAGGAGATGTGCGTGAGGTGCAGCCGCCCCCCGGTCAACCTGGCCAGGGCGAGGTCCCGGGCCACCACCACCGCCTCCGCGGCGGATGGCGCGCCGGTCAGACCCAGCAGCGCCGAATAGAACCCCTCATGCATCTGCCAGCCCTCGGTGAGGGCCTCGTCCTGGGCGTGCTGGCACACGATGACGTCGAACGCCTTGGCGTACTCCAGGGCCAGGCGCATGACCCTCGAGGACTGGACGCACTTGCCGTCGTCGGTGAAGAGCCGGACGCCCGTCTCCGCCATCTCCCCGATGTCGGTGAGCGACTCCCCGTCCAGGCCTCTGGTGATGGCGCCGGCGGGGAAGACGTCGCACAGCCCGGCCTTGTCGGCCAGGTTCCGGACCTCCATGACCACGGCCGCGTTGTCGGTGACCGGGTCGGTGTTCGGCATGGCACACACGGCCGTGTAGCCACCCGCAGCGGCGGCCCGGGAGCCGGTCTCCACCGTCTCCTTGTGCTCGTAGCCGGGCTCCCGGAGATGGGCGTGCAGGTCGACCAGGCCCGGCGCCAGCACCAGGCCCCCACCGTCCACGACCACCGCGTTCGAACCCCCTGTCACGTCCATCCCCACCGCGGCGATGGCCTCGTCCTCCACGAGGACGTCGGCCACACCGTCGCGCCTCGACGCCGGATCGACCACCCGGGCCCCTCGGAACAGGACACGGCTAGGCACGCTGCACCTCCGCCCGGTCGGCGACCGCCTGGAGACTCCTGCCGGCCTCTCCCGCGTCCTCTTCGGTCGCGCGCTTCCCGTCCCCGCCCAGCATCAGGTACAGCAGCGACATTCGAACCGCGATGCCGTTCGTAACCTGATCGGTAATGACCGACCGCGGGAGATCGGCGACGTCCGAGGCGATCTCGACGCCACGGTTCATGGGGCCCGGATGCATGATGAGCGCGCCTTCTGGGAGCGCGTCGACGCGGGTCCCGTTCAGCCCGAACAGCCGTGAGTACTCCCG
>DHWM01000117.1:4776-12523 GCA_002413185.1 Actinobacteria bacterium UBA5182
TTGGGGAGCACCGCGTCGAGGTCGTGCGAGACCTCCGCGCCCCACCCCGGCGCCTCCGGCGGGATCAGCGTGGGCGGCCCCACCAGCGTCACCTCCCCGCCCATCTTCGACATGGCGAAGGTGAGCGAGCGGGCCACCCGAGAATGCCGGACGTCGCCGACGATGGCGATGCGAAGCCCCCCGAACGAGGGAAAGTGCTCCCGCATGGTGAACAGGTCGAGAAGGGCCTGGGTGGGATGCTCGTGGGTCCCGTCGCCCGCGTTCAGGACGCTCGCCCCGACCCATCGAGACAGCGTCTGGGGGGCTCCGGAGGACGAATGCCTGATGACGATGGCGTCGGCGCCCATCGCTTCCAGCGTGAGCGCCGTGTCCTTCAGGCTCTCCCCCTTCGACACGCTCGATCCGCTGGTCGAGAAGTTGATGACGTCGGCCGACAGCCGCTTCGCCGCCAGCTCGAAGGAGATCCGGGTCCGGGTGGAGTTTTCGTAGAAGAGATTGACCACGGTGCGGCCGCGCAGGGCCGGCACCTTCTTGATGACGCGGGTCCCCACCTCGCGGAAGCTCTCCGCGGTGTCGAGGATCCGCTCCACGTCCTCCCGCGTGAGCTGGTTGATCGACAGCAGGTGCTTGATCACGCAGGCCCCCTCTCCGACAACGCCGCGCCCACGGCGCCGTTGCCTTCCGGCGTGTTCTCCCCGACGACGACGGCATCCTCGCCGTCGGTCTCGACGAGCCGAACCCTGACCTCTTCGTCCCGGCGGGTCGGCACGTTCTTGCCGACGTAGTCGGCCCTGATGGGAAGCTCCCGGTGGCCCCGGTCCACCAGGACCGCGAGCTGGATGGCCCGGGGCCGCCCGAAGTCGATCAGCGCGTCCATGGCCGCGCGGATGGTGCGGCCGGTGAACAGGACGTCGTCCACCACCACGACGGTGGTCCCCGTGATGTCGAACCCGATCCGCGTCTCGTGCACCTCGGGGGCCTCCGCCCGCATCCCGATGTCGTCGCGGTAGAAGGTGATGTCGAGGGCGCCCACCGGCACCTCGACCGATTCGATCCGAGCGATCTCCGAGGCGAGACGGCGGGCCAGGTCGTCGCCACGCGCGGCGATGCCGACCAGCACGAGCCTCCCGGCGCCCTTGTTCCGTTCCAGGATCTCGTGGGCGATGCGGGTGACGGCTCGCTTGATCTCACCGACGTCGAGCAGGCGGCCTCGCTCGAGGAAGGGGCTCACGGCCGGGTCGTCCCGAAAGGCACAACGCCCCGCGCGCCGCGCGGAGCGTCCAAATGCATCAAGCTTCTCGACTCCCTTCCCGGCCTCACGGGACCGGCGTTAAAGGGGAAGTTCTCTCTCCTCATAGAGGATAACCGTTCGGGATGGGAGGTTCAAATGCCGCGCCCCGCGGCCCTGGTCGAGGCCGCTCCCCGCCTGAGCGCGATGACCCACCACGATGAGCGATGTCGAACCGCCGTGCTGGCCATCACGATGGCGGCGGCGGCTCTGGTCCGCGGCGAACCGCCGGACTCGGCGCTGACCGCAGCCGTGGAGACGGCGCTGCCGCGAGAGGGCGGCGAGGAGCTCGAGTTCCTGGTGGGGGCGGTGGGTCGAGCCCGGCGGATCGACGGGCCCCGACCGGACGTTCTGTCTGTTCGCGGCCGCGGCCGGCCTCCAGGCACTCACCAGAGCAGGCGACGCGATGGCCGCCTTGATGGCGACGGCAGACCTCGGCGGCGATGTCGGCGCGAACACCGCGGTTGCCGGGAGTCTCCTCGGTGCCGCGGGAGGGGCACGCGGCCTTCCCCCAGCCGTTCGCCTCGCCGGGCTTCGCCGACGATGGAACGCTCAGGCGGGACGCCCTGGCTCTGGTGCCACTGGCACGGCTCCACGAGGGGGGATGACGGGGCCGGGACCGCGCTGGGAGCCCAGGGACCCGCCGCATTCGCCGTCGGAAGGGCCTACACTCCTGTTCGAACCTTCAGAAAGGATCTGACCGTGACCCTTGGCGTGGCGGAGCTCCTGGTGATCCTCGGCATCGTCCTTCTCCTGTTCGGCGCCCGGCGGCTCCCTGAGCTGGCCCGCTCGATCGGCAAGTCCACCCGGGAGTTCAAGAAGGGCATGCGCGACGACGACGATCCCGACGGCGACGAGGTCGTCGTGAAGCGGGACAAGCGGGACGCCTAGGAATCGCTCTCGGTCCTTCGAAGCGAGTTCGCTCACCCACTCCCGCTGGGGGAGCCCGCCATGTCGCGGGCGACCTTTCCGAGCACCCCGTTGATGAACCGCCCCGAATCGTCCGAGGAGAGCTCGTTGGCGGCCTCCACGGCCTCGTTGATGGCGACGGCCGGCGGGAGACCGGCTCGGAGCTCCTGACAGGCGACTCTGAGGATCGTTCGATCGAGGGTGGCCATCCGATGGACCGGCCACTCCTCGGAGTTGGCTTCGAGCGTCCTGTCGATGTCGGCGGTCCCGCCCTCCACGGCCCGGACCAGCTCCGTGGTGTAGGTGGGGATGGAACGGCCGGCGTTCGTCCACTCGTCGAGCACCTCCCGGGGGGCCCGGGTCATGACATCGGCCTGGTACAGGATCTCGATGGCCAGACGGCGAGCGTGACGGCGACGGCGATGCCCGGTTGAGGCGCCCGAACCCCGCCGGGCGGGGGCGAGATCCGGCTCCGGGGCCATCGCGCCTCCGTGCTACTTCTCGCGGGTCAGGTAGTCGCCGGAGCGCGTATCGACCTTGATCAGGTCGCCTTCCTCCACGAACAGGGGCACGTGGACGACAAGCCCGGTCTCGGTGGCCGCCGGCTTCAGCGCACCGCTGACCCGGTCGCCGCGGACCCCCGGATCGGTCTTCGTGATGCGCAACACCACCGAGGCGGCTAGCTCCGCGCCGATGGCGTTCCCCTCGTACATCGGGACGATCGCCGTGGCTCCCTCGGTGAGGTAGTTCGCCATGTGGCCCACCACGTCGGCGCTCACACTGTGCTGGTCGAACGACTCCGTGTCCATGAACACGAAGTCGGCTCCGTCCCTGTACAGGTACTGCATCTCGCGCCGTTCGACGATGGCCAGGCCCACGTTCACGCCCGCGTTGAAGGTTCGCTCGATCACCGCGCCGGTCTTCACGTTTCGAAGCTTGGTCCGAACGAAAGCTCCGCCCTTGCCCGGCTTGACGTGCTGGAACTCGACGATCTGAAACAGCGTGCCGTCCAGGTCCAGCGTCATCCCTCGCTTGAGGTCGTTCGTGCTGACGCTCATCGCAGCACCATGAGCTCCTTCGAGCTCGACGGGATCACCCGGCACCCTCCGGGGGTGACCTCCACCATGTCCTCGATCCGCACTCCGCCCACGCCGTCCAGGTAGATCCCGGGCTCCACGGTCACCACGGCGCCTCGGGGCAAGACCTGATCGCTGCCGGCCCGCAGCCAGGGGGGTTCGTGGATCTCCAGGCCCACGCCGTGCCCGAGCGAGTGCTTGTACTGCTCACCGTACCCTGCGTCGCTGATGAGCTGGCGCGTGGCGAGATCGACCGACTCCCCGGTAACCCCGGCTCGCACCGCGTCCACCCCCGCCTGCTGCGCCTTCTGCACGACGGCGTAGACCTCCTGGAGCTGCCCGGGGACCTCTCCGAACGCGACCGTGCGGGTCATGTCCGAGTGATAGCCGCCGACCACGCACCCAAAGTCCATCTTCACCACGTCGCCCCGGGACAGGGGGCGGTCGGTGGGATGATGATGCGGCTCGGCCGCGCTCTCTCCGAACGCCATGATCGTGTCGAACGCCAACCCGTCAGCCGCTTCCCGCCTGAGGAGCGTGTCCAGCTCGAACGCCATCCCCCGTTCGGTCACGCCTTCTGCCAGCTTGTCCAGGATCGCCTCGAACGCGTGGTCGGCGATGGACTGGGCGACGTTTAGGAGCCCGATCTCGCCCGCGTCCTTGGCCCACCGGAGGCGCTCGACTTCGTCGTCGACGGGGACGAGATCGATCCCCGTCGCAGACAGCTCGGAGTGCAGCCGGTAGGACACGCCGGATGTCTCGAACGCCACCCGACGCACCCCGAGATCCCGGCACGCCTCGGCGAAGGCATTGACGAAGTCACCGGAGTAGGCGCCTCGACGGAGTCCCAGCACCTCGTGCCTCGCCTGTTCGGCATATCTCCCGTCGGTGAGGAACACCCCTTCCTCGGCGGTCAGGACGGCTTGGCCGTTCGTGCCGGAGAACCCCGTGAGGTAGCGGACGTTGGGAAGGCGGGTCACCAGGAACGCCTCCACGTCGAGCTCGGGCAATCGGGAGGTCAGGCGTTCTCGGCGAGCGGTGTGCTCCACGGGCGCCGATGATAGCGTCCCGCGGGCAGCCGAAGGTGATGCGGTGAGGAACTAGGAGCCGTCTCCCCCGCCCGGCTGTTCCAGGGTGAACCCCTGGTCGCCGTACAGGAAGTTCGCCGAGGACCCGCTGATCGAGACCAGCTTGTAGCTGCCCTGGAAGCTCTCTCCGGGCGCCACCGTGTAGACGGCTCCGTCCACTTCGACCTGGACCTTCTGGGTCCCGCCGACGGTGAAGATATCGTCGAGCACGATAGTGTGCCCGCCGAGCGTGATGCTCGATCCGCCGGTCGGACCCGAGGAGGGCGACGGGGCCGGTGAGACCCCGGGGGCCGGGGTCGTCCCCGATGTGTCGGAGGTCGAGGTGGACGTGGTCGAGATCAATGGCTGGAAGGGGTCCCGTCCAGAGAACACCAGGAGGGGCGCCGCGGAGGGATGTGGGGTCGGGGCGAGCGACGGACCGCTTCCTGCCGGGGGCGCCACGACGTTCGGCCCCGAAGCGACCGGCGCCTTCTTCGAGCTTCCCGAGATGACCAGGAAGAATACTGCCAGCGCAACGACGGCTACCGCACCGAGCACGAGCAGCGTCCGGCGGTCGCGAGAGGAAGTGGCCATGACCCTATGCTCCTGAACTCGTCGAGGTGGTCGAGGTTGACGGCACGATGCTGGTGCCCTGCGTCGGGCCCGGAACCGAACCCGGACCCGCACTCGTGTCAGTGGTGTAGAAGGTCGTCGCCACGCTGACCTGCAGCGCCGTGACGCCGCCGGTGCCGGAAGCGGCGCTGACCGTCACGCTCCCGACCCGGGACACCCTGGGCAGGGTCTCCAGGCGGTACAGGAACTGATCGACCGCGAAGTACTGTCCGCTCACCAGGATCTGGGCCGGGATGATCGAGAGCTTCCCGTCTGGGGCCAGCGTGGGCTGTCCCGGCGAGAGGGTCATGAAGTCCACCCCGGACTGGTCGGCCGCAGAGTTGAGCAGCCGGATCAGGCCCGGAAGGTCGGCGGTCGGAGGGATCTGTGACCCAAGCTGCGCCAGACGGCGGTTGTCAACCCCGGCATGCTTGGCGTCCGCCTGGAGCTGTTGGAGCTGCACCGCCAGCGTGGTCTCCTGCTTCTGTGCCTGTACCACCTGCTCCTGCTTCGAGCGGACTGCGGCGGCCTTCGGCAGGATGAGCCCCGCCACCGTGACGATGACTAGCCCCACGCCCACCAGCGCGGCGACCAGCGGCCCACGGCGGTTCACTGGGCGCCCCCGCTCACGGTCGCGCCGGCGGTGAGGTCGACGCTGCCGGTGAAGTTGACGAGCGTCGGACCTCCGCTCGCGGAGCCCTTGGTGCTCGAGTTGATCCACGGGTTGACCCAGCCCTTGACCTCTTCCAGACGGGTCAACCACAGAGCCACCGTGGGGTGGTCGAAGGCCACTTCGGTGAACTGGATGTTGCCGACCACGCCCGAGCCGGGAAGGATGGTGGTGGCGGTCGCGCCGGCCGGGGCTGCACCCGGTGCCGGTGACTGGGCCCCCACCGGGGACCCGCTCAGAGTTCCGGTCATGCCCGTAAGCCACATCTGGCCGGGGATGACGGAGGACACGTCCTTGAGCACGCCGGACCACATGACCTGACCCTGCGTCACTTCGCCCACCAGAGCCTCGCCGTCGGCGACCGACTGCTTCAGCTGCTGGAACCTCTCGAGGCCGGCGATCGTCGACTGCAGCGCGTTGTTCTGGCTCTGCTGGACGGTGAGCTCACGCTGGGCATTCGAGAGCCTGGCCGTCTGCAGGACGAACACCAGGAAGAGCAGGCCGAGGGCCGCGCCGGCGCCCCCGATGACGAGCAGGGTGAGGCGCTTGGTGCGCTGGCGCTGGCGTACGTCAGATGGAAGGAGGTTGACCTGTGTCATCCCCGCACTCCAGGGAGAGCGAGTCCGACCGCGACGGCCAGGACGGGCTCGGCTTCGGCCATGACGTCAGGCTCGAGGTCGAGCTCGGGGTTGACGCGGTGGAACGGGTGGCCTTGCACGACTTCGGCCGGGAGGCGCTCCTGGAGCAGTCCTTCCAGCCCCCCGAGCATGGATCCGCCACCGCTCAGCAGCACGCGGCCGATCCTCGCTCCGGGCATCTTCGACAGGTAGAACTCGAGCGACGAGCGGATCTCCTCGGCGAAGGACGCTGCTCGGGTGACGGCGGCCCGATGGGCCTCCCCGACGTGCGCCTCGTTGCCTTCGGAGAACACGCCCCGCTTCAGGCGCTCCGCCTCTTCGTCCTCGAGGCCCATCGTCCGGGCCACGGCGGAGGTCACCGCGCGGCCGCCGGATGGAAGGATCCGGACGAACCGGGGCACGCCCCAGGCGTGGACACAGATGCTGGTGACGTCGGCGCCGATGTCCACCAGCGCCTCGTCGCCGTCCTCCGTGCTGGTCGGGCTCATGCCGTTGATCGAGCCGACGGATCGCACGATGGCGAAGGGAACGAGGTCGAGACCTACCGGGGTGAGCTTGGCGGCTTCGACCGCCCGCACCATGTCCTGGATCATCTCCTTCTGCGCCGCGACCAGGAGCAGCCGCAGCATCTTGCGGCCCTCCTTCTCGAACTCCTCCAGCGTGTGGAAGTCGATGACGGCCTCGTCCAGCGGGATCGGCACGAACTCCTGAACCTGGAACGGGAGCGACTCCCGAAGCTCCTTCGGGTCGGCCAGCCACGGCACGGTCACCTCACGGACGACGACGCGCTGGTTGGCCACGCCCAGGACGACCTCACGGCTCCGGAACTTGCCCTTGCGCCACAGCTCCTTCAGCGCGCTGGTGACGGCCTCCGGGTTGCGGAGCTCTCCGCCGACCACCGCTCCCTGAGGCAGGGGCACCTGGGCGACACGGATGAGCGAAGGAGGAATGCTCTTGAGCGACAGCTCGGCGGCGCGGACGCCCGTCGCTCCGATGTCCAATCCGATCCGTGTTCGGGCCATTAGTTCACACCCTCCACTCGCAGGGGAATCAGTCCAGAGGTCTTGACGAGGTCGATTTTCACGACCTTCTATTCTTCGAACCGTCCCGGCCCGAACTTAAGCCCATCGGCGTACTCCCTCGGAAAAAGTCTGAGCCGCTCGCACCGCGGCGAAAAATGGGCATCTGCCAGCGCAAACACGCCGCCACACCGATCAGGCCGCCCGGCGGTCCGGCCCCCGTCAGTGCAGGAACGAGACATAGGTGCGGGCGAGGGAGGCGCCCCAGAACGCAGCAGTCATGCCCCCTGCGGCCAGGTACGGACCGAACGGGATGGCCGACTTCCGAGACCGTCCGGCCAGGAGGGCCGCCACGGCCCCCAGGCCACCCGCCAGGACGGCCACACCGGCCGCCACCGCCACGTAGCGCAAGCCCTGGCTCCCCAACACCAGGCCGATCAGTGCAGCGAGCTTCACGTCGCCCATCCC
>DHWM01000197.1:0-1199 GCA_002413185.1 Actinobacteria bacterium UBA5182
TTGCAGGCGGCACACTAGCGGTACGAGGAGGAGCGCATGTCACTGGATTCAGGCCGGCCTGCCCACCACGCCCGTTCCGCAGCCCGTCCTTCTCCAGGCCCTCTTCCAGCAGCGGATCTACCGGCGGATGGTCGGGGGCCCGGAGCCCTCGGCCGACGCACTGACCCACATGCTGTCCTGGCTGGCCGAAGCGGCCCGATCCACCGTCGCGGCCGGCGCCGACCTTCGGCCCCTGGTCGGACCCGTCTCTGATCCAAGCACCATCCTCACGCAGGTCCCTCCGCCGCCGAGCCCGCTGCTGTCGTTCTACAGGGAGGGCGAGAAGCGGTTCGGGGTGCCATGGGAAGTCGTGGCCGCCGTGAACTTCATCGAGACCAAGTTCGGAAGGGTCCGCTCCTCGAGTTCGGCCGGGGCGCAGGGGCCGATGCAATTCCTCCCCTCCACGTGGGCGACGTACGGGCTGGGAGGCGACATCCACGACTCCCACGACGCCATCATCGGAGCGGCGAACTTCCTCCATGCGTCCGGCGCTCCGGCCGACGAGCGACGGGCCCTGTTCGCATACAACCGGGCCTCCGCCTACGTCGAGCCGTCCTGTTGTACGCCGGCCAGCTGACCAAGGACCCACGGGCGTTCTTCGCCTATTACAACTGGCAGGTATTCGTGCGAACCGCGTCGGGCGACCGCCGTCTCACCGGGCCCGGCGTGGGCTGACCCCGCAGGGGGGGTGCGCCGGTGGGCGCGCTCACCACGACCCGCCGCCTCCACCTCCTCCGCCGCCGCCGGAGGACCCACCCGAGAAGCCGCTGTGCCCGGACCCCGCCGGCGTCGCCGTGATCGTCCCCGCAGTGGACACCGCGAAATGGTCGATCGAGGAAGTGAACCCATCGACGGTGAAGGGCCGCGTCCCCGCGTACCAGCTCGACGTGGACGGCAGCTCGCCGTTCAGCCCGGCGAACGCCCTGGCCCATTTCCCCGTGCACCCGAACACGATCGCGTAGGGCAGGTACTTCGAGAAGATGTTCTCTCGCTCCTGGAATTGGGCCTCCTGGGATTCCGCCGTCTCGATGTAGGTTCGGAATCCGAACACCCGACGGACCAGGCCTGTGCCCTTGGCGGTGCGCCGCGGCATCCATCGCGACCCCCATGCCAAACCGAGCCCGGCAAGGATGAGTGGAACCGGTAGCAGGCCGAGGTGG
>DHWM01000197.1:1442-1759 GCA_002413185.1 Actinobacteria bacterium UBA5182
GCCCGAACCTTGTCCGGCCGGCCGGCGAACCACTTTCGCTTCACCACGTCGCTGTACAGGGCGTCTTCCGCCTTCTTCAGACGGTTCGAGAAGTGGCTGCGGAGGCTGGAGACCGTGACCTCGGCCAGCCGCGGAGGGGGAGGCTCGTCCGGCGCGTCGGGGCGGGGAGGCACCTCGCCCCCGTCGCGTTCGGAGGCGTCGTTCCCAAGAGCCGCCGGTTCCTCTTCCTCCACGCTCAGGTCGTCGGCCCCCTGGAACAGGGCGTCGAACAGCAGCGTCTCGTAGGGGAGGAGCTCGTCTCCCGCCTGTCGGGCCTT
>DHWM01000197.1:2080-35641 GCA_002413185.1 Actinobacteria bacterium UBA5182
ACGATGGTCGCGGTGACGTCGAGCGGCCCCGCCACCTCGTCGACCAGCGTTCCGACCTGGCCGGGGCGGATGTCATCGGGCGGGGCGTACTCGACGGGGGAGCGTTCCCGTTCGAACAGCGGGACCCGGTGCTCCCCTCCGGTGGTGCGATCACCGAAGGCGACGTCGACGGGCGACCCGACCGCCCGGCGGTCACGGCCCCGGGACCACAGGAGCCAGCCGATTCCGAGGAGCAGCAGGAGCAGCAGCCCCCCCGAGACGCCCGCGGTGAACGGCGTGACCGAGAAGGCTCGCCGGAAGCTCCATCGCTCCTCCAGGACCGGATGCGGCGTCGGAACCAGACCGGTAGGGAAGCCGACCACGATGGTGAGCCCCTGGCCGGGGCCGAGCGCCCACGGGCCGAACGGCGAGACGAGATCCTGCCGGAAGGTCGCAATCCGGCCGTCGACGTGACTCCGCGAGCACGGGAGGGCGGACCCGGTGTCACCTGCGAAGCAGGCCACCCGGCCGATCGGTCCCGGTGTGGTGACGCGAACGGAGTTCGCCTCGATGGGGACCTCCCAGTACGAGCCGATGGCGTTCCAGTACAGCTCGTCGTGGCCTGGAAAGCCGTTCAGGGCTCCCCGCACCCGGTAGGTGATCGTGTAGAGGTGCCGGCCCGAGATCATCTTGTCGGGGTCGCCGATCTGGATCCGCAGCAGCGATCCCATCTTCTCGGTCTTGAACTGATCGGGCGTCCCAAGGGAGCCCCGCACCGAGATGTCCTCGATCGGATAGACGCGGTCATAGCGGTCGTCGAAGGTCAGGCGGTCCGGGATGTCCCGGAAGATCCCATGGTGCTCGCGCGGGCCGAAGTCGTAGTCGATCCGTTCGACCACCACGATCGATCCGTCGTGCTGGATGGCGATGGAGACGTCGTAGGACCGGATGCGCTCAAACGTGAACGTGGGTGTTGCCTGGGCGGAGGCGGCCGTGGGGATCAGGGTCAGGACCGCGGCGGCGCCGAGGAACCTCCTCAGCGCCGTCCCCAACCGGCCACGAAAGCCCTTTCGGCACCTCCGGACAATGATCGCTGGCTTCCCGGGCACGTCCGCCTATTCAAGCCTGCCCCGATGGACCGGCGCAAGGACCGAACGCGGTCCATGCCGTGCCGGCGGTGCCGGCTGGGAGAATCGGCCGGATGGGATCCCCTTCGCCCGATCGTGTCGTGGCCGCCGGACGAGCGTCCCGGGCCGGCGTCGTCGCCGTGCTGGTCGCCGTGGTGGGCTGGTCGCTGACCAACCTCATCCTCAAGATCACGAAGGCGCCGGCGGTGACGTTCGCCTTCTACCGGCTGTGGGGTGGGGCCATCGTCATGCTGATCGTGGCGCCCCTGGCCGGACGCCGCGTGACCTGGGCGATGATCAAGGCCTCGGCGCCCGGCGGCGTCCTGTTCGGCGCCAACATCGTCCTGTTCTTCACCGCGTTGAAGGCGACCAGCGTGGCCGACGTCCTGGTGATCCAGGCACTGCAGCCTGCCCTGATCCTGATGGTGGCGGGCTCGCTGTTCGGCGAACGGATCACCAGGTGGGACGTGAACTGGACCGTGGTGTCCGTGGTGGGCGTGGTCCTGGTCACCGTGGGCTCGAGTGGGACGCCGGTGTGGAGCCTCCGGGGCGACGTCCTGGCGGTGGGGTCGCTGCTGGCCTGGACGGCGTACTTCCTCGTGTCGAAAGGCGTTCGCCGAGCGGTCCCGGCAGTCGAGTACATGACCACTGTGACGTTGGTGGCGGCGATAGTCGTGACGCCGGTGGCGCTGGTGTCGGGCGAACGCCTGGGCGGTTTGCGATGGCAGGACTGGGGCTGGCTGGGCGTGTTCCTGCTCGCCGCCCAGGGCGGGCACGTCCTGTTGGCGTGGGCCCACGGGCAGGTGGACGTGTCCGTCTCGGCGCTGCTGATCCTGGCCCAGCCGATCATCGCCACCGTGGCGGCCTTCTTCGTCCTCGGCGAGCCGCTGACCGGTCTGGAGGTGGCCGGCGGTCTCGTGGTGATCCTCGCTGTGGCGGCGATCGTTCGCCGGGCCACTCGGATCGCCGAACCGGATCCCGAGGCGGCACCGTCCAGTGGAACGTGACGCCGGGGTCAACGGCGGGAAAGAAGAGGGGCGTGGAGAGCCTCCGAGGCCAGCTGCTGATCGCCGGGCCGAGCCTGTTCGACCCGAACTTCCGGCGCACCATCATCCTGGTCGGGGAGCACAACGAGGATGGCGCCCTGGGGGTGGTGCTGAACCGCCCGGCTCCGGTTCCCGTTCGGGAGGTGGCTCCTTCGCTGGCCTCGGTGGTCGGCGACGGGGAACGGCTCTTCGTGGGGGGACCGGTGCAGCCCCAATCAGCCGTGGTCCTGGCCGAGTTCGACGACCCGGCTCGCGCCGACATCGTCGTGTTCGACGCCATCGGGTTCCTGACGGGAGAGGTCGAAGCGGACGCCGTCCGATGGATCCGCCGAGGGCGGGTGTTCGCCGGATACGCCGGATGGGGGCCCGGTCAGCTGGAGGACGAGATGGCGGAGGATGGCTGGTTCGTCGAACCGGCGCTGCCGGACGATGTCTTCACGGAGACACCGGAAACACTGTGGGACAGCGTGGTCCGTCGGAAAGGCGCCCGGTTCGCCATGCTGGCGACGATGCCGTTCGACCCCTCGCTCAATTAGACGGGGCGCGCCCTTCCTCTCCAGGAGTTCCGCGCGTGCTTCGTCGGGGAGCCGCACCGCCACGGAGGGGCCGAACAGGGCGAGGAACATGTTCTTGTTGACGAACGCCGCGCGGTTCCCGAACATCGGCCGGACCTCGACGCCCGGAGCGTTCGGGACGAGCGACCGGAACCACTCCTTGGAGCCCTCATCGGGCTTGGGCATCGACATGCTCATCGGTTCCCTCCTTCGTGGATGGCCCGGACCGCTTCGATCGTATCGACTTCGTCCGGGCCCTTGTCCGGCCGGTAGCCCTTGACCCGGGCGAACCGCAGGGTGACGCCGCCCGGGTACCGTGGGCTGGCCTGGACGCCGTCGAACGCCACTTCCACCACCAGCTCCGGCCGGACGTGGACCGCGTACGCATCCCGCGACACTTCGAGCTCCAGGAGGCGTTCGGTCTGCCACGCCAGCATCTGGTCGGTCATCCCCTTGAAGGTCTTCCCCAGCATGACGAAGCCACCTCGCTCCGGGTCCCGCGCCCCCAGGTGGAGGTTGGAGAGCCATCCACGCCGGCGGCCGTGTCCCCATTCGGCTGCCAGGACCACCAGGTCGAGCGTGTGGGCCCGTTTGACCTTGATCCAGCTGGCCCCGCGGCGTCCGGCCTCGTAGGGGGCGTCGAGCGCCTTCACCATGACGCCCTCGTGGCCCCGCCCGAGCGCATCCTCGAGGAACCCCTCGGCCTCGTGGGGATCCCCCGTCACGATCCGGCGTACCCGGAGATGCTCCGGCACCCGCCCCATCAGCGCTTCGGATCGCGCCGCGGCCGGAAGGTCCAGGAGGTCCTCGCCGTCGAGGTGCAGGCAGTCGAAGAAGAACGGTGACAGGGAGACCGCTCGCCGCGGCTCCACGGCGGTGCGGGTGCCGAACCGGCTCATGGTGGTCTGGAACGGCAGGGGACGTCCGTCCGCCCGCAGCGCGATCGCCTCGCCGTCCAGGACGAGCGCTTCGCTCCCCAACGCCTGGACGCCCTCCACGATCTCGGGGACCCGGTCGGTGACGTCGGCGAGATTTCGGGTGAACACCCGGACGACCCCGCCCAGCCGGTGGACCTGGATGCGGGCGCCGTCCAGCTTCCACTCGACCGCGGCCGGCCGGATGCGGGCGAACGCGGCCGGGACGTCTGGGGCGGACTGAGCCAGCATGGGCTGGAAGGGCCGAAGGACGGTGAGCCGGAAGTCGGCCAGGCCGGCTGGTCCTTCGGTCAGGGCGGCGGCGGCGACGGGTCCCAGACTGCCGGCGACCATCAGGGCCCGCCGGACGTCTCCGGCGGGGACGCCGGCCGCCTTCGCCACCGATTCGATCATCACACCCTCCAACGCGCCCTGCCGGATCTCGCCCATGAGGAGTCCGGTCAGGAAGCGGCGCTCCGGCTCCGTGGCCGCGCCGAACAGCTCGGCCAGCGCTCGTCGCCGGATGGCCTGAGAGCCGGGGCCCGTGGCCGCGGCGATGCGATGGAGCGCCGCGTCCACGTCGAGCACATGGAGCGTCGGCGGGGGCGGTGCGGGGGCGGGCAGCTCCCGCAGGGACGCCCACCCGACCCCGACCGAACCCTGGGGCAGCTCGCCGGACAGGTAGGCCACCGCCACAGGCACCTCCCGGGGGCGAACCCGGCGAAGACAGCCCGCCAGACGCTCGACCTTGGTGAGTCGGGACGCTGCCCCGCCGACGTCCGCCGACGTTCCCGCGATCTCGGCGAAGAGCATGTGGTGATTGTGGAACGAACCCTGCGCGCGCGGAGCGCACGCCGTCTCGACCAGACGCCATCCCCGGGCGTACAGTCCGGCCAGCCGACCGCCCGGATCAGCATGCGACCAGGGAGACCGCCATGCCGCTGATGCACCCAGCGAACGACGCCGCACGGCCGCCCGACCTTGCGATCAACCCGCTGTACACGCGAGGCGGGGAGACCACCGCGGTCCCCCGGAACGAGCTGCCGGCCGGAGAGATGCTGCCGGCCACGGCGTACGAGATCATCCACGACGAGCTCATGCTGGACGGGAACGCTCGGATGAACCTGGCCACCTTCGTGACCACGTGGATGGAGCCCGAGGCCCGCGAGCTGATGTCCGAGTGCTTCGACAAGAACATGATCGACAAGGACGAGTACCCGCAGACCGCTGAGCTGGAGGTGCGGTGCGTCCACATGCTGTCGCGGCTGTGGAACGCCCCCGACCCCGAGCACGCCATCGGGTGCTCCACCACCGGGTCCAGCGAGGCCGCCATGCTGGGAGGGCTCGCGCTGAAACGGCGGTGGCAGCACGCCCGCAGGGCCGCCGGCAAGACAGCCGACCGGCCCAACATGGTGATGGGCGTCAACGTCCAGGTGTGTTGGGAGAAGTTCACGAACTACTGGGACGTCGAAGCGCGTCTGGTCCCGGTGGAGGGCGACACCTTTCACCTGACGCCGGAGGCGGCGGCCGAACGGTGCGACGAGAACACCATCGGCGTGGTCGCGGTGCTCGGCTCGACGTTCGACGGGAGCTACGAGCCGGTGAAGGAGATCGCCTCGGCCCTCGATGGGCTCCAGGCCTCGACCGGACTGGACGTGCCGCTGCATGTCGACGGGGCCTCCGGAGGGATGATCGCCCCGTTCCTCGACGAGGGTATCGAGTGGGACTTCCGGCTGGGCCGCGTGGCTTCGATCAACACCTCGGGGCACAAGTACGGGCTGGTGTTCCCCGGCGTGGGGTGGATCGTGTGGCGGGACCTTCCGGCACTGCCGGAGGACCTCATCTTCCACGTGAACTACCTGGGCGGGTCGATGCCGACGTTCGCCCTGAACTTCTCCCGCCCCGGCGCCCAGGTCGTGGGGCAGTACTACAACTTCCTCAGGCTTGGGTTCGAGGGGTATCGCCTGGTCCAGCAGACGTCGAGGGACACCGCGACGTGGCTCTCGGGTCAGGTCGGCGCCCTCGGTCCGTTCGAGCTGGTGACGGACGGAAGCGAGCTCCCCGTGTTCGCGTTCCGGCTCGCTGACGAGGTGGACGGCTACACGGTGTTCGACGTATCCGACGGCCTGCGGCAGCGGGGCTGGCAGGTCCCCGCCTACACCATGCCGCCGAACCGAGAGGACCTGGCGGTCCTGCGGATCGTGGTCCGGAACGGGTTCAGCTACGACATGGCCGCGATGCTCCTGGAGGACTTGAAGCGGGTGGTCGAGAAGCTCGAGCAGCGCGCTCCCATCCACGAGAACCAGCGAACCGCCTTCAGTCACTAGGCTGGGACCGTCGGCCGTTCCCGACGCCACATCCGCTCATGGCGACCGCATCCGAGCCCGAGCCTCGAACCGTCCCCAAGGTCTGCGATCTCCACAGCACGCCCGTCGCCGTCCTCCTGATCGCGGCGGCCGCGATCCTGGTCGAGATGGCCGTGAGCACGTGGTACGGGAATCACCGCGACGAGCTCTACTTCTTGCGCTGTGGCGACCACCTGGCCTGGCGGTTCGTCAACCAGCCCCCCTTCACCCCCGCCCTCGCCCGGCTGGCCACGGTGGTTGCGGGTGGGGCGCTCCCGGTGGTTCGGCTGTTCCCGGCCCTAAGCCTGGGGGGGCTCGTCTTCATCGGCGCGATCATCGCCCGAGAGCTCGGGGCGCGGCGGTACGGGCAGCGCCCCGATCTGGATCTGCCGGGGCTTTCGACGTTCCTGGGCTTTGACGTGGCCACGGCTGAAGCACTAGGGGTGAGCGACCCGCGCGCTGACCTTCCTTCGAGTCAGCGCGCGAAGAAGTGCAGGCCCAACCAGGCCCATCCGGCCACCACGCCCAGGCGGCCGGGCCTCGTCCGCATCACCCTTCGAAACACCGCGCCCAGAGATGGGACGCGGGATCCGGACCGCCTGCTTCGGAGCTGGAGCGCCAGCCCTGCCCCGGCCAGGAGCGCGTAGCCCGCCACGGTGACCTCCCGGCTAGTCATGTCTGGAGGAGGAACCATCCGATGGCCAGCCAGACGAACAACGCGATCGACCGGCCGAGGTGCGTGGCCAGCGCGGGGTCGGTCAGCACGCTCAACGTGGGGTGGGCGGGGGAGTCGGTGGTGAGCGAGGGCTGGAGCAGCAGGGCCGCCAGCTCCCACAGTCCCAGGGCGACGAAGGCCGACGCCCACGCGATCGTCCCCGTCGCGGGGAGCCTCCCCTGGTCCCCCGGCGGGTTGCGTGAGCGCCGCCACGCCAGGGCCAGGACCCCGGCCGCGGGGACGATGACGGCGACGGTGATCGGCCAGGAATAACGGCCCAGGCTGCCGACGACGATGGCGTACAGAAGCCCGACGGTCAGCGCCACCGGGAGCGGGGGGAGTGGAAGCGGTTTCGACGCCGAGACCGGGAGTGCCTGGCCTCCGGTTCCTCCGAACAGCGCGTCCCACAGCAGGGCTGCCGCCACCGCGAACAGCAGGATCGAGTGAGGCGGGTTCCCGGAGATCCAGTCGAAGATCCCGGCGACGATGAGGATCGGCGCGACCGGGTCGCGGAGCCATCGCCCTGGGCGCGGGGCGGAGGGCGCGCGGGGCCTGTTCGAGTCGACGTTTCGCTCGCGCCCCTCCATCTTCTTCGCTCCTCCGGGCGCCGCCCCCGCGGCCGCTTCGAGGCACCATACCGCCTTCGCCCCGAAACAGAAGAATCCGAAACGATGCGTCCCGGGCGCCTCAGACCGCCCGGGAGAGGTTGATCCCTAGGCGGACGGACTTCCCTCCTTCTCCATCTTGTCCAGGGCCTTCTTGATGGAAGCGGCGATCGGCTTCCCTTTCGTCATCGTGATCATCGTCACCGCCATCCGCCCGACGAACGACGAAGCCGTCCGGTCCCACACCACGTGGATGTGGCTTCCACCACCCTCTTTCGGCGAGACGGTCGCCGAGACGTTGCTGCCGGGCGTGCAGAAGTTGCTCTCCTGGACCGTCCACTTCACGGTGCCGGGGGTCGACCAGTCGTAGTGCTCCTTGGCCCACACCGTGGTCCCGGGGAACTTGCTCCCCTCCTTGATGTCGGCGGTGGTCTCACCCACCGCGTACACCTCGTACAGGCTTGGCTCGATCCCCGGCCAGATCTCGGGGCGTCGGGCCGAGAAGTCGGTCAAGGCTCCCAGGACCCGCTCCGGAGGCAGCGTCGTTTCGAGGTCGAGCTCAACTCTGGGCATCCTGGTTCCCTTCGTTCCACTCCGAAGCCCGCGCTCCGGGACCGGGGGTGATTCTGTTCGCAGGGCAGCGAGATATGCAAGCGTTACCGCCGACGCGCGCCCATGAGCGAGGGACCGGAGCGTTCTGACATCACGTTTGAGGTTGGATGGCGGCCGGGCCTGTGCAGGCCCGGCCGCCATCTGCACCTTCACTCCAGGTCGCCGGCGATGCGTTCGACCCACGGCGCCTCGATCCGAGAGAGCACGGACCAGGCCTCCCGGATCTGTTCGGGCGTGAGCCGCCGCCGCCACCGCCCCGGTTGTTCGGCCGCGACCCGGAACGTGCTGTAACCGGTCCCGGGCCGGTTCGACTCGCGGAGGAAGGCACCTGCGAGGTCCGTCCATTCCAGGCCCAGCTGCGAGTAGAGGTTCCGGAAACCGCCTGCCGGATCCGCGGAGAGGGACTCGTGGGAGACGGCGACCCAGTCGCCGTGGACGTCCAGCCCGGCCTGGAGGGCGCACGTGAACAGCCCGACCTGCCACGCCACCCGTTCTAACCGGGAGGCGCCCGGATCCAGTTCGGGCAGTCCCCACCGAGCGCCGAACCGCCGCCGGACCTCCGGGTTGGTCTCCAGGGCGCAGCTGCCCCAGCCGAGCTCTTCCCAACTGGCGATGACGTTCATGGGATGGCGAAGGACAACCACGACCCTGGGCCGAAAGCGCGCCGCCACCCATCCGAGGGCAAGGGGAGCGTGGACTGACTTCACCACCACCTGCCCCTTCGCTCTCGGGTCCCTCCTAGAAGGGGGTCGGGCGCCCAGCATCAACAGCCGAAGGCGCGAGGAGACACGGGGACCGGCGTGATCGCACAGCGCCCGCCACAAGTCCGCGTTGGCTCTCTCGCCTCCAAGCCGCCGGGCCGCGGCGGTTCGGAATCTGGGCGGCCGGAACCCGGCGAAGGCCCGCTCCCACAACCGGTCGTAGTCGAAGGGGGCTCGATCCCCCTCCTCCAGGACCGGGTACTGGCCCAACGAGAGCTTGGCCTTCAATGCGAACGGGTTCGGCCACTCGTTGTCGGGCTCGTTGATGAGCGTGGCCCCGTCGGCCACGCTGAGGGCCCGAGCCACCCACGTGGTCCCCGTTCTGGGCGCGCTGGCCACGAGCAGTGGCTGATCACTCCTCTGCGGTGTCTCTGCCACGGGCCTCCTCTCGTGGTCGACGCCCATCCGAGACCGGACCGGACTCAGCGGCCCACTGGAAATTACCTCTCTGGTATGTCAAGCTGCCGGTAGTCAAGCCGCGCAGGGGGATGCGTCAGGGATCCATCTTCCGTGCTGCGCATCAAGGGGGGGTGGAAGTGACCAGGCGCTTTTCGTTCGTTGTCCTGTTCCTGCTCGCTGTCGGGGCGGTGGCGTCGGCAGCGCCTGCCGGTGCCCAGCCGGCTCGCTATGACGGTCGCGGCTCGCTTCGGGACCTTGGGTACGTCTCCGCTCGAAGCCCGATCCACGTGAAGGCCAAGGCCGATGCGGCGCGGCTGGCGGCTCAGCTCCATCCGCAGGCCCGGCCGTCGGCCCTTTCAACCCCCACCACCGGGGCGAGCTGGAACGGCGTGTCGGACGGCACCCTCTCCCCGCCGGACACGAACGGCGCCATCGGGCCCAACAGCTACGTCGAGATCATCAACCTCCAGGTCGGCGTGTACAGCCGAACCGGAGCGAAGATCACGTCCGGCACCCTGCAGAGACTGACCGGGCACTCCCAGTTCAACCTGAGCGACCCGATGGTCCTGTGGGACCCGGACACCCAGCGGTTCTACTACAACGTGTGGGACACTTCGGCGGCCACGATGGCCATCGGGTTCAGCAAGACCTCGAATCCCACGAACCTCAGCACGAACTGGTGCAAATACACGGCCAGCTTCGGCTACAGCACGAGCAACGCGCCCGACTACCCGAAGCTCGGCCAGACCAAGGGCTTCCTGCTGATTGGCGTGAACTTCTATCCCTCCTTCTCCAGCCTGCTCTCGACCCAGTCGGACCTTCTGTGGCTCACCAAGCCGGCGGGAAGCGGAGCCATCACCACATGTCCGGCCGCCAGCACCTTCAAGATCGGGAAGTTCTCGAACCTGAAGAACGTCAACGGGACTCAGGCCTTCACTCCCGTTCCACCGATCCAGGCGGACACCTCGAGCAAGGGATTCGTGGTCGCCAGCGCCGATGTCGAAGACGGCTCGACGGGCAACTTCTTGACGGTCTTCCAGGTGAAGCCCAGCGGCACCGATCCAACGGTGCCGGTCATCTCGGCTCCGCACCAGGTGGCGGTGGCCACGTACCAGATGGGTCCCGACGCTCCGCAGAGCGGGACCAACCGCCTTCTCGACACCCTCGACGGCCGCCTCAGTCACGCCGTCCAGGCGATGGACCCGCGTGCCGGGGCCACCACGGTGTGGACGTCGCATGCCGTCATGGGAGGCGTGGGAACCGAGGTCCGGTGGTATGAGATCAGACCGACGCCGCTCTCGACTCCCACCGTGTTCCAGAGCGGCACGATCAACGACGCCACGCTGTACGTCTTCAACGGGGCCGTGTCGCCGGACCGTACGGTGAACCCGGGCGGATCCGCGCACGGTCAGAACATGGTGGCCGGGTTCACCTCGTCCTCCACGACCACGTTCTCGGCCGACCAGATGGTGTCGAAGGTCGGGAGCGGGGCGCAGTCGGCGTTCGTGCTGGTCAATCAGTCGCCCGGCAAGAACGAGGACTTCACCTGCACCACCGCCGGCTCCACGTGCCGATGGGGGGACTACGGTGGGGCCACGCCGGACCCGGCGGCGAGCCTTACGGCCGCGACGGGTGAGGTCTGGCTGACCAACGAGTGGAATGCCACCAGCACGAATCCCAACGGCGTGTGGTGGCGGACCTGGAACTGGGAGGCCACCCCGTAACGGCCGACACCGCAACCTCGCTCGCTGTCGAATCGAGGCCGGCCCGTTCGTCGTTATGGGTAGAGACCCCGGAGGGTGGGTCACGAGAGAAGGAGGGAGCCATGGGAGCTCCGGTCGTTCACTGGGAGATCCTGTCCAAGAACGCTGAGGGACTACAGAAGTTCTTCGGCGAGCTGTTCGACTGGCACGTGGACACGAACAACCCGCAGGGGTACGGCCTGGTCGACACGCACTCCGACAAGGGGATCCCGGGGGGGATCGGCGCGCCGCAGCAGGGTGACGGATGGGTGACGGTCTACGTGATGGTGGAGGACCTGCAGGCCACCCTGGACCGCGCCGAGAGCCTCGGAGGTCGAACGATCATGCCGCCGATGGACGTGGCGCCCGACGTGAAGCTGGCCATCCTGGCCGACCCCGAGGGCCATCCCATCGGGTTGACGCAGGGGTCGTAGCCCGGCAGAGTCACCGGGCGAGAGAAGGGGACCGGGGCCCGCCCGGTCTCCGTCCTCGTTCGGTTCCCGAAGGTCCGCGGGCGGAGGTGCATCGCTGATGGAAGCGCCGAAGCGGGTCAAGCCGAAGCGGCTGAACGACTACCTCGAGGTGATGACCAAGGCCGTCTTCCAGGCCGGCATCAGGTGGCGGGTGATCGAGGTGAAGTGGCCGGGGTTCAAGGGCGCGTTCTTCGACTTCGATCCCGAGCGGATCGCTCGACTGTCGCCTCGAGAGGTCGACGCGCTGGCGGCCGACACGCGGATCGTCCGGAACCGGCGGAAGATCGAGGCAACCGTCGAGAACGCCGCGACGATGCTGGAGCTGAACGCCGAACACGGCTCGTTCCGGAAGTACCTTCGGTCCCACGGCGACTTCGCGTCGACCGTGTCCGACCTGAAGAAACGCTTCAGGTTCGTGGGCGACACGGGGGCGTACTACGTCCTCTATGTGGTCGGAGAGGAAGTCCCTCCGCACGAGGAGGTCATGGCCGGGATGCCGCCTGCCCGGCGGCCGAAGCCGCGCGGCCGCTGAGGAGCCGGGCCCGAAGGCGTTCGTCGCCCGCCGCGTCGATGCAGGTCCAGGCCATGGCGGTCGCGCCGCGGAGGATGGCGTCGTCCGCCGACGGCGTCCCGCAGTACGCGGCGAACTCCGCCTGGTGGTTGACCGCCACCCCACTCTCGATGCCCACTGTCGGGTGGATCGTCGGGATGGCCAGCGAGATGTTCGCCATGTCGGTCGAATAGAAGACATCCGCCTCGGCCGGGTGCGGCGTGGTCCCGAGCGCCGAGAGGTTCGCGGCGTACAGGGCCTCCAGGTCCTCGTCACCGTGGAAGTGCGAATAGGTCTCGCCGTCGTGCGTGATCTCCACGTGGCAGCCGGTGCCAACTGCGCCCGCCTGAAGGCAGTCGACGACCCGGCGCTCCAGTTCGCGCAGACGATCCAGCGTCCGGGCCCGGACGAAGTAGCTCATCGAGGCACGCTCGGGGATCACGTTCGGAGCGGCGCCGCCATGGGTGACGATGCCATGGACGCGATCGCCGGGCTCGAGGTGCTGGCGCAGCAGGCCCACGGCGACCTGGGCCACGGTCGCGGCGTCCGCGGCGTTCAGGCCCTGCTGGGGATAGGCCGCGGCGTGGGCGGCCTTCCCCGTGTACGTGACGACGAGCTCCGAGCACGCGATGGCGGAGCAGGTCACCTCGTCGATCCCATAGGGTCCCGGATGCACCAGCATCGCCGCGTGCACGCCGTCGAACGCGCCCCGCTCCAGCATGAGGATCTTCCCGCCGCCCCTCTCCTCGGCAGGGGTTCCGAGGACCTTCACGGTGATCCGCAGCTCGTCGGCGGCGGCGGCCAGGGCGATGCCCGCCCCGACCGACGCGGCCGCGATGACATTGTGGCCGCACGCGTGCCCAACCTCGGGAAGCGCGTCGTACTCGGCGCACAGACCGATGACGAGCTCACCGGACCCGGAGGTGGCGACGAGCGCGGTGGGGAGTTCGGCCACGCCCCGATCGACGTCGAACCCGTGGGCGGAGAGCGCCTCGGCAACCCGGGCGGATGCCAGGTGCTCCTCGAAGGCGAGCTCGGGGTTCTCCTGGATGCCGTGGCTGAGCGCGACGAGCTCCTCGGCCGCTGCCTCCACCGCCTGCCGCGCCCGTTCCTTCAGCTCGCCCGGATCGATGTCCCTCACGGGTCTCTCCTTTCTCGGTCCAGCTCCTGCAGCACGGCTCCCAGCCCTTCGATCGAACGAAGGGTGATCGGATCGAGCACGAGCTGCACGCGCGAGATCCCCTCGGCGGCGAACGATCGCAGCTCCCCCGCCAGCTCTTGGGGTGAGCCGGTCAGCGGTGGGACCTTGGGCTCCCGTCCGCCGCGCGACGGGACCCCGCCCTCTTCGATTTGCACCAGGACGGCCACCGTTCGCTCCAGCGTGCCCGGGTCGCGACCCTCCGCGGCGCACGCCTGGTCCACCTTGTCCCGAACCGGCCCGATCCCCTCCGGCCGGTTGCCGTACCACGTGTACCAGGCGTTCCAGGCATCCGCGTGCGCCGCGGCGAGCCGGAGCATCCGCGGTCCCTTGGTGCCGACCATGATGGGTGGACCGCCCGGACGGGAGGGGCTCGGGAGGAGCACGCAGTCCCTGGCCTCGTGGTAGCGCCCGGCGAAGTCGACCGCGCCCTCCCGGAGGAGCCCCCTGATGATGGCGAAGGCCTCCTCGAACCGGTCCACCCGATGATCGAACGGAAAGCCGAACGCCTGGTATTCGGGTTCGTTCCAGCCGGCCCCGAGGCCGAGGATGAGCCGGCCGCCGCTGATCTCGTCGATGGTCGCGGCCTTCTTCGCCAGCATCGCCGGGTTGTGGAACGAGACGCTCGCCACCAGGGGTCCCAGTTCGACCCGCTCGGTGACCGCGGCCACCGCGGCGAGGACCGACCACGCCTCCCATGGTCCGCGGGGAGGTTCGCCGGGGTCCCGGTAGAGCAGGTGGTCGCCCACCCACAGGGAATCGAACCCGACCGCCTCCGCCGCCCGGGCCATGTCCCGCAATTCGGGCCACCTGACCTCGCGCTCCACCTCGGGGAGTTGCACGCCGACGCGAAGCGGCCTGGTCGGCACCGATGGAGGCGACATGGGCATCAGCGTATACAACACGCGGGAGCGCCCTGTGGCTCACGCCTCCGGGCGACTCGGACGGGCGAGATCAGACGGCCTGGCTGAGCTCGAACAGATGGCCATCAGGGTCGCGGAAGAAGCACCGGATCTCGAACCCGTGGTCGACCGGGGGCGTCAGGAACTCCGCCCCACGCGCTCGGAGAGTTTCGTACGCCGCGCGGCAATCGGGGACACGGATGGTGAACGAATGGTCCACCCGGTCCGGGTCCGAGGGCGGCGCGAAGGTAACGTTCGGCTTGTCCTCGGTCGGTCCGCCGCCCTCCACCAGCAGGAACCAGTTCCCCATCAGCCGAAGGACGATCGACGAGCCGTACTCCCGGTACAGCTCCGCGCCCAGGACCTCGACATAGAAGTATCGGGCCCGCCCGGTGTCACCCGACACCAGGATGTGCGTGAGCTCCGTTCCCTCGGTGGGGAAGCCGTTCGCCATGATGGTACCGTACCCCAAGCGTCAAACCGCCCGAGGGTCGCGGACCGAGCAGGCGTCAGTCGATCTCGAGCGTGATCGGCACCGACCGGCCCACCGCGTCGTGGACGGGACAGTGCACCGCGGCGTCCTCCACGATGGAACGCAACGGGGCCGAAGGGTCTTTGGCACTGACCTGAACGCGAACCCGGACGCTGAGCGGCCCCGCCGGCACATCGCCCGCGAGGCCGAGGATCCCTCGGTCGTCGGACTCACTGTCGACCACGACCTGGAGTCGTTCCAGGTCGATGCCGGCGCCTGCGGCTCGCATGGCGATCAGCGTCGCCTCGCAGCTCGCCAGGGCCGCTCGGAACAGCCAACCGGGGGAGGGCGCCGCGTCCCCTCCGCCCACTGACCCCGGCATGTCGGTCGTGGTCGAATGCCCGTCGGCCCCGTCGACTCGGACGCGCAACCCGGTCTCTAGGACCGCCGTCGCGGCCGAATCCCTGTAGCGGGCCTCATTCGGGTGCTCCGAAAGGTACGCCTCGGCTGCTTGGAGTGAAACCCTGTGTCGCCCATCGCATCCCCTCTCGCCGTGCGCCGGCCGGCTGTTGGGAGATGGTAGCGGCTGGAATGCGAGAGACTCGGGTGTCCGCTCGCTTTCGCGCGGGCGATCGAACAGGCAGGAGGGAGCCATGAGGATCGGCGTACTCGGCACCGGGATGGTCGGACAGACGTTGAGCGGGGCGCTGGCCCGGCTCGGCCATGAGGTCGTGATCGGCACGCGAGACCCGGAGGCGGCGGTGGCCCGCACGGAGGCGCCTCGCCCGGGGATGTCGTCGTTCTCGGAATGGCACGCCGCGAACCCGAGGGTGAAGGTGGCCACGTTCGCCGAGGCCGCCGGGCACGGCGAGATCGTCTTCAACGCGACCTCGGGGACGGGCGCGTTGGATGCGCTCCGAGCCGCCGGGGAGGAGAGGCTGGAAGGCAAGATCCTGGTCGACATCGCCAACCCGCTCGACTTCTCGGCCGGGATGCCGCCTACGCTGTCCGTGGCCAACACCGACTCGCTGGGGGAGCAGATCCAGCGAGCGTTCCCGGAGGCGAAGGTGGTGAAAACGTTGAACACGGTGACCGCGGCCGTGATGGTCGAGCCACAGGCTGTCGGCGACGGCGATCACCACCTCTTCGTCAGCGGCGACGATCCTGCTGCCAAGCGTGAGGTCACCCGGTTGCTCCAGGAGTGGTTCGGCTGGCGGAACGTGATCGACCTCGGCGACATCACGACCTCCCGAGGGACCGAGATGTACCTGGCACTGTGGATCCGCCTGATGCCGGCGACGGGTTCGCCGATGTTCAACATCAAGGTCGTGTTGTAGCGGCCGGTCGCTTTCCCAGCCCGGTCGCGATCGCGGCGCTGATCGTTGCCCGAAGGGTGGGTACCTCGATGAACGAGAGGGCCACCTGATCTATCCAGATCGCCGGGACTCTCGTAGGAACAGGCGTGGGCGAGAGGAGTTCGCGGCGGTCGGTGGTCTTGGCCGGCGTCGCTGCTTCTTGGGGCGGCGTGTGGCCGGGCGGGGTCCGGCGATCGCCCGTCGTCGGGAGGTTCACCGTCGAACTCCGCCTCTTCGCCCGCTCCGGCGTCCCCCTCGCCCGCCCTGCTCGGATCGGTGATCGCGACCCATCCCCGTGGCCGACGATGCCGACCCGCTCCTGTTCGCGTTCGGCTCGATCTGGGTCGGCCACTATCGGGAACAGGTCCTCGAACGGATCGACCCGGCGACAAACCGAGTCGTGGCCCGGCTCCGCACGGGGTACTCCCCGATCGACCTGGTGGCGGCGTTCGGCTCGGTGTGGACCGCGGACTACGACGGCAACGACCTCTCTCGCGTAGATCCACGAACGAACCGGGTCGTCGCCTCGATCCGGGTGGGGAATTCCCCGGAAGGAATCATCGCGACGAGCGAGGCCGTGTGGTCGATCGACCAGGGGAGCGGAGTCCTCTCGAAGGTCGATCCGGCTCGATCTGGGTCACCGAGCAGGGACCGGGGATGCTCCATCGCTTGGACGAGCGAACGGGCGCCACCCAGGCCAGCATCCCCGTGTGCGGTACTCCAGTGCACGCCGCCGCCGGGCTGGGAGCGGTCTGGGTTTCCTGCGATCACGAAAGTGTCGTCCAGCGGGTCGATCCGGCAACCAACCGCGTCACCGCCACCATATCGGCGACCCCGGATGCCCGGTTGGACCCCCTCGCCGTCCACGGCGGGGCCGTGTGGGTGGTCGGCGACTCAGATAACCGGGTCTACCGCATCGACCCGGCCAAGCTGGCCGTCGTGGCCGCGCTGACCCTTGACTCCGAGCCCCGGAACCTGGCCTTCGCTGATGGCGACCTGTGGGTGGCAGGCTTCGCAGCCGGGCAGGTATTCCGGATCCACCTCCCCTGACAACGGCGGGAGCCCATCTCGAGGGCATAACCGTGACCTCGCCCGAAGGTTCGGGCCAGCTCTTCCACGAGCGCGTTCCGCCGCTGCGATACTCGCCTCCGGTTCGCCAGGACGTTGTCTCTCGAGCACATGTCGGCGCCTCGGCCGATCTTTCATCGGTCGGTGGAACGGATCGCTCTCGACGCCGTCGCGGTTCGGATTCGGACCGATCAACGTGCTGCTTGACGGCTCAGGGGTCCACACCCGACATCGTGGCCAGGACCTCGAAGAGCACCGCGAAGTCCTTCCTCTCCCAACCGAGGGCTCGAGCCGCGGTGAGCAACTGGTTCGCGGTCGCGGTGGTGGGGAGAGGGACGTCCAGCTGGCGTCCCATCTCCAGGGCCACCAGGAGATCCTTCTGCATCATGTTCACGTCGAACCAGGCCTCGTCGGGCTGCCCCAGCACGAACGGCCCCCGGTACTTGATCATCGGAGAGGCGATCACGCTGTTCAGCAGGACGTGGACCGCGGTCTCGCGACTGATACCGCTCCGCTCGGCGAGCAGCACCCCCTCGCTGAAGGCGAGCATCTGCACGGCGAGGCTGAGGTTCGTCGCGATCTTCATGGCTACCGCCTGCCCGTTGGGCCCGACGTGGGTGACGGTTGGTCCGATGTCTCGCAGGACCGGCAGCACCTGCTCGACGGTCCTCGCGTCACCGCCGACCATGATGGAGAGCTTCCCTTCCTCGAGGGTGGCGACGCTGCCCGACACCGGGGCGTCGAGCATGCTCGCCCCGGCGGCGTCCACCTTCGCCGCGAGCGCCCGGCTCGCCTCCGGGCTGATGGAGCTCATGTCCACGTACACCTTGCCCGGCGAGAGGCCGGCGACCAGCCCATCGGGTCCCTCCGTGACGGCCTGCAGGGCGGCGGTGTCGGTAACCATGCTGAAAACGACGTCGGCGGACTCGGCCACGGCTCTGGGCGTGTCGGCCCACCCCATCCCGGCGGCGACGAGCCAGTCCGCCTTGGAGCGGGTGCGATTGTGGCCCGTCACGTCGTGTCCCGCGTCCAGGAGGCGCTTGGCGATTCGGCCGCCCATGACTCCCAAGCCCACGAAACCCAGATTGGCCACCGCCGCTCCTCTCTTGGCGCTCATCCTCGGTTCGCCGGCGCCGCGCCCAAAAAGAGGCGCGCCACCTCCGGATCCGCCAGCAAGCTCGATCCCGTCCCCTCCAGCCGAACCCTTCCCGACTCCATCACCGCCCCGTGATGGGCGATGGCGAGCCCCGATCGGGCGTTCTGCTCGACCAGGAGCACCGTCCGGCCGCCTTCGTTGATCTCGGTGATGGTGTGGAACACCAGCTGCCGGGCCCTGGGATCGAGGCCGGTCGACGGCTCGTCCATCAACACCAGCACCGGGTCGAGCATCAACGCCCTCGCGATCTCGACGATCTTCTGCTCTCCACCGGACAGGGATCCCGCTCGCTCGTGGCGACGGTTTGCGACGATGGGGAATCGGTCCGCGATGTGCTCGATTCGCCTCCGGACCACCGCGCGGTCTCTCAGGACGAATCCACCCATCAACACGTTGTCCCAGACCGACATCGACGGGAACAGGCTTCGCTCCTGGGGGACGTGGACCACACCGTGGCTCAGGACGGCCTGCGGGCTCAGCCCCCCGATGTCGCGGCCCAGCAGGGTGATCCGGCCCCTTTTCGGTCGGAGCAGTCCACTCACCGTCTTCAGCACGGTGGATTTCCCCGCCCCGTTCGGCCCGATCAGGCAGGTGACCGCGCCCTCCTCCACGGTGAGGTCGACGCCGTGGAGCACGTCGCCCCGGCCGTAGCCGGCAACGACGCCCTGCAGACGGAGCAGCGCGGTCCCCATCAGGTTCCCAGGTAGGCGTCCAGCACGAGGGGGTCTCGCTGCACCTCGGCCGGCCGCCCCTCCGCCAGCTTCGCGCCGTGGTCGAGCACGATGACCGGGTCGCACAGGCGCATGACGAGGTTCATCTCGTGCTCCACTACCAGGAACGTGATCCCCTGGCGATGGAGGTCCCGGATGTGCTGTTCCATCGTCTCCACCATCACGGGATTCACCCCGGCGGTGGGTTCGTCCAGCAGCACGAGCTTGGGCCGGCCCATGAGGACGGCGGCGAACTCCAGGAGCTTCTGCTGGCCGAAGGAAAGCTCCCGCGCCTTGTTGCCCATGAGGTCCCCGAGGCGGAAGTCGGCGAGCACCTCCTCTGCCCGCCGTCGGTCGGTCGGAGGGACGTCTCGTCCGAGGAGGGCCCACCACGGCCGGTTCGCGGCGACGGCCAGGTTTTCCACCAGCGTCAGCTCCCGGAAGACTCGCGGCTGCTGGAACGTTCGGCTGAGGCCGGCCCGGTAGAAGCGGGCGGGGTCGGGCCTCGAGGCGCGGCGACCGTCGAAGGAGACCGCCCCGGCGTCCGGCCGGAGGTATCCGGTGACCATGTTGAAGACGGTGGTCTTCCCCGAGCCGTTCGGGCCGATGAGCGCGGTGATGGAGCCGGCCGACACCTCGAACGTGCACCCGTCAACCGCGGTGACGCCACCGAAGCGCTTGGTGAGGGCCCTCACCTCGAGGAGCGCGCTCACGAGGCGATCTCCTCTCGGGCCGAACCGACGGGCAGCCGGGGAGTGGTTCGCCCGTCCCGCCGCCGCGCCACCATGTCGGCGATCGAGGGCAGGATCCCTCGCGGCAGCAGCAGGATGATCGCCAGGAACACCGCCGCGTACGCGATCAGGTACAGCTCGCTCGCCCCGTACCGGTACGCCAGCCACTGTTGGGCCGGAACCAGGATGAACGCCCCGAGCACCGGACCCCACACCGTTCCCGCTCCGCCGAGGAACACCGGCAGCAGCGATCCGATCATGACGAGCGGGTCGATGGCGAACTGTGGATAGACGTAGCCGATGTAGTAGGCCCACACGGCGCCGATCATCGCGGTCATGCCGACGCTCACGGCGAACGTGAAGACCTTCGCCTCCGTGGCCCGCACGCCGACGCCTCTTGCCTTGTCCTCGTCGTCCCTGATGGCGAACAGCATCAGCCCGAGGCGATCCCGCCGGACGTGCCACGTGACCAGCGTGGCCAGGGCGAAGATCGCCAGAAGGGCCAGATAGAACGGCCGCTCGTACAGAGAGAACGTGGGACTCGGCACCGATACGCCCTGCGAGCCGTGGGTGAGGCCGCGCAGGTTGAACGCAAGCTGCTGCACCACGAACAAGAGCGTCAGCGTGACGATGGCGAAGGTCATGTGGCGGGTTCGCAGCGCGACCCACGCCACGGGCACGCTGGTGAGCGCGACGGCGATCCCGATCGCGGGCAGCACCAGGAGGGGCAGGAACCCGCGGGAGCCGATCCCGATGTGGCTGAACAGGATGGCTTCGGAATAGGCGCCGAGCCCGAAGAAGGCCACGTGGCCGAGCGAGATGTATCCGGAGTAGCCGCCCAGGAGGTTCCAGGCCTGTGCCAGCCCCGCGTACATGAGCACGAAGAACGCCATGTTCAGCACCCAGTGCTGCGAGAACACGAACGGGAAGGCCACGAGCGCGCACATCACGACCCCCCCGCGGGCCAGGCCGGCAGCCGACAGGCGATTCACAGCGCCCCCCGCTCCCGGACCCCGAACAGCCCCTGCGGGCGGAACACCAGGATCACGATGAGCACGATGAAGAAGACGAACGACGACCACGACGGGGAGATCATGACCGCCACGACCGACTCCCCGACCCCGAGAAGGAGGGCGGCGACGACCGCCCCGCCGAGGCTGCCCAGGCCGCCGAGCACGACGATGGACAGGAGCCGGGAGATGAGGTCGTAATGGCTCCCCGGGTTGAACGGGTAGATGATCCCGAAGACGGCGCCGGCCGCGGCGGCGGTGGAGATGCCGATGCCGAAGCCGAGGGCGGATACCCGGTCGGCGTCGACCCCCAGGAGCTTCGCCGACGTCGGATTCTGCACGGTGGCCCGAACGGAGCGGCCGAACCTGGTCCGAGCGAGCAGCAGCGAGAGCGCGCTCAGGATCACCACGGAGATGACGAAGCCGAAGACTCGCACTTCCGCGACCCGGTAGCCCAGGATGATCCAGGACCTCTGGGCGTAGCCGGGGATGGTCGAACGCAGGTTGGTGGTGTAGGTGACCGACAGGACGCCCTCGATTGCCAGGGCCGTGGCCCACGTCACCAGAAGGGACATCTCCTCGCCGCTCTCGGCACGTAGCGCCCGGATGAACACGCGATGGATGCCAACACCGAGCGCGAACATCACCGGAGCGATCAACAGGATCGACAGCAATGGATCGATCCCCACCGAGCTGAACAGGGTGTAGCTGAGGTAGGCGCCCAGGATCACCATGGCTCCCTGCGCGACGTTGATGACTCGCATGATCCCGAAGACGAGGGTCAGGCCGCTCGCCATGAGCGCGTACACCCCGCCGATCAGGATCCCGAGGATGACGGCTTGGACGAGAAGGTGCATCAGGTTCTCGGACACCTCCCCCTTATGGGTGGTGCTCGCCAGGGACTTGGCCGGCTAGCCCGCCCAGTTGGGCTTCGGGATCGTCGGCGCCGCAAGGGCCACCGATGCCGGGTAGACCGGCACCAGCTTGCCGCCGATCCACTCCACCAACAGGTCCTGGCCCTGGGGCTCTCCTACTGAGTTCCACGAGAGGTTCCCCTCCACGCTGGCCCACGAGCCCTGGTGCAGCGCGGCGATGATCTTCCCGTTGTCGAGCGACCCGACCTTCGACACCACCGCCTGGAGGATCTGGCCGCATGCGTAGGCCTCGGCGGACGTCGAGTCGATCGGGCCGGGCCCGTACGCCGCGTGATACGCGGCCACGAACTCCGCGTTGCCCGGCGACTTCTCGTCCTCGAACCAGTCACCGGCGCCGAAGACGCCGTTCACGTTGCTCGCCCCGATCTTGTCGGGGAAGTTCACCGGGTCGTTCGATCCGTTGGAGAGGAACAGGAACTTCGGGCTGAACTTTTCGCTGATCATGGCCTTCACCAGCCCGAAGGCGTCCGCGACCTGAGTTCCACCCACCACGATGTCGGGGCTCGCGTGGGCCAGCTTGGTGACGATGGTGGTGAACTCGGCCGTCTCGGCCGGATAGATCTGCTTGAAGACCGTCGTGATGCCCGCCGCCTCGAACTTCTGGCGGACCGTCTCGGCGATGGGCGCGGCGAAGGGGTCGTCGAGCTCGGGATACCCGGCCGTTTTGGGCCGCTGGTCGGCGGGGAGCGACAGGATGTAGTTGGCGAACACCGTGCCGCTGTCGACGACGGGGGCCGGCTGGACGAAGAAGATGTTGTGCAGGTTCTCATCGAAGATGGCCGGGCCGCCGCCCGCCGGTTCGATGAACGCGTACCCGTACCGGTTGGCCACCTTGGCGGCCGGAGCGCTGAGCAGAGTGGAAAAGGGCCCGAACACGATGTCGACCTTGTCCTTGGTGATCAGGTTCTGGTAGTTGGTGACGACCTGGTCGGGGCTGCTCGTGTCGTCGACGATCTTGAGCTGGACCTGTCGGCCCATGATGCCCCCGTGCGCGTCGACGGTCTTGGCCCAGAGCTCGTAGCCCTTCTTGGCGGCCGCGCTGGGATCGGAGAAGTCGCCGCTGGCCGAGAGCGAGATCCCGATGACGATCGGCTTGGTGTTGGTGGAGTTGGTTCCTTTCGAGCTGCACGCCGCCCCGACCAGCGCGGCCAGCGCCACGAACGTCGCCACCCCGCCCCAGCGTCCTCGTGACATCACGCCTCCTCTCGCCCCCGGCCATAACCGATCCGGCCCAGGCCTGCAAACCTTTGCAGGACCGCGCCGCATGCTAGGCAGCAGGATCGTTCGAAGTCAAACCGGCGGGCCGGACGGCGGAAGCCGTGGGGGCCTGGTCGAGCCCCGGACCACCAGCTCGGGCGCGATCAGGATGGTCTCGGGATGCTGATCCGGGTTCTCGATCCGGCTCAGGAGCAGTTGGGCGGCACGGCGGCCGATCTCGTATTCGGGGATCCTCACCGTCGTCAGTGGCGGCCTGAATCTGTCCACGAACGGCATGTCGTTGAACCCGACCACGGAGAGGTCCTCGGGGCATCGACGGCCGCTCTCCTCTGCCGCCTCGATCGTCCCCAGCGCGATCAGATCGTTCGCTGCCACGACGGCGGTGAGGTCGGGGTTCCGGGAGAGGAGCGTGCGGGCGGCCTCGCGTCCGGCGATCTCGGCGAACGCCTCCGACCGGACCATGGGTCCGGCCGGTAGCCCCAGCAGGTTCGATGCCTCGGCGAACCCCGCCGCGCGCCGGGCCCCCGTGGAGGTGTCGGCGGGCCCCCCGACGTGGCCGATCCGGCGGTGTCCTTGCTGGTGGAGGTGCTCGACGGCCAGCATCATCCCGGCGTGGTCGTCTGGGATGACGGCCGCCACCCCGCCCCGGTCGATCGTTCGGTTCACCAACACCAGAGGGGCCTGTCGCCCCCGCAGCTCCTCCACCAGCGGATCCCGGCGGCGGGCCATGGCCAGGAGCAGCCCGTCCACTTGGCGCTCGAGCATCGCGGCGACGTGGCGGCGCTCCTTGCCGTCGTCGTTGTCCGTATTGCCCAGGAACAGGGTGTATCCGCTCTCGGCGAGGCAGTCTTCCGCCCCGCGCACGATGGGCGGGAAGAACGGGTTGGTGATGTCCGGAACGAGCATCCCGATGATGAACGATCGGTTCAGCTTCAGCCCTCGCGCCATCCTGTTGACGCGGTAGCCGAGGTCGGACGCGGCCTGCCGGACCCGCTCCACCGTCTCCGCCCGGACCATGGTCGAACGGCTGTCATCGAGCGCCCTGGAGGCCGTCGCCACGTGGACACCCGCGGCCTCGGCGACGTCCTTCAGGCGCGGCGTCCTCACGGCAGGAGTCTCCCCGCGGACGCCACATCGCCCGTCATCGTTGCAAGCGATTGCACCGTCGCTACCGCCCCGTCTCCCCGCAGCCCGCTATCCCAGGTTCGCCCGGATGGTCTCGACGATGCGGGCGACCGATGGCACGGCCGCGTCCTCCAAGGCGTCGGCCGCCGGCACCGGGACGTGTGGGGTCGTGATCCGGATCGGCGCGGCATCCAGATCGTCGAAGCACTCCTCCGCGACGATCGAGACCAACTCGGCACCCCATCCGCACAGCCGGGGGTTCTCCTCGACCGTCACCAGGCGGCTGGTCCTGCGTACCGAGTCGAGTATCGTCGCGGTATCGAGCGGGACCAGCGACCGGACATCGATCACCTCGGCCGAGACGCCCTCCTCGGCCAGGCGCCCCGCAGCCTCCACCGCGCGCGGGACCATGGGTCCCAGGGCGGCGATCGTGAGGTCCTCGCCCACCCGAAGGACCGCCGCCCTCCCCAGCTCCTCGACGTGCTCGCCGTCGGGGACCTCGCCCTTGACCGCGTACAGCGACTTGGCCTCGAACACGATGACCGGATCGGGGTCGCGAACGGCGGCGGCGATGAGTCCCTTGACGTCGGCGGGCGTGGTCGGTGCCACCACCTTCAGGCCGGGAACGGCCATCGCCCAGTTCTCCAGGGCCTGGGAGTGCTGAGCGCCGAACCGCGAACCCGCCCCGTTCGCCGTCCGGATGACCAGCGGCATCGCCACCTGCCCGTTCGTCATATAGCGGGTCTTGGCGATCTGGTTCGCCACGATGTCCCAGCACGTGGCCAGGAAGTCCGAGAACATGAGCTCGACGATGGGCCGCAGGCCGGTCATCGCCGCGCCCATGGCGGCGCCGACGATGGCCTCCTCGGAGATGGGGGTGTCGCGAACCCGATCCGGCCCGAACCGCTCGAGCAGGCCGACCGTGGCCTTGAACACGCCTCCCGCGGCGGCGACGTCCTCGCCGATGAAGTACACGGTCGGATCGCGCTCCATCTCCTGCGCGATGCCGGCGGCGACCGCGTCGCGATAGGTCAGTTCCGCCACGTCGAGCTCCCGTCGCTCCAGACGTCGGTCTCCACCAGATCGACCGGCGGCGGCGGACTGGCTTTCGCCGCCTCCGTGGCTTCGTCCACCTTCCGGAGGGCCTCGACGTCGATGTCCTGGAGCGTCGCGTCGGCGACCCCAAGCTCGGAGAGCCTGGCGCGGTACAGGGGAACCGGATCGCGCCCCATCCACGACTGGATCTCCTCGGCCGGCCGGTACTTGCCCGGATCGGCGCGCGAATGTCCACCGTGCCGGTACGTGACCGCCTCGATGAGCGACGGGCCCTGTCCGGAGCGGGCTCGGTCGATGGTCCGGACGGCCACCTCGTAGACGGCGTCGGGGTCGTTGCCGTCCACGATGATCGGCTCCAACCCGTATGCGGACGCGCGGTCGGCGGCAGGGTTCGGCACCGCCGTCACTGACCGGATCGGCGTGTACTCCATGTAGAGGTTGTTCTCGCACACGAACACGACGGGGAGCCGCCATACCGCTCCCAAGTTCAAGGCCTCGTGGAAGGCGCCGATGTTCGTGGCCCCGTCCCCGAAGAAGCACACGGCCACCTGCCCCGACCCCCGGGCCTGCGCCGACCAGGCCGCTCCCACGGCGATCGGGAGGTGGGCGCCGACGATGGCGTAGGACCCCATCACGCCGTGCTCGACGCTGGTGAGGTGCATCGACCCGCCCTTGCCGGCCATCAGGCCGCCCTCTCGCCCGAGGAGCTCGGCCATGACCGGCGTCATCGGAACCCCTCGGGCCAGGGTGTGAGCGTGGCCCCGGTAGGTGCAGAACGTGTAGTCGTCGGCACGCATGGCAGTGCCGAACCCGGCCGCGATGGCCTCCATGCCGAGCGAGAGGTGGCTTGTCCCCTTGACCAGGTTCTGCAGGAAGAGGTCGTACGCGCGCTTCTCGAAGGTCCGGATCTCGACGATCGACCGGTACATCGCCAAGCGTGTTTCCATGTCGATATCGCCGGCCTCGGACCGTCTCTCTCGCGTGCTCGTGTCGCCCACTGTTCCCTCCGCTCGTGGATCGGCCGCCCGATCCGGTCAGTAGCGGTTCGCCACCATCAGCTCCTCCGCCGGAAAGAGCGTGAGCAGCTGGGGCCCGTCCGCCGTGACCACGATCTCCTCTTCGATTCGCGCCGCGGAGTGGCCGTCGTCGGCCGGGCAGTACGTTTCCAGCGCGAACACCATGCCCTCCTGCAGCTCGACGGGGTGCTGCAGCGAGTTCAGGCGGCTGAAGATGGGCCGCTCGTGCAGGGCCAGCCCGAGGCCGTGGCCGAACTGCAGCCCGAACGCCTCCATCTCGTCGGCGAACCCGAACTCCTGCGCCTCCGGCCACACCCGGACGATCTCGTCGGTGCTCACCCCGGGCTTCACCAGCGCGATGGCGGCGTCCATCCACTCCCGGGCCCGCGCGTACGCATCCCGCTGGCTCTGTGTGGCCCGCCCGACACTGAACGTCCGGTAGTAGCACGTCCGGTAGCCGTTGTACGAGTGGATGATGTCGAAGAACGCCTGGTCGCCGGGGCGGATCATCCGGTCCGAGAAGATGTGGGGGTGCGGGCTGCACCGTTCGCCGGAGATCGCGTTCACGCCCTCCACGTCGTCGGAGCCCATCTCGTACAGGCGCTTGTTCACCAGCGCGACGATGTCGTTCTCGCGGATGCCCGGCTTCAGGGCCTCGTAGATCATGTGGTAGACGCCGTCCACCATGGAGGCGGCCATGGACAGCAGCGTGATCTCGTCGTTCGACTTGATCATGCGGGCGTCCAGCATGGTCTGCTGCGCGTCGCGAACCTCCAGGCCGAGCGCTTGGAGCTCGAACACCATGGGCAGCTCCGCGATGTCCAGGCCGAGCGGCTCGTGCGCCACGCCGTTCTCCTCGAGGACCGCCTTGACCTCGCGCGCCGTGCTGGCGAAGAAGCCGGCCTCGGGCGCGACGGAGCCGCGAAGACCGGTCATCCCGGCTCGCGAGTTCTCCGGCGCCAGCCACGGCGAGTGCAGGCGGTGGGCCTTCGCCGCCGAGCCGAAGTCCCACAGCACGGGCGGGCCGGTCCGCGTCAGCAAGGCGAACCGCATGAGTTTGTCGCGGGCCCACTCGCCGATGTTCGTGCTGGTCAGGTACCGGATGTTGTTCATGTCGAAGCAGAGCACGGCGCCCAAATCCGACTGCTCGAGGGCGTGACGGGCCCGGCCCAGCCGGTAGGCGCGCAGCCGGTCGAAGTCGACCCGAGCCTCGAAGTCGACGTTCATGCCGCCGGGGGCGGGGATGGAGGTCTGGGCGAACTCGTTCACGTTCGGCGCTCCGGGTTCGGCGAGGTGATCTGCCTGCAAACGTTCGCACCGGGGGCGAGCACGTGTCAACTCCGAACCTGCACGAATCCGGCCGGTCGGAAATAGGGCCTGGGTCCCGGCTGGTCCCATCCAACCACGAAGTGGATCCGGCGGCCCGCTTGGGCCGCCGTCGACCGTGAGAGGGACCCGCCCTCGCGTTCGACCAGGTGAGGCAACGGCTCGACCTCGGGCTGCCCGGATGGCGCATTCACAGCCAGACCATCATCCTGTCCGGCCGTCGTTCGGCCCCATCCAGCCCCTACCATCCTCCGAAGCGAGCGCGATCGAGCTCGGACGAGGGGGAATGCGATGATCGTGGTCCTGTTCTCCTACGTGATGCGCGACGACGCGAACGTCGAGGAGGAGGCGGCGGCGGCCGATCGGATGTGGTCGATCGTCACGTCGATGCCGGGCTTCATCTCGTACAAGGTCAAGAGACTGGGCGGCGCGTGAGCGTTTCGGCATAGAGAGCGCCGAGAGTGTTCTCCTCTATCCCGAGCTCTCCGGCCCAGCGATCCCCAGATTCCCAGGGACGAGGATCGGATTTGCAGGCTCGCCCCACCCGCCATAGGCTCCCGACACGGGGCGGCACGAGGGGAAGGAGGCACCAATGGCCACGTTCGTCACGTTGGTCAACTGGACCGAGCAGGGGATCCAGAACTACCAGGACACGGTGAAGCGGGCTGAGGCCTTCGAGCAGGTCGTCGGGCAGCACGGAGGGAAGCTCCGCGAGATCCTGTGGACGATCGGGCCTTACGACATCGTCGCCATCGTGGACGCTCCAGACGACGAGACCGTCACGGCGATCGCGCTCCAGACGGGGGCGGGCGGGAACATCCGCACCACGACGCTTCGCGGCTTCAACCGGGACGAGATCGCCGCGATCATCGAAAAGACCCGCTGAACGAGAAGCGAGCCGGGCCGGTCTGCACCCCGCCCCGTGGATCCGGCTCCCCGATCCGCTCAGCTCGAGGGTTCCGATTGCTCCGTGTGCGCCGTCAACTCCTTGACGGCCCGGTCGATCGCGTCCATCAGGCCGCCGTAGCTGCCCTCGTCGTCGGTCCGCCCCTCCTGCTCGTCCGGTGACGCTGACGAGCTGGAAAGGAGCACCCGCCCGAGCTGCGACATCATCATCGCGTTCCTCCTCTTTCCTAAGGTCGTCACAGGAGGCGGCCACTTGAGCCTGCCGCTTGTCCGGAAGGCCCTTCCCAGAACTCCTCGGCCCATTCGACCCGCGAGAGACGAAGTCCGGGTCTGCTCGTCGCCCGGTTGGGGGGTGCGGATGCGCCCGTACGTCGACGAGACGCTAGCCCGTCAGCTCCTGTTCGAGGGGGGTGTGGAAACGCGGGGTAACTCTGACATCGCCGAGCCACTCCCTTATACAGCGCCCGCTCGATCGCCCCGACGTTCGCGTCCCGCATCCGGGCCCGCGCCGCCAGGAACACCGTCTTCGGATCGGTGGCGTGCAGTCCCACCAGGTCCCGCGCCACCTCGACGACGTCGCCCGCCACCGCCGCCGTGGCCAGATGGTGTCGAACGCCCAGACGCGCTCGCCGCTGCTCCATCCCCACGCGCCTCATGGCCGGTCATTCTCCCCGCTGGCCATCCAGTCGAAGGAGGGTCAGGCCCTCGGCCTTCGGCGAGCTAGCATCTCGCGGTCGGCCATGGGAGAGGAGTTTCGTCCGTGCCCGGTTCGATCACCCGCATGCCCGGCTAGGATGGCCCTCGTCGTCGAGGGAAGGGAGATTCGTCATGCCTGACGCGCCGTTGCAGCCGCCGAACCACCCCATCTGGGCCGACCTGGCGTCGCCCGACATCGAGGCTTCGAAGCAATTCTACGGCGGGCTGTTCGGATGGGAGGCCGAAACCGTCGCGCCGCCCGAGGCGGGTACCTACACCCTGTGGCGCCTGGACGGGAAGACCGCCGCGGCCATCCAGACCACCATGGACGGCCAGATGCCGCCGGTGTGGCGCGCGTACATCCACGCGGCCGACGCTGCGGCCACCACCGAGAAGGCACGCCAGGCCGGCGCCACCATCTTCATGGAACCGATGGACGTGTTCGACAGCGGCCGGCTGGCCTTCTTCGCCGACCCCACCGGTGCCGCGATCGGCCTGTGGCAGCCCCTGACCATGGCCGGCGCGGAGGTCATGTTCGAACCTGGCTCGCTCGGCTGGATCGAACTGGCCACGACGGACATGGACGCGGCGAAGCGGTTCTACAAGGACGTTTTCGGCTGGGACTCGCACACGAGCGAGGGCGAGATGCCGTACACGGAATGGCAGCTCGACGGGCGGTCGATCGCCGGAGCGATGACGATGGGCCCGCAGATGGAGGGCGTGCCCCCGCACTGGCAGGTGTACTTCTCGGTCGAGGACGTTGACAAGTCGGCCGCCCAGGTCCAGGAGCTCGGCGGAAGCCTCATGGTTCCTGCGATGGACTTCCCGGGCGGACGATTCGCCATCGTGGGCGACCCTCACGGTTCGACGTTCGGGCTGATGTTCCTGCGGCGCTGACCTCCTCCGAGACGCGCCTCTCTTGGCGGTGTCTCTCGGGAGCTGGCCCTGTCCCGGGCTGAAGGCTCCCCAAGAGCGGTCAACCGGGGAATCGAGCCACGAAATGGTCGTGGACGCCCTGGCCGTACGCGGTGGGCGTGCCGGCGCTGTAGTCGCTGATCAGGGCCGGCCCGCTCGAGCAGTCCCAGGTGTTCCACGTCCAGGCGAGGTACCCGATGCCCTGCGTGTCGGCCCATGACATGAGCCCGTCCACGAACCCGTGGGCGCAGTCGTTCTCGCCGAATTCGCCGAGGAGGAGCGGAGCCTTCCCGGCAACCCCGGCCACCGTGTCGTTCCAGCACGTCTCGCCCGTGCACGCGTTGAAGTTGTACACGTGCCAGGCCGCGACCAGTTGCCCCAGCGTGTCGATCGGCATGTGGGCTCCCCACTCGATGAGATCGTTCGAGTAGGCCAGGCCGCCCAGCATGATCACGTTCTGGGCGCCGCTGTTTCGAACCGCATCGACGAGCTGTTGCATCCCAGCCGCCTTCCAGGTGCCATCGACCAGACAACCGCGGAGCCAGCAGTCCCACGTGATCCCGAAGGGCTCGTTGAAGAGGTCGAAGAGGATCGCGCGGTCACGCCCGAACCGCTTGGCCACCGAACGCCAGAACGCGGGGGAGTGGTCTGCGTCGGGCATCTGCACCTGGTGATCCGCGGGGGTCGAGCCTGGGGCCGACCAGTGAAGGTCCAGAATGACGTTCAGGCCGCGGCTCTCCAGACGATGCACGTAGGCCGTCACGGCCTGTCGGTATGTGTGTCCGCCGTACTGCGGGCTCGGCATGTTGATGCCGAGCCAACAGTCCTCGTTGAGCGGCACCCGCACCGCGTGGACATGCCAGGTCTTCATGACCTGGATGCTCGGCCCGTCCACCGGACCGTCGAAGATGCCCCAGCCCTGGATGCACGCGTACTCGGTTCCGGAATGGTTCACGCCGTTCAACTGCACGACCTGGTTCTGATCGTCGAGGAGCTGGGTGCCGGACACGTGCAAGGAGGGCGCGGTGCTGACGAACGCGGCAGGAGCCGCCGCCGCGGGCGGTCCGCCGATCCCGAGCGCGACCAACGCGATCGAGGCAAGCACAGCGACTCCTGGACCGGGTCTCGCCATTCCTCCTACGCTCCCCTTTCGGGCCGTGATCACCGCTATCATCCCGGCTCAGCTGCGGGAAGACCAGCGCCGGCCGCCTTATCGCCGTCAGTTGGCGCGTCACGCAGTCAGCGGACGCACTGGAGCTTCGGCCGGCGGCCGCCGATCAGCCATTCGGTCAGATAGACGTTGCCCTGGCTGTCCGCGGCGATGGCGTGAGGGCTGTTCAGGACCTCTGGACGCAGCGTGGGCGACCGAACCGGCTCGCCGGCTGGGCCTTCCGCATTCGGCCAGCCGGGTTTCGACGGCGCGGCGGCGTCTTCGAACAGGCGTGTCACCACTCGGTCTGCGCGGTCAAGGACGGTGATCCGCGGCGGCTTGAACTCGACGACGAAGAGCAGGTCGTCGATGGGGCAGAACGCGGTCGGCGAGGCGAGTTCGCCTTCGCCGACCACTCGCTTGAACACGCCATCGAGGTCGTAGACCTGGACGCGCCCGTTCGATCGGCGATCCAGAGCTCCGCCTCGTCGCCGCGGCGGTCGATGAAGACGGCGTGCGGCCGATCGAACCTACCGGCGCCCTCCTCGCCGGTGAGCGTGGAGATCTGCCGGCCGTCGGCTGAGAAGCGGTGAACCAGGCTCGACCCATAGCCGTCAGAGACCCAGATGTCGCCCCTGCCGTCGAACCGCGGCTCGTCCACGGCGACGTTCGTCGGGCAGTAAGCGCCACCGGCCTCGTAGGCGGCATGCGTGGGACGCGGAAGCGACATGACGGTCGTGCCGTCGAGCGCGACCTTGACGACCGCAGCCCCCCTGTCGTCAGGCGCGGCCTTGTACTCGGCATGCGGCCGCATCTTCATGGTGGCGTCGGATGCCCAGAGGAACGAGACGCCGTCCTCTACCACCAGGGTGAGCCCGTGTGCCTCGTCCAGTCCGCAGGGGACCGTTCTGCGGAGTTCACCCTCGAGCGAAAAGCACACCAGAGCGGGGTCGGAGGGGTGAAATGTGACCACCTCGTCCTCCGGAGTGACCACCATGCCCGCGTGCGGCCATGCGCGCCGCGTTTCGGGATCGTCGGGGAATCGTCCCCAGTCGTCGATCCACTCCCACTCGTAGCCAGCGACCTGGGTCGTCACGGCGACATTCCTCCTTGCAGGCGTTCGGACGGACCAATTACAGTCCGGCTCGATCGTTCGCTCAAGTTGACGAGGCGGTGGCCGCCAAGTATGCTGCATCTCGTCTGAGGTGATGAAGTATGAATATGCAAGACCAGCTACGAGAAGCTGCGGCAGGACCTATCGAGAGTCCGGATGACGCAGAGAAGGTTCGAGAAGCCGCCGATCTCCTCGCCGCATACTTCCGCCTGGACGAGCGGGCGGCGCGAGTGCTGGCTCCCGAAGAGCCACCTACTGGGAAGACCGGCGGAGACCTCCGCGGAGCGACGCTTGACGATGCGGCAGAGCGGGTTCTGCGAGATGCCGGTGTGCCGCTCCACGCCAGGGAACTCGGTGCCCGGATCAAGGCGAGGGGGTGGCGCCATCCGCGCTCCCTGAATGCCCGTCCGGATCAGATCGTGTTCCAGCTCGCTGCGCGCCTCCCGAGGCAGCCTCACCGGTTCCGCCGGGTCGCCCCCAACACGTTCGCGCTGGCGAAGTGGGATCCGGGTGGAGCTCCAAATCGGCAGGCGCCGAGGGTGGCTCTGTTCCGCGGCCCGGGGTCTCCGATCGGTCGAACGATCGGAGAGAGCGAAGCGCCCGCCTCGGAGGGGGAGTCGGATTGGCGCTCGTGATCGACACGGGCGTCCTCTATGCGGCTCTGGATGCGTCCGATCCTGATCACGAACCGTGTTCGGCCTTGCTCGGCGAGAGCACAGAACAGCTCGTCGTCCCTGCGCCGGTGTTCGTCGAGCTCGACTACTGGATCCGAAAGTTCGCGTCGGCCGACGTCTGGCTCGCCTTCTGCGAGGACGTGGTGGGCGGCGCGTACGCCGTGTACCCACTGGATGCCGAGTTGCTCGTCGAAGCCGCGCGGATCCAGGCGCGGTACGCGGACCAGCCAGTGGGATTGGTCGACGCGGCCGTCTTCGCGACATGCGAGGTGCTGGGCGAGCGAAAGGTCGCCACGCTCGACCATCGCCACTTCGGCATTTTGCGGACGTCAGATGGCCGAGGGCTGGAAATCGTCCCGAACTGAAGCGTGACCCCGTAGCGAGGCGCATCGGGACGCCGCCGGCAAGCTCAGGGGTTCGAGGCAGGATGAAGCGCCGCTTCAATTCGGTCTCCCTTCGGCTCGGAATCCGAATGGGGCTGCTTTCCCCACTCAAAACCTGAACCTCGCCCGAGATGAGCTACACGTGGCCTGAGCAGGGGGAATGCGCCCCTGACTCGCTAAGGCCTGAGTCCGAGACGCTCAAGGTTCAGTCCGTCCGGGAATAGCCTCTCGCCAGGTTCCGTTGACGGTCTTGTTGAGGGCCCGAGATAGGAGAGACACGTGCCTGAACAGCTCGATACGAAGATCCTTCCTTTGCTTCCGCTGAACACCGGCGTCGTCCTGCCTGGCATGGTGGTCACGCTCACGCTCGAGACCCCCGAGGCTCGGGCGGCCGTGCACGCCGCCCGGACCGCCGAGGACACCCTCCTTCTGGTTCCGCGGCGGGAGAACGGGTCCTACGCTCGCGTCGGGACCGTCGCGCACATCGAGGAGATGGGGCGCACCCCCGGCGGGACCGAGGCCATCGTGATCCGCGGTCTCCACCGGGCCACCATCGGCTCGGGGATCGCCGGCACCGGCGACGCCACGTGGGTTCAGTTCGACCCTCGGCCCGACGACCCCGC
>DHWM01000058.1:0-7845 GCA_002413185.1 Actinobacteria bacterium UBA5182
ATGTAGCTGTGGCCGGTGACCCACCCGATATCGGCTGCGCACCAGTAGATGTCTTCGTCGTGGATGTCGAAGATGTACTTGTGGGTCGCGGCCACCCCGGTGAGATAGCCGCCGGTGGTGTGCACGATCCCCTTGGGCTTTCCCGTGGTGCCACTCGTGTAGAGGATGTACAGGATGTCCTCGGAGTCCATCGGCTCGGCGGGACATTCGGCAGGCTGGTCAGCGATGAGGTCGTGGTACCAGACGTCCCGGCCTTCGGTGAAGGGATGGTCCGAACCGGTCCGTTTCACCGTCACCACGTGCTCGATGGATGCCGTGTCCTTGAGGGCGTCCTCGCAGTTCCTCTTGAGCGGGACCTCCTGGCCCCGCCGGTACGAACCGTCCGCGGTGACCAGGACCTTCGCCTCCGCGTCGTTGATGCGGTCCTTCAGGGCCTCCGCGCTGAAGCCGCCGAAGACGACGGAGTGCGCCGCACCCAGCCGGGCGCAGGCCAGCATGGCCACCGGGAGCTCCGGGATCATGCCGAGATAGATGGCGACGCGGTCGCCCTTCTTCACACCGAGCGACTTCAGGCCGTTGGCGAACCGGCACACCTCCTCGTACAGCTCCCGGTACGTGATGGTCCGCTCCTCGCCCGGCTCGCCCTCCCAGAAGTAGGCGACCTTGTCGCCGCCCCCGGCCTGCACATGGCGGTCCAGGCAGTTGAAGGACACGTTGAGCGTGCCGCCCAGGAACCACTTGACCCACGGGGGGTTCCACTCCGAGACCGTGTGCCACCTCTCGAACCAGTCGAGCGCTTCTGCTTGTTCGGCCCAGAACGCCTCCGGATCGGCCGCCGCCTTCTGGTAGATCGAGGGGTCGTTCCACAGCGCGTCCTTCCTGAACTCCGCGGAGGGTTCGAACACGCGCTTCTCGGACAACAGCGCGTCGATGGTCGATTCCACGTCAGGCATCGTGCTCTAGGCCTGGGGCGAGGGCTTCGGCCCAGCCCATGAGGAAGAGCTGGTCACCATCTCGTTGAAGTCATCGGCGCCGTACTGATCCTCGGGATAGACCCACACCTCGACGGCCTTGCCGTCGTGGAGGCGGCTCACGGTGACGCTTCGGCCCGCATACGTCTCGCCCTCGAACCGGCACGATTGATCCTCGAAGACCACGACCAGGTCGTCGCGACCCACCAGGTCGTGCGGGACCATGTGGTAGGAGCCACCGGTGACCTTCGCCATCCGCGACAGCATCTCGAGCACGCCATCTTTGCCCCGAAGGTCGCCGGAGAGGACGCTGCGGCCCGGAATGTGGACGATCACGTCGTCGGCCATCAGGTCCGCCGCGGCCGACAGCTCTCCTCTGCTCAGCCCCCGATAGGCGGTCCTGAATCGCTCCTCGACGTCCGCGTCCATGTCTCCTCCTCGGCCCATCCGGATTCTACGACGGGTCATTCGTGAGGCGACGGTGCTTGCAGTCGCCTCACGAGGCACGGAGAATGACGCACGAGGCCGTCTGAAGGACGGCCTCGAAGCGTATCCGGAGCCGAGCGCGAGAGGAGGTGACTACATGGCAGAGAGGTACGAGGCGTACTGCGTGAAGTGCAAGGCCAAGCGCGAGTTCGACGGCGAGGAGACCACGCTCAAGAACGGCCGCCGCGCCGCCAAGGGCAAATGCCCGGTGTGCGGGACGACGGTCATGCGGATCCTCGGCAAGTAGCTGAATCTCAGTCGGTCGCGATGTCACCGTCGTAGGGGGCGGTGAGTTGAAGTATCAGCCCCGTGGGCGGATCAGCTCGCTGGGAGACCACAGCGGGGGCTCGGCCAGCCGCCGATGCCGCTCCGCCAGGTCCGCCACCGTCGTCTTCTCGAACACCTCCCGGATGGCGAGGTGCACGTCGCCCCACAGCTCCTGGAGCCCGCAGTGCGAATCCTGGAAGCACTTGTGCTCCTCGTCCTCCAGGCAGTGCATGGGGTAGAGCGGACCCTCGATCGCGTCGACCACGTCGGCCACCCTGATCGCCGCCGGGTCCTTCGCCAGCCGGCAGCCACCCCCGGCTCCCCGGAAGCTCTCCACCAGCCCAGCCTTGTGCAACGCGCCGAGCTGTTGCTCGAGGAACCGCAGCGGGATGTGCTGGGCGTCCGCCAGCGAGCGCGCCGGGACCAGGGCGTCGCCGTCACGGAAGCGGCGCAGGGCCAGTTCGACCATGGCCCTGGTGGCGTATTCGGTCTTCTGTGAGATCTTGAGCATCGAACGCTCCCGGCTCAACGGTAGCCCCGGGCGCTTGCATCGTCAACGGGAGGCCGGCTCAGGAGTTCGGCTCAGCCCTTGGCCTCCACGGCCCGGAGCTCAGGCGGGCCGGTGTCTGGCCGGGGCCGTGACTGCGGCGGCTCCTCGGGCTGCATCACCACCGCCGGATCGGCCGAGGGGGCTCTGGGCGGCCACTGCGCCCGGGTGTCCCAGAAGAACAGCATCACCACCTTGACCGCCGCGGCGACCGGCACCGCCAGGAGCATGCCCCACAACCCGAGCAGGGTCCCTCCGACCAACAGCGACAACAGCACCGACACGGGATGCATCCGGGAACCCCTGCTGAGCAGGTGCGGGCTCAGGACCCGGAGGTCGAGCTGCTGCACGAGCAGCAGCACGATGGCCGAAGCGACGGCCAGCTTCCAACCGCCGGAGATCCGGATGAGCCCCGCCGTGTTGTGATGCGACGTGGTCAGCGCGACGAACAGCACGGGGACGGCCGCGATCACGGTTCCGATCAGGGGGACCAGGGCGAACAGGCCGGTGAGGGCGCCGAGCAGGCCGAAGTACGGCAAGCCGACGATGTAGAACCCCAGCGTCGAGGCGAGGCCCATGATGATCGCCGCGATGAGCTGCCCCCGGAAGAAGCCTCCCACCGTGAGCCCCACCCGGCCCGCCAGCTCGCCGACCTCCTCCCGGCGCTCCGCGGGAACCAACGCCTCGGCACCCCGCCGGATCTTCGGCAGGTCCACCAGCAGGTAGAACGCGATCAGAGGGCCGAGGACGAGCACGAACGCCAGGTGGACCACCCCGGAGGTGAAGGACGTGATCCTGGCCAGGAAGTTCGACGCGCCGCCGTGGCCCGGCTCGAACGCCTGGACCACCGACTTCGGATCCAGGTGCAGGCCCAGTCGGGCCGAGATGGCGGTCAGGCCGCTCTGGGCCCGGTCGAGCAGCGCCGGGACGGTCTGCACGAACTGCTGGACCTGGTGCGCCACGACGCCGGTGGCGTAGGCGACGGCCACCCCGATCACCGAGAGCACCACCAGGTAGACCAGCAGCGTTCCCCACACGCGAGCGAGCCCGTGGCGCTGGAGCCCCGTGACGAGCGGGTTCAGCAGATAGATGACGATGAGGGCCACGACCAGGGGCGGGAACACCACCCTGATGGGATACAGCGCGTAGCGGTAGATGACGCCAACAAGGATCAGCAATCCGATCACCGACCATGCAAGGAGCCCCCATCGAGCCGTCCTGGCTACGAAGGGATTCGAAAGGAAAGGCCCCCGGTCGCTGTTGCCGTCCATGACGTCGCCGGTCGGTTCGTGTGACGACCGGCCCACGGCCATTATAGGGAGGGCCATCGCCCCTCTCTGGAGGCATCGGGGGCCCCGACACAGGACGGAACGGTGGCCGTCTGCCCGTTCAGGGGATACTCAAGCCGTGCCCGATCAGGATGCCTCGCGACAGATCGTCATCGCGTCCAACCGCGGACCGATCTCGTTCGTGCGAGACGAGGACGACGGCGAGCTGGTCCCGACGCGAGGCTCGGGCGGGCTCGTCACCGCGCTGACAGGCGCCCTCCAGGCCTCCGGCGGGCTGTGGATCGCGAGCGCCATGACCGACGAGGACCGGGAGCAGGCGGGTCGGGGGCGTCTCGCGGTGAGCCTGGACGACGCCAGCTACGACGTCCGGTACCTGGCGTTCGACGAAGAGGAGTACGACGGCTTCTACAACGGGATCTCCAACACCATCCTGTGGTTCCTGCACCACTACCTGTGGGACCTCCCCCGCACACCCCGTTTCGACGAGGGCGCCGAACGGGCCTGGGCCGCGTATGTACGGGTCAACGAAGCGTTCGCCGGGGCCCTCCACGAGGAGGGGCGGGGGTCCTCTGATCAGACGGCCTACCTGGTGCAGGACTATCACCTCTCGCTGGTGCCGGCGATGCTTCGCGAACGCCAGCCCGACGCGAGGATCGCCCACTTCTCCCACATCCCCTTCGCCGGGCCCAGCTACTTCCACATCCTGCCCAGCGAGATGCGCCAGCAGGTGCTGGCCGGGTTGCTCGGGGCCGACGTGGTGGGATTCCACGCGGAGCGGTGGGCGGAGAACTTCCTCCTGGCATGCCGGACGCTGCCGGGCGCCCGAGTAGATCTTCGCCGTCGGCGGGTGCGGTGGAAGGGACGGCAGGTGGCGGTCCGCGTCTACCCGATCTCCATCGACGTCGAGACCCTGGAACACGACGCGCGGGAGGCCGACGTGGGCCGGCTTCGCCGAGAGCTCATCGGGAAGCTGGACGGCCGCAAGCTGCTCCTCCGGGTGGACCGGGCGGAGCTCTCCAAGAACATCCTTCGGGGGTTCCAGGCATTCGGGATCTTCCTGCAGCGGTATCCGAACTGGCAGGGAAAGGTGTCCTTCCTGGCCCAGCTCAACCCGTCGCGGGAGGATGTTCCCGGCTACGGGGAGTACATCGAGGACTGTGTCGCTGCTGCCGATGGCATCAACGAGCGCTTCGGGACGGCCGACTGGCAGCCCGTCGAAGTCATGCTGAAGGACGACTTCCCGCACACGCTCGCCGCGTACCGCCTGTACGACGTGCTCCTGGTGAACCCCGTGTTCGACGGGATGAACCTGGTGGCCAAGGAGGGCCCGGTGCTGAACCGCAACGATGGTGTGCTGGTACTGTCGGAGAACGCCGGGGCCTTCTTCGAGCTCGGCGACAATGCGGTGGTGGTGAACCCGTTCGACCTGGTGGCCACGGCCGAGGCGATCAGGATCGGTCTGGAGATGGATCCGGCCGAGCGGTCTCGCCGGGCCAAGGCACTTCGGCGTGCCGTGCGAAGGAACCGGTTGGCCCGGTGGGTTCAAGCTCAGCTCCGAGACCTGGACCGGGCGACGAGTCGAGGGTGAGGCGCTCCAGCAGCTCCACCAGCCCGCTCGGGCCGTGGACCACGGCGTTCGCCGCGTCGACCAGCTCCCGGGGAGTCTCCGCCGAGCGCACCGCGACCTTGAGGGTCTCCACGCCTTCTGACCGGAGCTCGTCGAGCGCGGCGAACGCGGCCAGGTCGGCCCTGTCGTCCCCGGCGTAGACGCAGCCGGCGAGCCCCCGAGCCCTCGATTCGCGCAGCACCACCGCACCCTTTCCGGGCGTCTCGGGCGGCGCCAGCTCCACGACCATCTTCCCCGCCAGGACCAGCAGCCCGTGCCTCATGGCGATCCTGGTGAGCTCCCGCCGGATGGATCGCCCCGCAACGTCGGGATCGGGAGCCGAACGAAAATGGACGGCCAGGGACGCTCCCTTGTCCTCGAGCCACGCGCCGCGGACCCTCGCCGAGACCGCGAAGACCTCTTCGGCCGCCGCCCGCACCGCCGACACGTTGGCGGGATGGCCTTCCAGGCCGTACATCCCGAACACGGCGACGCCGGAAAGCCCGAGCAGCCGCCGGATGTCCTGCCCCTGGCGTCCCGACACCACGGCCACCAGGGCGAACGATCGCGAGAGGCGGGACAGCAACGGGGGGGCGTCGAGCAGGGGCCTGGCCAGCTCGGGCCGGGCCACGATCTCCGAGAGCGTGCCGTCGAAGTCCAGGAAGATCCCCGTCCGCTCTCGGAGCAGCTGGAAGGGGCTCAGGTCGGGCGTCATGGTTCGATTGTTCCCCACTACGAACGACCCGCTCGGGTCTCTCCCGTCAGGTCGAAGGCGTCGGTGCGGGGGTGTAGTCCTCGCCCAGAACCACGGTGATCTGGACGGTCGGCGGGAACGTGCTTGGAGCGGGCTTGAGGCGAGCGTCGGGGAAGTACTGCGCCTGGAGGAACTGCGCGTCGATCTTCGAGTCGGCCCGGTAGTACACCACCGTGGTGGTGGTCTTGGCCGCGTCCCCGGGTTGCTCCACCTTGTAGCCGCGGTGCATGAGCGTCTGGGTGGCGGCGGCGGCGAGCCCCTGGCGGGCGGCGCCGTTCAAGACCTGGACCACCACTCCCTTGATCCGCGGGGCCCGCGTCGGTGAGGGTGCGGGTCGTGTGGACGGGGCCGGTGAGGTCGGCACGGCCGCGGGATGCGAAGTGACCACCCCTTCGCTCGCGTTCACCGGGAAGGCCTTCTTCAACAGGACGATGCCGAGGATGACCGCGACGACCAGCAGGGCGGCTCGGAGGGTCGAGGTCCCCAGGGAGAGGTAGAAGCTCCGCTTGGTCGGTGGCTCGTGCCTTCCGGTGGGGTCCTCGGTTTGACTCATCGCCTAGGCCAGTCTCCGTGCGAACCGTCTGCGCCTGCGGTCCTCGCGGACCCGTCGAAGCCGTTGCACCAGCATCGGATCGTACTGCACGGCCTCCGGATGGTCGATCAGGCGGTTGAGAAGCTGATAATAGCGTGCCGGCGAGAGGCCGAACCGCTCCCGCACGGCCGTTCCCTTCCCGGCCGCGCCGCGCCCCCACGTGCGTTCGAAATCCAGGATCTCCTGCCAGCGCAGCGTCGGCTCGGTCGTTTCGGACACGAACTCTCTTCCCCAAGATGTGGTGGCCGTGTTCGAAGCTACCACAACATGCTGGGGGGCTTCCAGCGGCAGTCGGCCGCCGAGCGTGCTGTTACGGGTACAGGCCGCGGGTGGCGTGCGCTTCGGCGACCCGTCCCACGCCCAGAATAGTGGCGGCGGTCCGCATGGACACCTTCAGGTCCTCCGACAGGCCGAGGACGTCCACGTAGGCCTGCTCCATGATCTTGCGGAGGCGGTCGTTCACCTCGTCCTCGTCCCAGTAGTACGCCTGGAGGTCCTGGACCCATTCGAAGTACGACACGGTGACTCCGCCGGCGTTCGCCAGGATGTCCGGGACCACCAAGATATTGCGGTCCTTGAAGATGTCGTCGGCGTCGGGCGTGGTGGGGCCGTTGGCCGCCTCCACGATCACCGACGCCTTGATCCGGTCGGCGTTCTTCGCGGTGAGCTGGCCCTCGATGGCTGCTGGAATCAGGACATCGCAGTCCAGCTCGAGGAGGTCCTGGTTCGACACCCTCTCACCGCCCTCGAAGTCGACGATGGTGCCCGCCTCCCGCTCCTCGGCCTGGAGGCCCTGGGGAGAGAGCCCATCGGGGTTGTGCACGCCGCCCCGCACGTCCGACACCCCGACGATCCGACACCCTTGCTCATGAAGGAGCTCAACCGTCCCACCGCCGACGTTCCCGAATCCCTGGACCACCACCCGAGCATCCTCGACCGACATCCCCAGGTGCTTCAGCGTCGCCAGGGTCGTGTACATGACGCCGCGGGCCGTCGCCTGTGACCGCCCGGCCGAGCCCCCGATGGCGAGCGGCTTCCCGGTCACCACGCCAGGCACGGAGAACCCCTCCCGGGTCGAATACGTGTCCATGATCCACGCCATGACCTGCTCGTTCGTGCCCAGGTCGGGGGCGGGGATGTCCTTCTCCGGGCCGATCAGCGGGAGGATCTCGTAGGCGAACCGCCGGGTCATCCGCTGGAGCTCGTTGTTCGACAACGAACCCGGGTCGCACACCACGCCGCCCTTGGCGCCACCGAACGGGATGCCGACCACCGCGCATTTCCACGTCATCCACGCGGCGAGCGCTTTCACTTCCTCGAGCGTCACCTGCAA
>DHWM01000058.1:7925-8189 GCA_002413185.1 Actinobacteria bacterium UBA5182
ACGGCGACCTCGAGGGCGCGGCGAGGATGCCGGAGCACCTCGTGGACGCCGGGATCGAGGTTCATCGTTCGGGCGGCGTCGTCCAGCTGCTTGAGAGCGATGTCCCAGGGGGATTCGGCGCCCGTGGTGCGGCCAGGGTCCTGCCGGCCGTCCCTCGCTGGGATCTCGGTTTCCATCCATCGCTCCTTTCCGACTCGCGGCTCCACTCGAAGCCCCTATCCATCGGTCCAGGTAGAATCCGCTGGGGAGCAATCGCGCCTTCAG
>DHWM01000058.1:8470-8686 GCA_002413185.1 Actinobacteria bacterium UBA5182
GACCCGGCCCGGGCCCCCCATACTAGCGAGGGAGGCACCGACTTCGGGCTGGAGAGCCGATCGCGATGTTTCAGCGTCCTTCCGCATCGCTCGATGTGCACCCACTTGCCATCTTGCACAGGGACTCAGGTGGGGAGTCGGGGATCGCGGCTCCTCCAGCGTGAGGTCGATGGCCGAGATCGACGGCGGAGCGACGGCGTGCTCCGGCCGGGCGAG
>DHWM01000071.1 GCA_002413185.1 Actinobacteria bacterium UBA5182
GCCGACGCCGACTGGATGGCCCGCGACCGCCACCTCACCCGCTTCGTCAGCGCGCAGAACCACTACAGCCTGCTGGAGCGGGACGCCGAACGTGAGCTCCTGCCGGCGTGCCAGCGCTTCGGGATCGGCGTGCTCCCCTACTTCCCGCTGGCCAGCGGCCTGCTCACCGGCAAGTACCACCGCGGCCAGCCGCCGCCGAAGGGCACCCGCCTCGAGGGCCGCGACGACGTCTTCACCGACCGGACCTTCGACCGGATCGAGGCGCTCTGAGAAGCTCGCCGCCGACCGCGGCGTCTCGCTGCTGGACGTGGCCATCGGTGGCCTGGCGGCGAAGCCCGCCGTGGCCTCGGTCATCGCCGGCGCCACCAAGCCCGGGCAGGTCCGTCAGAACGCCGCGGCCGCGGAGTGGATCCCGACGAAGGAAGACCTGGAAGCGCTGGACCAAGCGGTGGCCTGATCGGCGGAGGCACCTTCCTGCAGTTGGGGACACGGCGGGCTACTGAAACGGGTCGAGGCACCCCTTCCCGGTATCCCACAGATCGAGGAGCAGGCCTCTCGCTTTGGCGCGCTCCGGCCCGGCCGTCACATCGTGGGCGTAGACGAGGATGCTCGTGTCGACGAACCCCCGGCCCGTCTCAGCGGGCGTGGAACTCATCTCGGATCCAGCGGGCCTTTCCGCGAGTTCCGAGATCGAAACCGTCCTGCAGCCGGGTCACGCTCCGATCCCGAGCCTCCCGAGTGCCGTCGTCCCGGTCCACGAGGTCCTCGAGCACCTCTCGAAGGAGCCCGGAAAGCGACGTTCGGCGCTCGACGGCCACGATGCGAGCCCGGCGCAGCAGCCGATCGGGAAGCGCCAGCGTGATGTTTCGCGTTGATCCGTCCTTTTCCACGCGAATGAGTGTAGGACTGGCTTACGTGAAGGGCGCGATTGATTGCTCGTCCTGAACTCCCCTGCTAGTGCCCCCCATACACCGTGAACCCTCGGTTCCTCAGCCGCCGAGCTAACTGCAGTTCCGCCGCTTCTGCCTCCGCCCGCGTCTCATAGGGGCCGAAGTTCCGATACAGCCGAGGCCGCAGACGCACCCCGTGCTTCCTCACGATGCGCGACGACCGGTAACCGCGCCGGTGCTGCTCGAACCGCTCCTCGGGCGTCACGACGGTCTGGCCCACGTAGACGGCCGGCTTGTCGGGACAGACTCGCGGGCCAACGGCGTCGTCGAGCTCGATCACGTACACGCTGTATGCCGGGCTCTGCACGGCAGGTGTTCTCTTTCCCACTGCGCAAATGATCGCGCAGTCCGCCTGTGTGGCAAGGCAACCCCTCCACTACGCTTCTCGCCGATGGCTCGCCCTCAACCGTTCGGCCGCGCGCTCCTCGTCTCGGCGGCCGTCGCGACGATCCTTCCCTCCTGTCAGCTTCACCAGCTCCCGGCGTTCTGTGGCGCGACCGATGCCGCGCGCGCCGCCGTGGCGAACGCCGGCCCGAGCACCTATCCGGCGGTGGCCGCTCAGCAGGTTCCCGCCGTGCGGAAGGCCGCCGCGGAGCTCTCGGGCGACAAGGGCTCGCTGGCGAACCGGGTGGCCGCCGACCTCGAGGCCACCTCGAAGCTCCCGGCCAAGTCCCTCGAGTTCACCGACGCCTTCAACCGGTTCGTGGACGATTCGAACCAGTTCGACCATCTCTACTGCAATCTGTACACGCCGCCCGACTGATCCGGAGCCACCGCCCAGGAGCCCGACCCGGCCCCCCGGCTCAGGTCCGTCCGGCCGAAGCGGACGCTCCGGCCTCAGCGCCCACCACCCGCGACGCGCGCTCGATCGACGGGCGGGCTCCCAGCCGCTCGAACAGCTCACGGGCCTCGGCGGCCGGCCCCAAGGCCTCGGAGGCACGCCCATGACCCGCCAGGAACTCGGCGTGCTCGACGAGCGCGATGCCCAGGTCCCACGGCATCCCGAGCTCGCGGAACTCTCGCTCGGCCGCACCGAAGCCGCCCTCGACCACCCCGTCCGGAAGCCCCTGGAGCGCGGCCACCCGCGCCGCCAGCCTGGCGCCGTGTCCTCGCAGGTACGGCGAGACCTCGCCCGGGCGCGCCGACTCGATCACGCGCAACAACTCCTCCGCCTGAGCCACATCCCCCAAAGCCAGCGCCGCCTCCACCGCTACCACCAGCACCCGCTTCACGCCGGGATTCTCGAGCCCCAACATCTCCCGCGACGGCAGCGCTCCCAGCGCGAGCGCCAACGCTTCCTCGGCCCTGCCCTGCACCAAGAGCCAGTCGCCCTCGACGAAGGCGAACATGGACCGGTGCTCTTCGTTCGGCGATGCCCTGAAGCCCTGGGCCGACTCCAGATGCCGAGCGGCGTCCTCCATCGACCCCCGCCGGGCGTGTATAGACACCAGAACCATGAGCCCGGACGTCGCCCATTCCATCGACTTCAGCTCCTCCGCCGCCTCCACCTCCCGGGCTCGCGCGAGGGCCTCGTCCCACCGCCCCAGCTCCACGAGCACGGACACGCTCGAGATGATTAGCGAGAGCTCCTGGCCCCGGGACCCCGCGCGCCGGGCGAAGGCGAGGGCTTCCTCGGTGATCTCGGCGAGGTCGACGTACCGCTCCCGACCGTCGAGCACCGCCCCGAGGTTGTTGTAGCCCCGGAGCGCCGCGAACGTGAAGCCGTGCTCCAGGGCCACCTGGACCGCCCTGCGCTGCATGGTCTCCGCCTCGTCGTGCCGGCCCATCGTCATCAGCGCCACTCCGCGGCTGCTGAGCGCCATTGCGTAGAGCTCCGGCAGCTCCAGCCCTTCGGCCAAGGTGAGCGCCTCCTCCAGCAGCGGGATCGCCTCCTTGACCCGGCCGGCGATCGCCAGGAACCGGCCGAGCTGGCCGGCGACCATCGCCAGGTCGGCGTCCGGTTCGTCCCCCGCGAGCACCGGGTAGGCCTTCTCCATGCGCTCCACGGCCCGGTCGAGCCGGTCTCGCATGAACTCCACCTCGGCCAGCCGCGCCTCGACCCGGGCGGCCGCATGCGTCCCACCCGCATCCCGGAAGAGCCGGATGGCCTCCTCATACCTCGCCGCGGCCTCCTCGATGCCGCCCCGCAGCACCGCCATCTGGCCGGCCCGTTCGGCGAGCTCGGCCCGCTCCTGGGCCGAGTCCGTGAGCTCCGCGGCCCGCTCGAAGTACCGTTGCGCCTCCCCGGCCGCGGCGAGCGACGCTGCGCGCTCGGCTGCCCGCACGAGCATGCGGCGCGCCTTCGCCCGGATCTCGGCGGCGCCCTCCGCCTCAGGGGCCAGCCGGTACGCGTCCAGGTAGTGCGACGCCACGACTTCGACGACCTCCTCCTCCTCGCCCTCGCCCCACGCCCGCTCCAGGTATCCAGCCACCCTGAGGTGACGCTCCTTTCGATCCCTCTTCGCGAGCGTCTCGTAGGCCACCGTGCGAACGAGGTCCTGCAGGAACCCGTACTGCCCCCGCTCCGGCGACCGCGGGTCGGCCTGGACGGTGAGCACCTCCTTCGCCACCAGCGAGGCCAGGAGCGGCTCGAGCTCGCGCTCCTGGAGGTCCGCCACCGCGGCGAGCGCCGAGCGCGTGAACGTCTTACCGAGGACGGCGGCGTCCTGGACCAGGCGGCGCTCGGCGGGCGTGAGGCCGTCCAGGCGCGCCGCGATGAGCGCGTGCAGCGTCTCCGGCACCTCGAGCGCGTCGATGAGCCCGGCCGGCCGGTACACCGCGCCCTCCTGGACCAGCAGGCCCCGGCCCAGCAGCATGCGAACCGTCTCCACCGCGTAGAGCGGGACGCCCTCCGCGCGCTCCAGGATCTTGGCGGCGAGCTCGGACGGCAGGCCCGGGACGAGGCCCGTGAGGAGCCCGTCCATGGCCGCGGCGGAGAGCGGTTCGAGCGAGAGCGTCGTGGTGTTGCGCGTCGCCGCCATCAGGCCCGCGCGCGTCTGGTCCGGGCGGGTCAGCGTCATGACGAACAGCGGATGGTTGCGCGACCAGGACATCACGTGATCCACGAACTCGATGAGCGAGGGGTCGGCCCACTGCATGTCCTCGAACACCATCACCACCGGCGCGGACTCGGACAGTCGCTCCAGGAACAGGCGCCACCCGGCGAAGAGGTCCGCCTTGTCCGAGCCGCTCCGCTCCTCCACCCCGACCAGGTGCGCCAGCCTGGGCTCGACGAACCGGCGGTCGTCGGGGTCGGGCACGTACGTCTCGACGGTCTGGCGGAGCTTGAGCAGGGCGGCGGCCCGGTCCTCGTTCTCGACGATCCCGGCGCGGCCCCGGATCATCTCGGCCAGCGCCCAGTAGGTGACGCCCTC
>DHWM01000067.1:0-7210 GCA_002413185.1 Actinobacteria bacterium UBA5182
ATCGAGTTGTAGCCCCAGTAGTTCGTCAGTCCCATCTCCACCAGTCGACGGTCGGCCAGGAACTGGTGGACCGGCATCAGCTCCACCGCCGTCACGCCCAGCGACACGAGGTGGTCGAGGATGGGGTCGAACACCATCCCCAGGAACGTCCCCTTGATCTCCTCGGGCACGGCGGGGTGTCGCATCGTCATGCCTCGAACGTGGCACTCGTAGATGACGGTCCGGTTCCAGGAGGTGTTCGGCCTGCGATCGTCGCCCCAGGTGAAGGCCGGGTCGATCACGACGGACTTCGGTATCCCGCCCGCGCTGTCGCGGTCGTCGAAGGAGAGGTCCTCCGCCGCATCGTCGACCGTGTAGCCGTACAGGGTGTCCCGCCACTCCTGGTCCCAGGTGATCGTGCCGCTGATGGCCTTGGCATAGGGGTCGAGCAGCAGCTTGTTGGGGTTGAACCGGTGGCCGGCCTGGGGCGCGTACGGCCCCCGGACGCGGAAGCCGTACAGCTGGCCGGGTCGAGCGTCGGGCAGGTAGCAGTGCCACATCAGGTCGGTGCGCTCGCGCAGGGGGATCCTGGCCGACTCGCTTGCGTCGTCGGGGTGGTCGAACAGGCAGAGGTCGACGCCGGTGGCGTGCTCGGAGAAGATCGAGAAGTTCACGCCCTCGCCGTCCCACGTGGCCCCCTGTGGGTACGGTGTTCCCGGCCACACCCTCATTCCGGTCGCTCCCCCGGCCCGAGCAGGACGAACGCGTACCCACCGTTCGGCTTGAACCGGTAGGTCGTTCCGGCCGCGACGTTCTCCACCGTGGCGGCGTGATAGCCGCGCGGCCCCGGTTCCAGCGGGATGGACCGGTCCGGGCCGATCCCGCCCAGACAGACATCCACCCGGTCGGCCAGCGGTGGCCACACCACGAAGCGGCACCGACCGTCCCCGAGGAAGGTCGCTCCCAGGGCCTCGGCGGCGTCTACGCCGGGACCCCCGGGCTCTTCAAGTACAGGCATGCCAGCGGCGGAAGCGTCAGGTCCAGCGCGAACGGCCGCCCGTGCATCGGTCGATCCGACGAATGGCACCCTCCCAGGTTCCCCCAACCACTCCCGCCGTAGTCGGGCGAGTCGCTGTTCAGGATCTCGGCCCACCGACCCGGATGGGGCACCCCGATGGCGTGGTGCTCCCGGGGCACCGGCGTGAAGTTGCACACGACCAGCACCGTGTCGGCCTGATCGACTCCCTTCCGGAGGAAGCTCAGCACGCTCGATCCACTGTCGTTCGCGTCGATCCATTCGAATCCCGCGGGGTCCGCGTCCTGCTCGTGGAGCGCCCGCTCGCTCCGATAGGCTCGGTTCACATCCTCGACCCAGCGCTGCACACCCCGGTGCGACGCCTGCTCCAGGAGGTCCCAGTCGAGGCTGCGGTCGTGGTTCCACTCCCGCCATTGGCCGAACTCCCCGCCCATGAACAGCAGCTTCTTCCCTGTCTGGGCCCACATGTAACCGAGCAGCAGGCGGAGGTTGGCCAGCCGCTGCCATTCGTCGCCCGGCATCTTGCCGGCCAGCGAACCCTTCCCGTGGACCACCTCATCGTGCGACAGGGGCAGGACGAAGTTCTCGCTGCTCGCGTAGACCTGCCGGAACGTCAGGTCGTTGTGGTGGTACTTCCGGTGGACGGGATCGGTGGACATGTACCGGAGGGTGTCGTGCATCCAGCCCATGTCCCACTTCAGCCCGAAGCCCAGCCCGCCCAGGTAGGTCGGCCGGGACACCATGGGCCAGGCCGTTGACTCCTCCGCGATCGTCTGGAGATCGGGATGCTCCCGGTACAGCTCCTGGTTCAGGCGGCGAAGGAGCCCGATGGCCTCCAGGTTCTCCCGGCCGCCGAACTTGTTGGGGATCCACTCGCCGGCCCGTCTCGAGTAGTCCAGGTACAGCATCGAAGCGACCGCGTCCACCCGCAGGCCGTCCGCATGGTAGGTCGAGATCCAGTGCATGGCGGAGGACAGCAGGAAGCTCCGCACCTCGTTCCGGCCGTAGTTGAAGATCAGGCTGTTCCAGTCCGGGTGGAAGCCCTTCCTGGGATCGGCGTGCTCGTAGAGGTGGGTCCCGTCGAAGTTCGCCAGTCCGTGTTCGTCGTTCGGGAAGTGCGAGGGCACCCAGTCCAGGATCACGCTGATCCCGGCCCGGTGGAGCTCATCGATCAGCCCCATGAAATCCTGGGCTGAGCCGAACCGGCTGCTCGGGGCGAAATAGCCGGTGGTCTGGTAGCCCCAGGACCCGTAGAACGGGTGCTCCATGACCGGCAGGAATTCGACGTGGGTGAATCCGAGGCGGTGGACGTACTCGGTGAGTCGCGGCGCCAGCTCGCCGTACGTGAGCCAGCGGTCGCCGTCCCGCATCCACGAGCCCACATGCATCTCGTAGGTGGACATTGGACGGTTCAGCGCGTTCGTCTGGCCCCGGGCCTGCATCCACTCGGCGTCAGCCCACTCGTAGTCGAGGTCCCACACGACGCTGGCCGTCTGCGGAGCCGTCTCGCACCGGAAGGCGAACGGGTCGCTCTTCTGCGCTTGGTATCCCCCGTGGCGGGACACCACGTGGAACTTGTACAGGGCGCCCTTGCCCACGTTGGGGACGAAGCCCTCCCAGATGCCCGAGGCCTGTTTGGGGTGCAGCGGGGTGGCGTCGCGGTCCCAGCCGTTGAAGTCACCGACCACCGAGAGGCGCTCCGCGTCGGGGGCCCAGACAGCGAAGTACGTGCCCTCCACGCTCTCCGTGACGACGGGGTGCGCCCCCAGCTTCTCGTACAGGTGCGAGTGGGTGCCTTCGTTGAACAGGTACAGGTCGTCGGCGGTGAGGAGCGAGACGTCCTGGGGGGCGTGCGCGTCGCTCTTCCGGGGCGTCACGGCCGTCCGTCCCGCGTTCGTCGTCTCCGGTCCACGTCCCGAAGCGTACCCACCACGTCCCGCTGCCGACGGAGCTCCTGCAGGGAGTACGGAAGGCGGCGGCGCCAGTTCGGATGCTCGTCGGTGGTCCCGGGGACGTTCTGGGGCTCGGTCTCCAGCCACAGGTCCCCCAGGTTGACCGTGACCATCCGGCTCTCCCCGGCGGCGAGGAGCGCCAGGCACGCCCGGAGCGCCTTCCGTTCGAAGGCGCGCCCTCCGTCCGCCCCGCCGGCCAGCCACCCGTGTGTGCGGAGGTAGCCGGCCAGCACTTCCAGCAGCCGTCGCCGCCGGGCTCGTTCGTGTTCCGCCTCCGCGCGGTCCAGCCACCCGTGACGGACCCGGAGCTGGATGTCCTTCCCCCGCCAGAACGAGGCGAACGTGGGCATGTCGTGTGTGTTGAGGCTGGCGATCGCGTCCCGTGGGGGGCGCGGGAGGGGGGCCCGGGGGTCCGAGCGCACCTCCTCCTGCACCACGAAGCTTCGGGAGAAACCATGCCGTCTCATCGACGCGCGCACCTGCCGCGGCACCGTCCCGAGGTCCTCGCCGACCACCATGGCTCCGGCCCTCGACGCCTCCAGCGACAGGATCGCCGAAAGCTCTTCCGGCCGGTACCCCACGTACACGCCCTGCTCGGGGCTCGAGCCTCGGGGGACGAAGTACACGCGGTGCAGGCCCATCACGTGGTCGATCCGCAGAAGGGTGGCGTGCCGGAGGAGGTGCCGGATGCACGCGATGGAGTAGCGGTAGCCGTCCTCCCGGATGCGTTCGGGATGAAGTGGCGGGAAGCCCCAATCCTGGCCCGCGGTGAAGAACGAATCGGGCGGCGCTCCGGCGGTGGCCCCGACCACGAACGACCGGCGTTCCCGCCACACGTCGTACCCGGCGGGGTGCGCCCCGAGCGGGAGGTCGAAGTAGAGCCCGGCCCCGGCGGACCTTGCTGCCGCCGCCACCGTCTCCAACTGCTCGGCCGCCAGCCACTGCACGTACCGGTGGTACCGCTCCGCCCCGTCGCCGGGTCGCCGCGGAAGCCGCCCGTCCCGTTCGGCCTTCGGCCATTCCGTCCATGGTGCGCCGTGGCGCTCGGTGGCGGCCCGGAACCTCGCGTAGTCGATGACGGCGGGGGTTTCCCGTTCGAACCGCTCGAAGTCGTTCCGGCGAGCCGACGGCTCAGCGAAGAACGTCTCGGCGAGCGCCTCCAGGATGCGGCGCTTCAATGCGACCGCTCGGCGGTAGTCCACCAGGCCGGAGGATTCCAGGGCGGCGACCTCAGCGCGCACCGCGGTCGAGTCCAGCAGCCGCCGGGCCCGGGACGAGCGCACCAGCTCCGGCGCCTTGGTCACGTCGAGGTACAGCTCGTTCCAGAACAGCCGGCTGGCGGGGGCGTAGGGACTCGGCTCGAAGGGTTCCCCTGCCCCGGTGAACGTTGCCAGCAGGGGCAGCGTGGCGACGGCCGTCCCGCCCAAGCCGGCCACGTCCGTCAGGAGGGTTTGGAGGTCGGTGAGGTCGCCCACCCCCATGCTTCGGTCCGATCGCAGTGCGTACAGTGGGGCGAAGACCCCCCAGGTCCGTCCCGCCTGCTGAGGCGGTCGCGTCGGCGCGGAGATAACGAGCGTGGTCGCGGGTTGCCTGTCGACCACCACCGAGACCCGGTGATATCCGAGTGGGAGGTCGAACGGCACGCCGATCGAAGTTCGCGCGAAGCGTCGCCGGCCCAGCTGAGCACGCTCCTCGACGGCCCCGGTCGTGGACGTCCACGATCGAGGTTGCCCCTGGCCATGGACCAGGAGGGAGCAGTGGAGGGGCTCCTCGACGAGGTGGGATGGCAGGCGGACGGGGATACGGGCGACCCGCCCCTCCCACGCCACCACCACCGGCTCGAGCGGTTGCTGCCACCGCGTCTCATGTGCGGCCCGGAGCGCCTCGCCGGCGTCCTCCGGCCGCTCCACCGGGACACCGAGGGCTCGAAGCACCGCCAGCACGGCTGCGGGGGAAGCCCGGCGGCGACGCCCGGCAGTGTCTCGATAGCTCGACTGCACTCGGTGCTCGCGGGCCAGCTGGCGAAGGTCGCGGTCCCGGTCCGAGGACGTCAGAGCGGCGTCTCCAACAGCTGCAGGATCCCCTGGATGGGCAGCTTCACCCAGTCGGGCCGGTTGTTGATCTCGTACCGAAGCTCGTACAGCGCCTTCTCCAGCAGCATGAACTCCAGCAGCACGTCCACCTGGCGCCGCGACCGCGGAAGGAAGTCGCCCTCCACCGCGACGTCGAGATAGGAGCGGAGGAAGCACGCCGAAACCCACCGGTACCAGAACAGGATCCAGGGTTCGAGGAAGGCCGGGTTCTCGGGCCCCACCGTGCCGCCGGCCGGACCGAACAGGGTGGTGTACGCGGCGTAGTGGAACGAGCGCAGCATCCCGGCGACGTCCCGCAGGGGCGTTCGCTTGATGCGCCGCTCCGACAGCGCCCGGGCCGGCTCGCCTTCGAAGTCGATGATCACGAAGTCCCGGCCCGTGTACAGGACCTGTCCCAAGTGGTAGTCGCCGTGGATCCGGATCCTGCTCGCCTCGATCTTGTGGTCGAGGATCCGCCTGGACCGGGCCAGGATCTCCGGCTCCAGGTCTGCCACCTGCACCATCTGCGGGATCTGGCCGGTCAGGCCTCGGACCAGCCGATAGGTCGACCCGGTGACCGCCCGCATCGACTGGTACAGCGAACGCTGGTGCAGCGCGGTGAACGGCTCGGGAGAGAACGCCGGGTCCGTGGTCTCTCCCGCCAGCGCCAGATGGAGCTCGGCCGTCCGCTGCCCCAGCAACCGGGCAGACTCGAGGTAGGCCCCCATCATCTCGGCGGCCAGCGGAGGGGGCTCCACATCGGCCAGCTCAACCAGCGAGGTGGTCTGGGGGCGCGGCGGCTCCTGCTCCTCGGGCGACCGGGCCAGCGCCTCCTCCACGTAGGCGCCCAGGCTGTCCAGCGTGTACCGCCAGGCGTCGCCTTCGTTCGGGACGAATCCCTGGAGGATCCCGATGGTCATCCCGGTTCCCTGGCCACGGCGATACTCCAGCCCGCCGGCCGCGGGGGGCACGTTCCGGAACGATCCCCGTGCGGTCAGGAATCGACCGATCTCGAGGTCGGGGTTCTCGCCCTCCTCGGGGCGCCGGAAGAGCTTCAGCAACAGGCGGTCGCCGTAGACGATGGCGCTGTTGCTGTGTTCGGCCTGCAGGACCGAGGGTTCCAGCCCAGATCCGTCCCCGGAGCCTCGTAGCGATCGGAAGGACGGGGTGGGCGACGCCAGGAGCTGCCCGACCGGTCCGCTCAGCCGCCGCCGTCCGCCGATCGCCCTGAGGAGCGATCGGGCGAACTCCGGGTCCCACATGGCATCGAACAGCACCCGGTCGCCACCGGCCGTGCGGAGGCGGGCCACCGCGGCGGGCGGAGGCCCGTCCTGCTGCCCGCCCCGGCCCCGGGGCGGTGTGCACGCCAGCGGCAGGACGTACGTCTCGGGGTCGCCCTCGTTGAATTCGACGTGCAGCATCGTGACGAACGCGACCGTTTCCGGCTCCCGGCTCTCCGTGGGGGCCCCCGGCACGGGGATCGCGTCCACCACCTCGACGGTCTTGACCCGGCGGCCCTTCCCTCCGAACCACCGTCGTGACTGGAGGTACCCGGGGAGGAGCTCCTCCAGAGTGCCCCTGGCCGGCCCGGTGAAGATCAGGTCCCAGTCCCCTTCGACCTCGAGGGTGGGCAGCGCGCTCTGCGAATACGGCTGGGGCCCGTCCCCGGCCCGTTGTGGCAACAGCGCGAACCAGTAGAACGCGTACGGACCCAGGGTGAGGAAGTAGGGAAGCTCCCCGATCCGGGGGAACTCCGTGTGGCCGAACAGCTCCATCGGGATCATGCCCTGGTAGGCGGACAGGTCCAGCTCGACGTATTGGGCCTGCCGGGAGAGGTTCGCCACCACCAGGATCCGTTCGTCGCCATGGGTTCGGAAGAACGTCAGGACCTTGCGGTTCTCCGGATACACGAACTCGAGCGAGCCGCGGCCGAACGCCTTGTGCCGCTTGCGCAGCGCGATGAGCCGCTTCATGAACCACAGCAGCGAGTGCGGGTTGTTCTGTTGCGCCTCCACGTGCAGCGCGGCCGAGTGGTACTCGGGATCGATCACCACCGGGAGGTAGAGCTTCTGGGGGTTCGCCTGGGAGAACCCGGCGTTGCGGTCGGCGCTCCACTGCATGGGGGTGCGCACGCCGTTGCGGTCCCCCAGATAGATGTTGTCGCCCATCCC
>DHWM01000067.1:7416-7769 GCA_002413185.1 Actinobacteria bacterium UBA5182
CTCGTCGCCGTAGTAGATGACCGGGGTGCCGGGGAGCGAGAACAGCAGCCCGTTCATCATCTCGATGAGTCGCCGGTTGTTGCCCAGAAGTGGCGCCAGCCGCCGCCGGATCCCCAGATTGATGCGGGCCTGGGGGTCTTCGGCATAGACCTTGTACATGTAGTCGCGTTCCTCGTCGGTGACCATCTCGAGCGTGAGCTCGTCGTGGTTGCGAAGGAACAGCGCCCACTGGGCGGTGTCCGGGATGGCCGGCGTCTGGCTGAGGATGTCGACGATGGGGAACCGGTCCTCCATCCGGATCGACATGAACATCCGCGGCATCAGGGGGAAGTGGAAGGCCATGTGGCAGCGGT
>DHWM01000067.1:7997-15975 GCA_002413185.1 Actinobacteria bacterium UBA5182
ACGTGGGCCCGGAGCTCGGACAGGAACGCGTAGGTCTCCGGGAGGTTCTCGCAGTTCGTGCCGTCGCGCTCGAAGAGGTAGGGGACGGCGTCCAGGCGAAGCCCGTCCACCCCCATGTCCAGCCAGAAGTCGATGGCTCGAAGCACCGCCCGCTGGACGTCCGGGTTGTCGTAGTTGAGGTCGGGCTGGTGGGAGTAGAACCGGTGCCAGTAGTACGCGCCCGCCACGGCGTCCCAGGTCCAGTTCGACGACTCGAAGTCCTTGAAGATGATCCTGGCCTCGCGGTAGCGCTCCGGCGTGTCGCTCCATACGTAGAAGTCACGCTGGGGCGAGCCGGGCGCGGCGCGCCGGGCTCGCTGGAACCAGGGGTGCTGGTCCGAGGTGTGGTTCAGGACCATCTCCGTGATGACCCGGAGGCCCCGTCGCCTGGCCTCCCGCAGGAACATCCGGAAGTCCCTCGTCGTGCCGTACGAAGGGTGGATGTCCTTGTAGGCGGCGATGTCGTAGCCGTCGTCCTTGAGCGGCGATGGATAGAACGGCAGCAGCCAGATCGCCGTGACGCCGAGGTCCTGGAGGTAGTCCAGCCGCGAGATCAGGCCTCGGAAGTCGCCGATGCCGTCGGCGTTGCTGTCCTGGAACGCCCGGACGTGTACCTCGTAGATGATGGCGTCGCGGTACCACAGCGAATGCTCCCCGGCGACGACCCGAGAGGTCCCCGCCCTGGCATCGTGGTCGCGGCGGGCTTCCGTGCTCATCGCCGGCCCCCCTTCGGCCTTTCGCGCGCGCGCTCCTGGTTGCTGCCCTCGACGGCGAAGACGTGGGCCGGGAGCGTCTTCGGGTCGAGCTCCACGTAGTTCACCGGTCCCCGCCACGGGAACCGCGAGCCGGACAGGAGGTCGTGGACCTCGAACGTCCTGACGGGGTCGATCCCCAGGTCGGCCAGCGGCAGCGTGACGAACCCGGAATGCACCCACTTCGGGTCGAGGTTCACCACGACCAGGATGACGTTCGACCCGTCTTCGGTCGCCTTGCTGTACGCCACCAGCTGGTCGTTGTCGACGCGGTGGAAACGAAGCCCCTCGTCGCGCTGCAGCGCGCCATTGTCCCGCCGGATCCGGTTCACCTTCGCGATGAGCGGCGCCAGCGACGTCTCCCGGTGCAGGTCCCACTCCCGGATCTCGTACTTCTCGGAGTTCAGATATTCCTCCTTGCCGGGGGCGAGCGGGACGTGTTCGCACAGCTCGAACGCCGGCCCGTAGATCCCGTAGCTCGCTCCGAGCGTGGCGGCCAGGATGAGTCGGGTCACGAACGCGGGTCGCCCGCCGGCCTGGAGCTGCTCGGTCAGGATGTCGGGCGTGTTGGGCCACAGGTTCGGCCGGAAGAAGTCCCTGACCGCAGGGAGGTCCCGGCCGAAGTATTCGATCAGCTCCTGCTTGGTGTTCCGCCACGTGAAGTAGGTGTACGACTGGTCGAATCCCAGCTTGGCCAGACGGTGCATCACCTTGGGCCGGGTGAACGCCTCGGACAGGAACAGGACGTCGGGGTGGCGGGCCTTCACGTCGCCCAGCATCCACTCCCAGAATTGGAAGGGCTTGGTGTGCGGGTTGTCCACCCGGAAGATCCGGACCCCGTGGTCGATCCAGAAGTCCACGATGCTCTTCAGCTCCTCCCACAGCTCCCGCCACGCGCCGGTGCCGAAGTCCATCGGATAGATGTCCTGATACTTCTTCGGCGGGTTCTCCGCGTACTGGATGGTGCCGTCGGGGCGATGCCGGAACCATTCCGGGTGCTGCTGGATGTAGGGGTGGTCCGCGGAGCACTGGTACGCCAGATCCAGGGCAACCTCCATGCCGAGCTGGCCGGCCGTCTCCACCATCCGTTCGAAGTCCTCCATCGTCCCGAGCTTCGGGTGGATGGACGTGTGGCCGCCCTCCCTCGCCCCGATCGCCCACGGGCTCCCCGGGTCCCGTCGCGACCGGGCCACCGAATTGTTGCGACCCTTCCGGAAGCTCCGTCCGATGGGGTGGATGGGCGGGAGGTAGACCACGTCGAACCCGAGCTCGGCCACATAGGCCAGTCGCTTCTCGACGTCGCCGAACGTCCCGTGGCGGCCGCCCTCGCCGGTGGAGCGCGGGAACAGCTCGTACCAGGTGCTGAACCTGGCCCGCTCCCGGTCCACCACCAGGCGCAGCTCCCTGCCGTAGGTGACGGCGTTCGTGCGGTCCGGGTGCGCGGCCATCAACGCGGCCAGCTTCGGGTAGGGATCGACGCCGGGGGGAGGCGACTGCTTCTCGCTGTCCGAACGGAGGCGCCTGGCCCATCGGCGGAGCGTCGCAGCGTCGCGGCCGGACGCGCTGCCGGCGGCGTGCTCCGCCAGGTCCGCCCCGATCACGAGCTCCACTGAGACGTCCTGTTCGGCCTCCAGCCGCTTCCCCAGGTCCCGGTACCACGTGGCGAACCGGTCAACCCACGCCTCGACGGTGTACCGGTACCGAGCCAGGTCGGGGACGTCGAAGTGCCCTCGCCACCGATCGTTCCCCAGTTCGCGCAGTGGCGTTTCGGTCCATTCGGCCTGGTCTTCGCGGCGGTAACGGATGACCGCGCCCAGCTCCTCGTGCCCGTCGGCGAAGATGTCGGCCTCGACGTGGACCCGGTCGCCCACGGTCCGCTTGGACGGAAACCGACCGCAATCCACCTCGGGCGAGACGCCCTCGATGACGACCCTTCGCGTGCCTTGCTTCGGCTCCATGAGTTCAGATTGTGCCCGGCGGGGACTGCGCGGAATGCCGGTCCCCGGAAGTGGGAGCCAGCGGCACCGCGGGTGTGATTTACGTTAACAGCGAAGACCGACCCCAAGGGTGAAGCGAGGCTATCCGACGAGAGGCAGCTCAGGCGCTCCACCCGGAGTGGAGGGGGGTTCACGACGGCGCAAGGTAGCCGCAGCGCAGCCGTCCCGGATACCCTCAGAGACATGCGATCGGATGTCGAGCGCCGCGACATGTTGGTGGAGGCCGGACTCGCCCTCTCCTCGGAGCTCTCTCTCGACAGCGTGCTCCAGCGCATCGTCGAGCTGGCAGTGCAGGTTACGGAGGCGACCTACGGAGCGCTGGGGGTGCTCGGCCCGGACGGCACCATCAGCCGGTTGATCACCACCGGTATCGACGAGGAGCAACGCCGCCGGATCGGCCATGTCCCGGTGGGTCGGGGGATCCTCGGCGTACTGATTCATGAGGCTCGGCCTCTCCGGCTTCACAACATCCAAAGTGACCCCGCTCGGTGGGATTTCCTCCCAACCATCCCCCCATGCGCACGTTTCTCGGTCTGCCGGTCAAGGCTCGGGGCACGGTGTTCGGCAACATCTACCTGACGGAAAAGCGTGCCGGGGCGGACTTCGACCACGAGGACCAGTGGGCCCTCGAGGTCCTCGCAGCTCAGGCCGGAGTGGCCGTAGAGAACGCGACTCTGTACGAGCAAGCCCGGCAGCGTGAGCGGCGCCTGGAGGCCGTGAGAGAGAGTGCCACCGCGATCCTGTCGGGAGCGCCTCCAGGAGAGGTCCTGGAGCTGATGGCCCGGCAGGCCCGCCAGGTGGCCGGAGCGGACCTGGCGACCATCGCGGTGCCCGCATCCCGTGCCGGATGGCTCGTCATCCAGGTTGCCGACGGAGAGAACGCCGACGCGGTGCGTGGTTTGGAGTTCCGCGTGGACTCTTCCCTGTCAGGAGAGGTCATCAGAACCGGAACCCCGGCCCTGCTGGAGGACGCCTCGGCGGAGAGCCGTGCGTACCAGCCCATGATCCAGTCTGGAGAGATCGGCCCGGCGATGTTCGTCCCGCTCTCGATCCGGGGGAGCGCCTTCGGCACTCTCGCCATCGCGAACCGGCCGCTGGGCCGGCGATTTTCCCGCGAAGATCTGTCACTCGTGGAGACCTTCGCGGGGCAGGCATCGGTAGCCATCGAATACGGGCGAGCCCAGCGCGAGCTGCAGCGACTGATCGTCATGGATGAACGTGAGCGGATCGCCAAGGAGCTCCACGACGGTGTGATCCAGTCGCTGTTCGCCGCGGGGATGGGCCTCCAGGCCACGGCCAGTCTCAGTCAGGATTCCGAAATCGAAGATCGGATCGGGACCGCCGTGAATGAGCTTGATCAGGTGATCCGTGATCTCCGCAACTACATCTTCGGCCTGCGGCCGGGCATCTTGGCAGACAGGCAGCTCGACCAGGCTCTTCATCATTTGGTGCGGGAGTTCGAGGGCAGGACTGGCGTGGTGGCCGTGGCCGAGGTCGATCCAGACGTCGCGGCGCGCCTCAGCTCGCGGGCCGGCGATGTGGTCCAACTCGCTCGGGAGGCGCTCTCCAATGTTGGGCGTCACGCCTCCGCTGCGACATGTCGGCTGACGCTGCGCGCCGTGGACACGAGGGCCATCCTTGAGATCGACGACGACGGACGGGGATTCGACCCTTCCACGACCTCGTCGGCGGGGCAGGGCCTCCGCAACATCAGGGAGCGGGCCGGGGCGCTGGGCAGTGAGATCCAGATCGAGACCGGCCCGGACCGCGGCACCACAGTCCGGGTCCTCCTTCCCCTGTAGCGCGTCAATCCTGCGGAGCGGCGCTGTCGGGCAGAACCACGACCTGGCCCCACATGTACGGGATGTGCTCGGCGACCACGCACACGAAGGAGAAGAGCCCGGCCCTCTTCGCCAGGAACGTCCCTTTCGCCGTGGACAACGCCTTCACGGCGAGGTTGTACGCGAGCTCGGGCACGGTGAACGTGTGGTCGTCGCTGGAGGGGTTGACCACCGTGACGTTGACCGTGTCTCCTTCGAATATGGTGATGCTGCTGGGGGACCATCCCCAGACTTCCTTGCCTGCCAGGACCCCCTTCTTGCCGAAGTCCTGCCTCAGGTAGTCGAAGGTGCCCTCCTCCTCGTGCACCCACAGCGGGACGGCAGTGATGACGAAGTTCCTGGTGACCGGCTGGTACCCGGAGGCCGGGGCGGACGTGGCTGTGGCGGTGTCCGTGCCAGCGGCGATCCTGGTGGCCGGTGTGGTGCGGCGGGCCGTGCCGTCGTATACCAGTGCGACCGTCACGGCGGCCACCATCATCAACATGATGGTTCTGAACATCCAATCCCTCTCCACGTTCACCGCGTCCCCTCCCTCTCACGACTCCTCTGGTGAAACAAGGATCGATGGCACGTCGTGGCTCGTCCTGAGTCGAACGGCCCGAATGCCGAAGGACCTTTGGCGGTTGTAGGCGAGCCTTCGACCCCGGATGCTCGCGACATGTTCGTTCGCTACTACCTCGAGCTCCCGGTCCCGGCCGGAGCGGTCGAGGAGGTCTTGGCCCACGATCCGGCTGCATGGGTCCCCGGCGTGGCCGAGGACGCGCGCCGTCGCTGCGAGGAGCTCCTGGCCGAGGTGGGCTCCCGGGAGCAGGAGGCGAGGAGTGGGTTCGGAACCGACCCCCCAGTCGTCGGGGCGGGAGCTTGAGGGAGCTATCCCCTCCTGCGAGCATGTCGTCGTGACCGGCGTCCCCTTGCGCGTCCTGCTCGTGGACGACCACGAGGTTGTCCGCAATGGAATCCGGGCGCTCCTGCAGGCCACCGACGACATCGTCGTTGCGGGGGAGGCGGGCACCGTTCGCGATGCTTTCGAGGAGGCCGCACGGGCCCGCCCCGACATCGTGGTGATGGACATCAGGCTGGCCGACGGCAGCGGGATCGAGGCGACACGGGAGATCCGCGCGAAGCGTCCCCAAATCCAGGTCCTGATGCTGACGTCCTTCGCCGACGACGAGGCTCTGTTCGCCTCGATCTGGCCGGGGCGTCCGGCTACGTGCTGAAGCAGATCCAAAGCGGCGAGCTGGTCCGGGCCATCCGAGCCGTCGGACGGGGGCAGAGCCCGCTGGACCCGGCAGTAACGAAGTCGGTCCTGGACCGGCTCCGCAAAGGCAAGCACCTCATGATGGACGAGAAGCTGGCCCGGCTGTCCCCCCAGGAGGAGCGCGTCCTCGCCCTGGTCGCCGACGGCAGGACGAACAAGGAGGTGGGGGACGAACTCCACCTGGCCGAGAAGACCGTGAAGAACTACGTCTCATCGATCCTGTCGAAGCTCGAGGTGGCCCGCCGGGCCGAGGCCGCCGCCTACCTCGCCCGCCACACCACCACGCCCGGGGCGTGATCGCCGGCTTGGGCCCGACGGTCCCGTCGGGTCCTCGGGAGTCCTATCCGGAGCAGGGCCATCCGGCCCAGGGAAACCGCTCCTGCGCCCGCCACACTGGGGGTCAGTGAGAGAGGAGGGTGAGATGAAAGAGACTGTCCACATCGAGGAGCCGAAGGTTGCTCGGGTCCTGTTCGCCTCGCCTGCGGCGTCCTACCTGTGGCTCGCCGCCAGGCTGTTCATCGGGTACCAGTGGGTGCACGCGGGGTGGGAGAAGATCACCGGCACCGAAGGCGGCTGGCACTGGGCCTTCACTTCAGGGTCTTGGCTCCGGACCTCGGCCGGGTTGAAGGGATTCGCGGGGTTCGCCCTCACGCAGGCCAAAGGCCCCCACGCGGCCGTCAACTACGGGTGGTACGCGGCGTTCCTCCGCTGGATCGAGCGGAGCGGGGCAGGCGTTCTGGCGCCGGCGATCGCCCTCGGCGAGTTCGTGATCGGAGCCGCCCTAATCCTCGGGCTCTTCACTGGGGTGGCCGCCTTCTTCGCCGGAATCCTGAGCACCTCATTTGGACTGGCCGGCGTGGCTGGCGTGAACCCGGTGTTCTTCGTGATCGAGGTCTTCCTGATCCTCGCCTGGAGAAACGCCGGCTACATCGGTCTGGACCGGTTTGTCCTCCCGGCGCTGGGAACGCCGTGGAAGCCGGGCAAGCTGCTCCACCGGCCGCCACGCATGGCCGTGGCGGCCTGAAAGCCGGCACCGCAATAGGGAGGAGGGGAGTGTCCCTCCCCTCCTCCCTCGCGTCCGGCTCGGTCAGGTCACAGCTTTCCGGTCCCCCAGGAGACGCTGATGGAGGCCAATGGCGCGGCGGGTCACAGAAATCCACGTGAATCTGTCGAGGACCTGCCGGCGGCCGGAACTATCTCCGAGGCGTCGGGCGCGCTTGGGACATCTAGGTGGGACCGACCATCCCGGTTCCTTTCCGCCTAGGATGAAAATACGCCTGGTGCCCTCCTTTTGGGTCAGGCGGCTGGTTGGAGGATGACCTTCTGTCCCAACTGCTCGAGCTGGTGAACAAGCCGCTGGACGTGTCGTTCGGTCGACTCCCGACGGTCGAAGTAGTCGGCGCCGAGCTCGTGATAGGTGACGCCATCGCGAAGGATGTAGTACGCGGCGACGATGATGGAATGGCGGGTTGCGCCCGTGGCCTTGGCTGGTCCCCGCCGACGCTTGATCCGGGCGTGCTGGGCCCCCAGGTACGTGCCCTTGCTTCGGGCCGCGGCCTTGGCCGCCTCGGTCAGCCCCTTGCGGAGCCACTTCGGACCAGGGCGGGTCTTGCCGGTCTTGCGCTTGCCAGCGGACTCGTTGTTGCCGGGGCACACTCCCGCCCAGGAGGCAAGATGGCCGGCGGAGGGGAACTGGGCCATGTCCACCCCGATCTCGGCGATGATGACCTGCGCGGTCCGCCGGTTCACGCCGGGGATGGTGTCAAGCCCCTCCACCTGCTTGGAGAAAGGGGCGATCACCTCCTCGATCCGCGAGCTCAGGGTGGCGATCGTCTCGTCCAGGTAGTCGATGTGGGCCAGGATGTGACCGACCAGCAGGCCGTGATGCTCGGTGCGGAACCGTCCTTCCAGGGCCTCCTTCAGCTCGGGGAGCTTGGCCCGGAGCTTCCCCTTGGCCAGATCGGCCAAGACATCGGGATCGTGCGTCCCGGCTACCAGGGCGTCCAGCATCAACCGGGCCGAGACGCCGAGAGTCTTCGAGGCCACCGAGGTGAGCTTGATCCCGGCGTCCTGGAGCACCTTCTCGAGCCG
>DHWM01000086.1:0-5331 GCA_002413185.1 Actinobacteria bacterium UBA5182
GTCTCGCTCCCGCCCCGGTTGCCGTAGATGTCGGCGGTGTCGACGAGGGCCCGGGTCTCGTCGAGCCCGATCCCCCGAAGTTGTTCCCGCCGAGCCGACGACCGAAACCATGAGTCCTGAGGAGCCGAGGGTTCGATAGCGCATAAGCGAAGCCTCCTGGGTGGCGCGTTACCCGGGATCCGGTCGATCCATGCCGCCCGCCGCCCCCGAGGCGTCCGCCGCGCTCGGTATGCGGGAGGTGAAGACCCTGATGCCCCGCTCTTCGAGCAACGCCGTGGCCCGCTGCCGCTCCGAGGTGCTGTCCCCGCCCGTCGCGTCGAGGATGCGGGCCAGATCCAAGCGCGCCCGGCCCTCGTCGACCACGCGGCCGACGCTGCGGAAGCCCTCGATGGCAGCCTGAAGTCGTTCCACCCGCGCCTCGGGATCCGAGCTCATCATCGCCTCCGCCCACGCGACGGACGCCTCCGTGTTCGGCCTTCCTCGGGCGATGCGCCGGAGGTCGGCCATGGCCGGCTCGGCCTCCTCGGCCCGCCCGGCCAGGGCCAGCGTCCGCACGAGCTTCCCGAGTGCCTCATCCACCATACCGAGCATCAGGTCGCCATGAACCGACTCGACCGCCTGTCGATAGGCGTCGAGGGCCGCCTCCTGCTGGCCCTTCGCTTCCTCGATGTCGCCCTGCAGCGAGTAGATGTACGGGAGGGCCTGAAGCTCGTGTCTCGCGGCGAACGAACCGGCCAGGGCCTGCTCGGCGGCGGCCAGGTTCCCCCGCAGGAATTCGCCGATGGCGAGGTAATAGCCGGAGCTCTGCAGGATGTGCTGGTAGGAGAGGCTCTCGCCGATCTCCAGGGTCATCCGGGCGACCTGGTCGAGGACGTCGAGCCTGCCCTGGTCGAAGGCGTAGTTCCCGGCGTTCTGCCACAGCCATCCCTCGTAGTCGCGTCGCCCTGACCGCTTGGACAACTCGATGCCCCGCCAGATCGTGTCCCAGCCGCGAGGGTAGTCGGGGGCGTAATCCATCAGGAGGGAGACAAGGTTGTTCGATGCGCGGAGGAGCAGCTCGAGCTCGCCGGTGTCCTGGGCCGCCGCGTAGCCTCGCTCGGTCATCTCCATGCCCCGGGCGACGTCGCCGAGGTGAATGAGCACGATGCCCAGCGAGAGGGCGGCTTGACCGGCGATGATGCGTTCGCCCAGGCGGGTGGCCATCGCCAAGGAGCGCTCCAGGAGCGGCTCGGCCTCCTCTTCCCGGCCTTGCCGCCTGAGGAAGTTGCCGAAGAAGTCGAGGACCGAGGCCAGCTCGACGGAATCACCCGAGCGCTCGAGCCGGCCGATGGCCCGCTCGGACCAGCCCGGCACCTCGCGTTCCTCGCCCAGGTTGAACGCAGCCGCGGCGAGATCTCGTTCCATCCGCGCCATCCCGCGCTCGTCGCCGATCGATTCGAAGAGGTCCAAGCCGGCCAGCGCAAGCTGGCGGCTCTCCTCGAACGAGTCCAATCCCATCGAGGCGGACACCACCGCCTCGGTCAGCCGGGCCAGCTCGTCTGACGGGAGGCCACCTCGGCGACCCAGGCGAAGGGCCTCGCGGTACCAGCGGTACGCCTCCGTCTGCTGCCAAAGCCCGGTGGCGCGGCCGCCGGCCGCCGTCGCCCACCTGCAGGCCGCCGCGTCGAGCTCGGGATCGGGCTGCTCGTCCAGCTCCTCGCGGTACGCGATGGCTTGGAGGTAGTGCGCCGCCATGACCTCGGCCAGCTCGTCCGCCCGGTCCCCGGCTCGTTCCTCCGCCCACCGGGCCACCTCGGCGTGCTTGGCTGACCGCAGGGCCTTGGGCAGCGACTCGTAGGCCACGTCGCGGATGAGGACGTGGCGGAAGGCGAACTCCAGTTCGCCGGAGAACACCGGCGGCTCCCGGGGGGTGATGAGCTCCTTGACCCGAAGGCGGCCGAGGGACGTTCGAACCGCGCCCGCCTCGGCGCCGGAGAGGCGGGCCACCGCCCCGGCCCAGAAGGCCCGTCCGATCACGGCGGCGTCCTGGAGGAGCTCCTTCTCGTCCTGGGGGAGCCCGTCGAGCCTCGTGGCGATCAGGGCGTGGATCGAACGGGGGACCTCCACCTCGGCCACGGCCTGGGCCAGCTCGTACCGTTCGGCCTGGGTCGCCCGGAGGACGCCGTGGTCGATGAGCATGCGAACGATCTCCTCGGTGTACAGCGGGTTGCCCTCGCTCCGCTCGGCGACCAGCGCCCGGAGGTCCTCGGGGAGGGCGCCTCCCAGGAGGTCCTCCAGCATCGCGCCGTTCTCCTCGGGATTGAGCGGATCCAGGTAGATGGCGGCGTAGTTCCGCTTCCCGCCGCCCCAGCCCGGCCGGAGGTCGAGGAGCTCTGGGCGGGCCAGGGTGAGGACGAGGAGCGGGCCCTGAGCCCAGTCGGCCAGGTGGTCGACGAAGTCGAGCAGGCCGGCGTCCGCCCAGTGGATGTCCTCCAGGACCAGCACCAGCGGCAGCCGTCCGGCCATGCGCTCGAGGAACCGCCGCCACGCGTCGAACAGGTCCTCCCGGCTGAACGTCGCGGCGTCCTCGGCCGCCCCCACCAGCGCCCGGACCTGGGGGACGATCTCGGCGTCGCCGAACAGCTCCTCGACGGCCGTTCGGATCTTCTCGGCGGCGGTTTCCGGGGGGTCGTCCTCCAGGATCTCGCACTGCGCCTTCACCGCGTCCGCCAGGGCCGAATAGCTGACGTTCCCGTAGGCGAGGCAGCGTCCCTTCCGCCAGTAGGCCAGGGTCTTCAGCGACTCGAGGTATGCCAGGAGCTCGGCGGAGAGGCGCGACTTGCCCACGCCGGCCGGCCCCAGGATCGTGACCAGCGCGGGCCGGCCCTCCGACTCGACGCGGTGGAACGTCTGGGTGAGCATGGCCAGCTCCTCGTCCCGGCCGATCAGGCGGGCCTCCAGTCCCAGGCGGGGGCGTTCGCCCCGGCGCCGGGCCTTGATCCGCATGGCCTGCCAGGCCGGTGCGGGGTGCTCCTTGCCCTTGAGGGTGAGCGGGGCGAGCTCCCGGTAGTCGATGACGTCCTTGGTCCCTGCGTACACCGCCGGGCCGACCAGGACCTGGGGCGGCTCGGCCGCGGACTGCAGCCGGGCCGCGGTGTTCACCGCGTCGCCGGTGAGCATGCGCTCCCTCGGCCCGGTGACCCGGTCCACGTCGACCAGGACCTCGCCGGCCTCCACCCCGATCCGCATCTCCAGGCGGGGCTTGCCCTCGGCGGCGAACGCGCGGTTCAGCTCGCCCAGGACGGCCTGCATCTCGATGGCTGCGCGCACGGCTCGTTCGGGATCGTCCTCGTGGGCCTGAGGGACGCCGAACACGGCGAGGATGGCGTCGCCCATGAACTTCTCCACCACGCCCCCGAACCGCTCCAGCTCGTGGGAGAGGCGGTCGAAGGCCCGGTTGATCAGAGCCTGGACAACCTCGGGGTCCTCCTTCTCGGAGAGGGCGGTGGATCCGACCACGTCGGCGAACAGGGCCGCCGCGAACTTGCGCTCCTTGCGCGTGGCGGGCGACGCGCCGGCCAGGGGCGACGCGCAGCTCAGGCAGAACCGGGCGCGAGCGGGGTTGTCCTCGCCGCAGTTGGGACAGACCGGCATGGTCCTCGGAGTGTAGGGCAGCGGTGGTGGCCCTCTCATGGAGACAGCCGTGGCGGCGCTCATGGAGGCGCTTCGTGCGCCGGGGTGACGTCTACGCCCTCACCCTCCCGAAGGGCCGAGGCCACGGACAGCACGGCAAGCGCTTCGGGGTCGTGGTTCAGTCGGACGCGTTTCTTCCCCGGTCCGTGGTCGTCGTCGCCCCGACATCGCGGAGCGCCCGCCCGGCGTCCTTTCGACCCCGAGGTCGTGATGGCGGAAGGAACGACGAAGGTCCTCGTGGAGCAGCTCGGCGGCGTGGAGACAGGCAGGCTGGGCGACCTCGCCGGCGACCTGAGCCAGCAGGAGCTCTGGGGGGTCGATGAGGCCATCCGTACCGTGCTCGGCCTCGACTGAACTCGGGAACTCGCGCGAGCGAGGCGGTCGTGGCCTTGATTCAGGGCAGCGGGCCATGTCGTAGGCTTGCCCCATCTTCCGATGGTGGACGCGGGAGGTGAGCGATGGCGACCCAGCCGAAGACGACCGGCCTCACGTACGAGGACCTGCAGGCGTTCCCCGACGACAACCTTCGCCGGGAGTTCCTCGACGGCGAGCTGGTGGTGACCTCGGCGCTCGCAACCCTTCACCAGGCCGTCGTGGCCAAGCTCGTCCACAGGCTCTCCGCATATTGCGGAGCGCATGGCGGGCAGGTGTTCCCGGCGCCGACGGACGTGTACCTCTCGGACGACAAAGTGCTGGAGCCTGACGTCCTCTACGTGCGGCCGGAGCATGCCGCGAGGGTCGAGGAGAGGTTCGTCCGGAGCGCCCCGGACCTGGTGGTGGAGGTGTCGTCATCCTCGACCAGACACCTCGAGGAGGGTTGACGGGCCGAGTGAGGGATTGATGTCCCGAACGTGGCTTTCGATCCGGGTCGAGCTTGTGTCCGGGCTCGCGGATCAGTTCTGGCCTCGTCCGGGGAGGATCCTCGCCGCATCGAGGACCCACACGTTCGAACAGCTCGCGAACGCCATCGACGACGCGTTCGCCAGGTGGGACCGGTCCCACCTGTGGGCGTTCCTGTGGCCGGACGGCACCAGGATCGAGCGGCTCGGCTTGGGCGATCTCGAGGTCGGCCAGGACGAAGCCCTCGACGCGAGCTCCACCCGGCTGAGCCGGCTCTCGCCGGGCGAGCGGTTCCTGTACGAGTTCGACTTCGGCGACAGCTGGATGCACGTGTGCACCGTCGGTGAGGAGCGGATCGACCCAGGAGAGACGCTCGGGATCGTCCCGGCCAAGCCGCTGCCGTATTGGGGGTGGGGAGCCATCCCGGACCAGTACGGACGGCGGTGGGAGGACGACGACGGCGAGTCGGACCCGCGGCCGGACCCGGGCACGAACGACCTCGAAGACCTCCTGCCGCCGTGGGGCCGGTCCGAGGAGTAGCTGGAGTCCGACATCAGTCGACGCCCTCAAGTCCGGGCCCGAATCCCCCGAATGGGGAATTGGCGGATGCGAGAATGAGTTCGTACAGTGTGGGTCCAATGCTCCCCGCCGTTCGCTTCGGCGAACTGGCGGGGGTTGTTTTTGGGGGGAGGTGGCGCGCGTGATGCCCGTCGCTTCCTCAGCTTCAATGGGACCTACGGAGAGCTCAAGCTCGTCTCGTAGACCTTCAGTACCTCGTCCCCGTAGTGATTGATGACCTTGACCGCGATCTTGCCGGTC
>DHWM01000086.1:5477-5617 GCA_002413185.1 Actinobacteria bacterium UBA5182
GCGACGACCGCCGCGTCCGAGAATCCGAGCGGGAGATCGGCGTAGCGAACGACCAGCTCCGCGATCCGTGCAAGGTCGTCCTCGCCGCAGTCGAGGAGTAGCCGGCGCGCGTCGAGGTCCTCCAGGAAGGTCTGCACGCT
>DHWM01000086.1:5946-6137 GCA_002413185.1 Actinobacteria bacterium UBA5182
GGAACGACATACGGCCCGCGATCGTTCGACAAGGCGCCGGCGGCGGCCGCGTGCCCGGGATCCCTCCGGTTGGCCAGGGCGATCAGAGCGGACGTGTCGAGTGTCAGGGTCATTCGGCGCGGGCTTTGCGGGCCCACTCACGGCGGACCCACGACTTGACCTCCCGGGCTTCGAGGCCCTCGACCTCCGCG
>DHWM01000075.1 GCA_002413185.1 Actinobacteria bacterium UBA5182
AGTTCTCCCGGATCAAGTACCGCTGACGCCCGTTCGGGAGCCGGTCGTTCGGCATGTCGAGTGGGAGGTCAGGAGGGCAGCGAGTAGACCCCCTTGGCGTCCTTGGTCACGCGGCCCTCCCGGGTGGCCACAGCGAGAGCGGCCAGGAGGTTTCGGCGGATGTCCTTCTGCGTGAACGGATCGAGGTAGCCCCGCCTGAGCGCGAGGTCCTGGATGACCGTCCAGTGCAATGGACCGGCCTCCTCCCGGAGGACCGTCAGGATCGCCCCCTCGTAGTCCACTTACAGCGCGTGGGCCTGCGGGATGAGCCGCTCGCCGGCCAGCTCCAGCTGTTCGTCGTCGAACAGCGCGAAGGGGAGCGGTCCGAACGACAGGATGACCTCCTCCACGCCGTGCGAGGCGAACGCGGACAGGCGTTCGACGCACGACTCCACGGTCCCGGTCAGGGTGTCGCCTGCGAAGTCCTGGACCGACACGCCGTCCATCGCGCCGCCCGGCGTCCACCGCTGCGCCGCCTCCCACCTCGCCGCCACGTCCGCCGCGTCCTCGCCGAGCACTGAGAACAGCCCGACGGACAGCCCCACGGTCGACGGGTCGCGTTCGGCCTCCTCGCACAGCTCGCGCAGGCGCGACGCCCGCGCTCCGAACGCCTCCGGCGTCCATCGCCACACCGAGTTCCACCCGTGGCCGTGCCGAGCCACCAGCCGCAGCAACCGGTCCCCGCCCTTGCCGCCGAGCCAGATGGGCGGCCCGCCGGCCTGCGCCGGACGCGGCCGGTTGAACGCGCCCTGCAGGTGCACCAGCGAGCCGTCGAAGGTCACCGGTCCCTCGCCGAACAACCCTTTCAACGCCTCGACCTGCTCTTCCAGCTGCGAGAAGCGTTCGCCGACGGAAGGGAACGGATAGCCGAACGCCTCGAACTCGCCCTCGTACCACCCGGCGCCGAGGCCCAGGTCGAACCGGCCGCGGCTGGCGAGGTCGATGGTGGTGGCCATCTTGGCCAGGATGCCCACGTGGCGGAAGGGAGCGCACGCCACCAGCGTGCCGAGCCGAACGCGTTCGGTCGCCGCGGCCAACGCGGCCAGCGCGGTGAACGGTTCGATGGACGCGTGGACACCGTCGGGGCCGCCGTAGCGCCCCAGCTCAAGGCAGAAGTGGTCGCTGATCCAGACCGAGTCGAACCCGAGCGACTCTGCCCTCAGGGCGACCTCCAGCAGCCGGTCCCACGACAGCGGCTTGCCGTCGGGAAAGGAGAAGTCGTAGTGAGGCAAGGCCAGTCCCACGCGCATGAGGCGTTCGATGCTACCGGCTCGCGGCCATCCCGCTCTTTCGAAGCAGCTACAGGTAGCGCAGGACCTCGTCTGCCCCGGTGATGTCCGTCCCGCGCGGGACGTGGATGCCGGCGGGGAGCTTCAGCCGCGGGTAGACCGAGATGTCGCCCCTCAGTTGCACGCCCGGATAGACCACGCACTCGTCACCCAGTGCCACATAGTCCTCCAGCACCGTCGGCCGGCCGGGTTCGCTGCGCACCTCGCTCATCGAACCGATCACCGTCTCCGAGACGCGGGCCCCGTGGCCCAGGATCACGCCGTCCCGGATCTGGGAGCGCGAGATGACCGCACCCGAACGGACCTCCACGTCGTCGTCGAGGTTCGACTCGGTGATCACCACGCCCGGACCGATCTCGCAGTAGCGGCCGATCCTGACGCCGGGCCCGATCGTGACCAGCCCTTCCTCCAACTTCTCGTACAGGGTCTGTCGCGAGTCCGAGTCCCGCATCGACAGCGACTCGGGGGCGATCCACACGTTCCTCTCGGGATCGAACGGCGGTCCCATCAGGCGGCGCACCGATTCGAACTCGCCTCGCAGCACGTCCACCATGGTGTCGATGTAGTCCTGGAAGTTGCCGAGGTCCCCGATCCGCCGCACCGGATGCGCGAACACCGGATAGTCGTGCCCAACCAGCCACGGCAGGAGGTCCTTTCCGAAGTCCAGCCGGGTCCGCCGGAGCTGGGCGATCTGGGGATGGGCGGCGACCTCCCTGAGGACCGACGCCTCCACCAGGTAGAACCCCGCGTTGGTCAAAAGGGGCAGGCGTTCGAACTCCCGCTCCTCCCTGACCGGGAAGTGATCGCGGATCTCCGCGACCGTCGGCTTCTCGACGAAGGAGAAGATCTTGCCACCGGGGTCGGTCAGCATGACTCCATACTTCCCCGCGACGTCGGACGGCGCCCGGGTCATGGCAGCGATCGTCACGGCCGCCCCGCTGTCTCGATGGGCCTGGACCATGGGTTCGAGGTCGAAGTCGATCAACGAGTCGGTGGGAAAGATGAGCGCAGTGCCGCCGAGATCCCAGTACTCGAGCATCCGGAGCGTCGAGTCCGCGCTCCCCTTCGACAGGGCGTCGTACTTGACCGGGGAGTACTGGATGTCGATACCGAACTCCTCGCCGTACCCGATCAGCACCTTGATCTGGTAGCGATTCTCCTTGCCGTGGGCCACCACGTAGTACTGCTTGATGCCCTCGGTGGAAAGGATCTGGATGACCCACCGGATCAGCCGCCGCCCCAGGAACGCCATCGCAGCTTTCGATCTGAGGTATCCGGGGGCCTTCAGCGTGAGCGGCCTGGCCCGAACGCCCTGGCCGCCGGCGAGCCCGATCCCGGCGACGTCGGTCATCCCCGTCATCCCCGTGGATGATACGTTCACGCAGGTCGGGGGGTGCGGGGAACCCGGCGGTAGGTTTGTTTTGGTCCGGACACCGGCGGGAAAACATGCCACGGGGGCCGAGATGGACATGAATCAGACGAACGGGACGGGCGATACGCTGCCCCTGCTTCGCCAGACCGGGCTGCGGAACTTCCTGGCCGAGGCGCAACTCAAGGAGCTGGAGCGGTTCTGCCGCACCTCCGCCCGGAAGGCTGGAACCACCGTGTACCGCCAGGACGAGCCGGCCGACGCGCTCTACCTGGTGGTCGAGGGCTCGGTGGAGCTGCGGGCACGACCGCCCGGCCGGCGAGTGTATCGAACGGTCGAGGTGGTCGGCCCGGAATGCACGTTCGGCGACGAGGCCATGTTTGGGGAGGAGCGCTACCTGGCGAGCGCGAGGGTCCTCGAGCCGGCGCGGGTGCTGTCGCTCCCCCGGCCAGCGTTCGACCGGCTCGCCGGCTCCCATCCCGAGATCGCCACGGGGATCCTGCAGTGCAGCGGGAGCTGCCTCCTCCAGACCATCCGGCGCTCGGCGATCCTGACGCAATCGCCGGCCGACGTCGGACTGAAGGTGCTGCTGGCGGAGCTGGCGAACGACCACAACCTCCAGAACGGCCGGTCAGGTCCCATTCGGATCACCCACGCCCAACTTGCAGGCGTCCTGCACCTGTCCCGGGAGACGGTAAGCCGGATGCTCTCGCAGATGGCCAACGAGGGGGCGGTCGAACTGGGGCGGGGCGTGATCCGGGTCCGGGCCAGCTCGAACTGAACGGTCGTCTGCCGGTGCATCCGTGGTCGCACAACTTCGCGGGACGGTTCGACGGGACGACCTTCCGAAGCGAGGCTCTGAGGGGCAATCCGCTGGGCGATCCGGACCAGCGGCCGCTGTGGGTCTACCTGCCCCCCGGGTACGACGAGGACACGGAACGGCGGTATCCCTCGATCTACGTCGTCCAGGGGATGACGGGCCAGATCGACATGTGGCGGAACCGTTCGGCCTTCCGAAAGAACTTCCCGGAGCTTGCCGACGAGCTCTTCTCCACCGGCGGGGCCCCACCGTGCGTCGTGGTGTGGGTCGACTGCTGGACCTCGTTCGGGGGAAGCCAGTTCCTGGACTCCCCCGGCACCGGGCGCTACCACACGTATCTGTGTGAAGAGGTGGTGCCCTGGGTCGATTCGAACTACCGCACGCTCGCCCAACGTGAACATCGCGGGATCACAGGGAAGTCGAGCGGCGGGTACGGAGCGATGGTCACTCCGATGCTTCGGCCCGACCTGTGGGGAGGGCTGGCCACGCATTCCGGCGACGCTCTGTTCGAGGTGTGCTACCAGCCCGAGTTCCGGGAGTGCGCCCGTGTCCTTCGGGACGAGTACGAGGGGTCGTTCGACCGGTTCTGGGAGGACTTCCGGAGCCGCCCCGCCTTCACCAAGAGCGGCGACGAGTTCATGGTCAACGCTTGGGCGATGGCGGCGTGCTACTCGGCGGACCAGGACGGCACGGTGCGGTTGCCCTTCGACGTCGCCACCGGCGAGCTCCTGCCGGAGGTGTGGGAGCGGTGGCTGGCGTGGGATCCGGTCCGGATGGTTCCGCAGCACGCCGACGGCCTGCGGTCCATGCGGGCCATCTACATCGACGCGGGCAAACGTGACGAATACTTCCTGGACCTTGGCGCCGAGGCATTCCGCCGGGCGTTGGCGGACATCGGCGTCACCGACATCCACTTCGAGCTGTTCGAGGCGGGCCACGGATCGATCGAGTACCGGTATCCGCTGGCCCTCGAGTACCTGGCCGAGCGCCTGCAGCCCTGACCGCTACTGCGTGGTGAGCTCGATCGGGGTGACGTCGACGGTCAGAACCTGCCCGTTGCGGTAGAGCCGGACGGCCACGGTCCGCCCGATGGCGTCGCTCACCATCAATCGCTGAAGGTCGTCGACGCCCGCCATCACGGATCCGTCGACGTCCAGGAGGAGGTCCTCGGGGCGAAGGCCGGCCCGGGCCGCCGGACTTCCCTCCACCACCTGCACGATCTCGACGCCCCGCTCCCTCTCGATCTCCCGGGCCAGCCGGGGCGGCAGCGGGCGCGGCCCACCGGCGATCCCCAGGTATGCCCGGCGGAACCGGCCCTCGGACATGAGCGCGGCGACGATCCGTCTCGTGGTCGAGTTGATGGGCACGGCCAGCCCCAGTCCCTGCCCGATGCCGGGTCCGACCACGGCGGTGTTCACGCCGATGACGCGCCCGGCGCTGTCGGCCAGTGCCCCACCGGAGTTCCCCGGGTGCAGCGCCGCGTCCGTCTGGATGACGTTCTCCACGACGCGGGTCACGGAGCCGGACCGGGTGGGAAGGGACCGTCCCAGCGCGCTCACGACGCCCGCCGTGACCGATCCGGCGAACCCGAGAGGGTTCCCGACGGCCAGGACCAGCTGTCCCACCCTCAGGCGGGCGGCGTCTCCCAATCTGGCCGGGGTGAGCTCGGAGCCGGCGGCCCGGACCACAGCCAGATCCGACAGCGGGTCGGTGCCCACGATGTCGATACCGAACTCCCGCCCGTCGACGAACGAGGCGCTTCCCCGGTCGGTCCCCACGACGACATGCGCCGACGTCAGGATGAAGCCGTCCGGGGTGATGACCACCCCGCTTCCACCCCCGTCGACCTGCGGTCCTCGAACTGCCCTTCGGGAGACGCGGAGGTTCGCCACCGAGGGGATCAGAAGCTCGGCGACGGCGGTGATGACCCGGGAGTACGCGTCGAGGGCTTCGTCTTCGGAAGACTCCGGGATCGTCCGGTCCCCACCCGACATCGGGTCGCCGTCCAGGATCGCGTCCACGAACCGGATCGAGCGTTCGGCCATCTCGAAAGCGAGGCTAGCACCGCTCTCGGTAAATGC
>DHWM01000147.1:0-644 GCA_002413185.1 Actinobacteria bacterium UBA5182
CGCCGGCTGGTCCAGAGCATGGTCGCCCTGTGGAGCGACGACGTGAAGAGCGAGGGAACCTCGAGGGTCACCTGGGAGATCGAACCGATCGGCGACTCCTGCCACCTGACCGTCACCCATGACCAGCTCCGCGACGACGCGAACAACGAGCTCTACGGCGGCTGGCCCATGATCCTCTCCGGCCTGAAGACGTGGCTCGAAACTGGCGAGCTGCTCACCACGCCGGGATCGCTGATGTACAGCTGAGCCGGATCACATCGCGCGGTGAGGCATCCCCCCACCCGGGGGTGGGTAGTCGGGGACCGGGCTCGGCCGTACGGCCTTGGAGCACAGCCTTCAAGGCGCCCGGTCCCCTTGCCTTAGAGGTACGTGGCGAGCCCTTCGCGGAGCGGGGTGAGCCGAATACCGAAGTCCGCGACCAGCGGACCGACATCGGCCACGGCGTCACCGGTGAGGAAGTCGACGGCGTCCGGCGACAACGGCGGTTTGGGCAGCCACTGCACGAGGAATCCGCCGAGCTTGGGAAGCAAGATGGGGACGTGAGCGAGGGGGCGCCGCTTGCCGCGGATGTCCATCATGGTTCGCAGGACATCGTTCATGGTCACGATGTCGGGTCCGCCCGCTTCGTAGGTCCCGGCCGGGCC
>DHWM01000147.1:860-2094 GCA_002413185.1 Actinobacteria bacterium UBA5182
ACGACGGGCACGATGGGAAGCCAGCGGTGAAGGGCGACGAACCGGTTGAGGGCCCGGTCGTCGGGGCCGTAGACCCAGGACGGCCGGATGATCACGTGATCGATCCCCGTTGCTCGAATGGCCTCCTCGCCGGCCCACTTCGCACGGAACCAGACCTTGTCAGCGTCCGGCGCGGCGCCCGCGCCGGAAACGAACACGAATCGCGCGACGCCCGCCTCAGCCGCCGACTGCACCAAAGCGCGGGTACCGATGTGGTCGAACTGCTCGAACGTATAGCCCTTGCTGCGCTTCTCGACGGGGAACGTCGGGAACGTCAGCGCTTGGATCACGACGTCGGCGCCACGGACCGCGCCGGCCAGAGAGGGCAGATCCTGAACGTCTCCCTCTACAGGTCGGGCACCGAGCTCCTGGATGCGCGGTCCGGATCGATCCGAGTGGGCGGTCATGACCGCCACGTCCTGGCCCGCCGAGACGAGCCGCCTCACCACCGCGGATCCGACGAACCCGCTCCCGCCGGCGACGAGGATCATGTGGTGACGCCGTCAATGGCACCCGATGACACCGCAGCAGGGGCGCGGCTCCACGGGCCGACGGCAGCCAAGAGGAGCAGCAGGGAGGCCGGCAAGTAGAACAGGCCGATGGAGGCGGCTGCCACAAAGACAAAGAGGCCGATGAGCGTCGCAGCAACGATCCGCGTCCACCGCGCAGAGAGGATCGCCGCCAGACCCGCGATGAGCACGGGAAGAGCCAGCGGGATGAGGACCAACCATCCGTTGGCCTGCAGGATGGTTGGGTGGGTCACGTGCGGGACGGCTGCCGACCCTGGGGCCACCGCAGCTCCCTCGATGGACGTGCCCGTCGGAGCGAAGAGCAGCACCGCCGAGGCGACAAACGCCAGGGCGAAGGCGAGCCACGCCAGGATGTTGGCGATCGGGCGCTGCGCTTTTCGAACCTGTGTTGATGCCGCGAAGGCTTCCATACCAGTATCATACATACGTATGACTGAGCCAGGCAAGGGCGATGAGGACACCCCGGCGGCGCTGGTTCAGGGGACCATCCGCTGCCTGCAGCGGTATGGACTGGCCGGAACGACCTCACGACGAATCGCCCAAGAGAGCGGAGTGAACCTGGGCGGAATCACGTATCACTTCGGTTCCAAGGACGAGCTGGTCACGCGGGCGCTCCTCGAGGCGATTCGCACGTGGCTGGAACCCGCCCTCACGGTGCTGCGAAC
>DHWM01000147.1:2335-3519 GCA_002413185.1 Actinobacteria bacterium UBA5182
TCCTTCGAGAAGGCGAGGGACATGTTGCCGGTGTATCTGGAGGCGATGGTGATGGCGTCGCGCGACGATTCGCTGGGTCAGGCCGTGCGCGCCACGTTCGCCGAGCTTCGGGCATTCCTGACTGATCAGACCGAGGAGCTGCGGGCGACAGGGTTCCTCCCGGCTTGGGTCGATCCCAGGGCCATGGCGCTCCTGCTGATTGCGGCGGCCGACGGCATCGCGCTCCATGCCGCGCTCGATCCCGGCTCGGTCGACCATCGGGCGGTAGCGAGCCAGGCGATGCAGCTACTGCTCGCGGCGAGCTCAAGGGGCACGCCATCGTGAAGCCCTGCGCGCCGGCTCCCGAAAGCCAGCCCCTCTGTGTGCCGGTAGAGAAACGGGACCCGGTCGACTCGACGGCGCTCGCTGGTGGTGAGCCGGGCAGCCCTCAGTGGAGCGCCGACTGGCGAGCCCTTCGGATCTGCTCGGCGTGATCGTGGGCATGCGCGGCGTAGATCCGCAGCCACGTCTCGACCCCGTAGGGGCCGCTTTCGGTGTGGGTGCCGGTTCGAGCCCACTGGTCCTCGCTCAGGCGATGGAGCAGCTCGGCAGTGGTCCGCCGAGCCGCCCCGAGCGCCTCCAGCGAGGCATCGATGGGACGCTCGTCATAGAAGAGGCGGCGGGCGAACTCCTCCTCGTCGTAGCCGACGATCACCGGATCCTCGTCGGCCAAGAGCTGACGGAGACGGATGGCCGAGGTCATCTCGCTGTCGGCGAGGTGGTGAACGATCTGGCGTGCCGTCCATTCGCTCACACCCGGGCTGGAGTCGAGCTCGGCCATCGGTGATGCCCGAGAGTGCTCGGCGCACCGCCTCGGGGCCGTCCTCGTACCGGGCGATGAGCTCGTCGCGATCTGAGGGATCCATGGTCCGCAGTGTGGGCCTTCCGGCGATCCCGAGCAACGTGGGCTTCATCCAGATACCCTCGGTATCTGCTGGAATTCGCTCCACGCGCTCACCCGATCCAAGGAAAGGACGAAGCCGAGTGTCGACTGCGCACCAAGGCCAGGGCACGGACTACACGGTCATCGTCACCGAGGACCTGACCAAGGTCTATCCGGGGGACATAAAGGCCGTCGACGGGCTCGATCTGTCGGTTCGATCCGGCGAGATCTTCGGATTGCTCGGGCCCAACGGCGCGGGCAA